>NZ_JBHUEL010000003.1:0-50000 GCF_042680825.1 Sphingorhabdus buctiana
CATCTCTTCGGTCTCCTATTGCGAGCTCTAAACGCTCAGGTGACCGGCGCAAAACCGTTACAAGTCCAGAATTGCATATTCCCCAGAGAAGGTTCGATGCCGGTCGACTTCCCACCGCCACTATTCTCATTCGAAACTGCCCCAGATCAATGCGTCTTTGCGCAACAGGGCTGACATGGTGGTAACTTCCGCCTAGGGGCTTTGCCATGTTCGCCATGCGACTCCTGCTTCGTACGCATTACCAGCTCGCCATGCTGCTGGTGGCGACGGCATTGCTTGCAAAGGCACTGATCCCCGCAGGCTATATGGTCGCGCCTGCCAGCAAGACCTTCACCGTCAGTATCTGCGTCGATGGCAGCGGCAGCATGCAATCGCGTGCCGTGACGGTTCCGATGAAGCAGGACGGGCCAGACCAAGGCGATGACACCGGTCGTGCGGGCAAAGTGTGCGCCTATTCATCGACATTGATGGCCGGGCTGGGCGGCGCTGATGCGCCCGTCTTGGCGATGGCCTTTGCCTTCATCCTTGCGCTCGGCTTCCTTCCGAAAACCGGTATTCTGCTCGCGCAAGACAACCATCTGCGCCCCCCTTTGCGCGGCCCTCCGGCCCGGAACTGACTTTCCAATCCTTATAGTCAATTCCGCAGGTGCTTCCGCATCCAAGATGCATCTGCAAATCCGGAGTAAAATCATGAAATCCAATTCAGCTTTCGCGCTGGCAGGGCTCGGCCTTGCAATGCTTGCCACGCCTATCCTTGCACAAAATGCTACCGCAGGCCCAATTTCGACCAGCAAAGCTTGGACCCGCGAAACCGCCCCCAATCAAAGCGTAGGCGGAGGGTTCCTCACCATCCGCAATGCAGGCAAAACCGACGACAGGTTGCTAACCGCCAGCACTCCCATGGCCGCCGAGGTGCAGATCCATAGCATGAGCATGGACAAGGGGGTCATGAAGATGCGGCAGGTTAAGGAGGGCATTGCCATTCCCGCCGGAAAATCGGTGGAACTGAAACCGGGTGGTTTGCACATAATGTTCATTGGCCTCAAAAAGCCGTTCAAACTGGGTGACAAGATTCCGGTCACGTTGAAGTTCCAACGTGCGGGCGCCGTGAAGGTAAATTTTGACGTGCAGTCCATTTCCTCGACATCTGCGATGGAGGGGCATCATGGCGGACACTGATCAGGATATCGCGAGCAACATCGCCGCGGTTCGCAAACTGCTCTGGCTTGTTGCAGGGGTGGCGGCGCTGCTCGGCGCCATACTGTTCCTGGGCCTCGAGAAGAATGGCGTTGAGAAACAGGCGCCGGCAACGGCTGCATTGCCATTTGGCGGGACGTTTGAACTGACTCGGTCGGATGGATCGGTATTGACCGACAAAAGTTTGGCCGGACGCCCTTATGCGATCTTTTTCGGGTTCACACGCTGCCCCGATGTCTGCCCGACAACGTTGGCGCGGCTCGCCTTGCTGCGAAAGAAATTGGGAGCGGACGGCGACAAATTCGATATCGTTTTCGTTTCGGTCGATCCCGAACGCGACAGGCCGCAAGATATCGGGGCCTATGCCGAAATGTTCGGTACGCCGATTATCGCCGCGACCGGCACCGATGCGCAACTCGCGCAAATCCGGAAAGGCTTTGGCGTTTACATGAAAAAGGTGCCGCTGGACCCTGCCCAACCTGATGGCGACTACACGATAGACCATACCGCCGGGATTTTCCTGATGGATGCCAAGGGGCGGCTATCCTCGATCATCGACCATCATGAAGCCGAGGAAACCGCTCTCGACAAGCTGCGGATGCTGGTTGGCTGAACACCCGAGTTTGAGAGACTGATAAATGATAATCCGATTTTTTGTAGCGACCGCATTTGCGGCGGTTGCAGCCACGTGCCCTGCACTTGCGCAAACATCTGACCAGACCGATGGAAATCTGATCATTGTCACCGCACAGCGCACAACAGCGCTCAACCTTGACCGTGAAGCCGATGAAGAGCTGGCGACCGGCCCTGATACAGCAGCTTTCATCGCGCGCCAGCCCGGCATGGCGTTAGTCGATAATGGCGCGCTTTCCGGACAGGTTCAGATGCGGGGGCTGTTCGGCGAGCGCATTTTGCTGCGTGTCAATGGCCAGCATTTCGCAACCGGTGGGCCCAATGCGATGGACCCTGCCATGCATTATGCGCCCATGGCATTAATCGAAAGAGTTGAAATTGCGCGAGGTGCTTCTCCCGTGCGCGATGGCCCAGGTTTCGGCGGTGGCGTTAACGCAGTTTTGAAGCAGGCGCGTTTTGGCAATGCAGGCACGCTTTCGCCGCAGGTCGATATCTCGGTGCAATATCGCAGTGTCGATGACAGCGTTGCGGCAGGCGGAATGGTTGGACTTGCCAATGACCGGGTCAGGTTCGGCGCCATCGCGTCATGGGAAAAAGGCGACGACATGCGCTTTCCGCGTGGGCGCGTTGGCAGCACGGGCTTCGAACGCGCAGTTTATGGTGTGCATGCGGGTTTCCAGACCGGGTCGGGAGAAATCTCACTGGAATATCGGCGGCAGGATACCGGGCGCTCGGGCAACCCACCCTTTGCGATGGATATTATCTACTTTCACACCGATTTTCTGCGCGCAGGTTTTGAAGGTGAATTGGCATCCGATCTAACGCTTGAAGCACATGTAGACTATTCGGGGGTCGAGCACCGGATGAACAATTTCACCCAGCGTCCTGCACCTGCAATTGCGGCGACGCGGCAGTCGGATACCTATGCCGATACAATGGGTGCGGGGCTTTCCTTGCGCTTTGGAAGCATCGACCGGCACGTTCGGATTGGGAGCGATTTTGAAGCTATCGACAAAGGGTTCATGCTTTACAACCCGCTTTCTCCCACCTTCTTCATCCACCCGCTCGACCGGGCGAGAAGCGACCGCATCGGCGCATTTGCCGAAGCCAGCGCGGCGCTAGGTGTGGTTGACGCTGAATTGGGTCTTCGTGTCGATCGTCATGGTGCCAGCACCGAAGTGCCGCGTTTCGGACCGGGAGTGCCAATGGGGCCAGCCAATCTAGCGCGCACTTTTGCAAATGCCGACCGGGAATGGTCGGGAACTTCGATTGATGCCGCCTTGCGCCTTTCCGCAGATTTCGGAGATGTAACGCCGCGCTTCACCCTCGCCCACAAGACCCGGGCGCCGAGTTTGGTTGAGCGCTTCGCATGGCTGCCGACCGAGGCCAGCGGCGGCTTGGCTGATGGCAACATCTATGTCGGGTCACCTGCGCTGAAGATCGAGAAAGCATGGCTTTTCGAGGCGGGATTCGACTGGAATGCCGAAACGGCCTATGCGCGTCCGCTGGTCTATTATCGCCGGCTCGACGATTTCATTCAGGGTGTGCCATTTGATGTAACCCCCGGCGTGCTTGATACGCCAGTCGAAATGGTATCATCGGCGAGCGGTGACTCAACGCCGCTGCGCTTTGCCAATGTTGACGCCGAAATCTATGGTGCCGACATCGCATTCGGAACGCGCTTAGTCGGCCCTCTCAGGTTGGATGGCGTCGCGAGCTATGTTCGCGGCAAAAGGCGTGATATCCATGATAACCTCTACCGTATCGCGCCTGCCACTGCGCGACTGGACCTCGCATGGGAAGCCAAAAGCTGGTTGCTGACGGCAGAAGCGTTGGCGGTTGCCAAACAGCATAAGGTTTCGGCGAGAAATGGCGAAGTTTCGAGCAAAGGCTATTTGACTTTCAACCTATTTGGTTACTGGATCATGCGCGATGGCTTGCGCCTTGATGTCGGCGTCGAGAATCTTTTCGGCAAATATTATGTCGAACATCTCGCTGGCTATAACCGCAACAGCGGCTCCGACATAGCGTTGGGTGCGCGCCTGCCCGGCACCGGTCGCTCCGGCTTTATCCGGCTGCGCTGGCAATCATTCTGAATAGATCTCCGAGAGGCTTGCAGGTGCGTAATGGAATCGGCATAGCCACCTGCAAGTTCCAGGGGAGTTTTGCATATGAAGACCCGCGCAGCAGTTGCGTTTGAAGCGAAGAAGCCGCTCGAGATTGTCGAGCTTGATCTGGAAGGTCCGAAGGCGGGCGAGGTGCTGGTCGAGATCATGGCAACGGGCATCTGCCACACCGATGCCTATACGCTCGATGGTTTCGACAGCGAAGGGATTTTCCCGAGTGTCCTTGGCCATGAAGGCGCAGGCGTGGTGCGTGAGGTTGGCGCGGGCGTGACCTCTGTAAAGCCCGGCGACCATGTGATCCCGCTCTACACCCCCGAATGCCGCCAGTGCAAAAGCTGCCTTTCGGGCAAGACCAACCTGTGCACCGCGATCCGCGCGACGCAGGGCAAGGGGCTGATGCCCGATGGCACTACGCGCTTCAGCTATAAGGGCCAACCAATCTATCATTATATGGGCTGCTCAACCTTTTCGAACTTCACCGTGCTGCCCGAAATCGCGGTTGCCAAGATCCGCGAAGACGCGCCGTTCCAGACGAGCTGCTATATCGGTTGCGGCGTGACCACCGGTGTTGGCGCCGTCATCAACACCGCCAAGGTACAAGTGGGCGACAATGTCGTAGTCTTCGGGCTTGGCGGTATCGGCCTCAACGTCATCCAGGGTGCGCGGCTTGCCGGTGCCAACATGATCATTGGCGTCGACATCAACCCCGATCGCGAGGAATGGGGTCGCAAATTCGGTATGACGGCGTTCCTTAACTCCAAGGGCATGAGCCGCGAGGACGTGGTCGCCAAGATTGTCGAAATGACCGATGGCGGCGCGGATTATACCTTTGACGCCACCGGCAATACCGAAGTTATGCGCATCGCGCTCGAAGCCTGCCATCGCGGCTGGGGCACTAGCATAATCATCGGGGTTGCCGAGGCGGGCAAGGAGATTGCCACACGCCCGTTTCAGCTCGTCACCGGGCGCAACTGGCGCGGCACTGCGTTCGGCGGTGCCAAAGGCCGCACCGACGTTCCCAAGATCGTCGACATGTACATGAACGGCAAGATCGAGATCGATCCCATGATCACCCATGTCATGGGTCTCGAGGAGATCAACACTGCCTTCGACCTGATGCATGCGGGCAAGAGCATCCGTAGCGTCGTGGTTTTCTAGAATTTCAACCAAGGAGAGAGACTATGTTTAGCCATGTTATGGTGGGTGCGGACGATATTGCCGCAGCCAAGAAATTTTATGACGCGACCTTCGCGGCTTTTGGAGGCAATCCCGCCATTACCGATGACAATGGTCGACTGATTTACATGCACAATGGTGGGCTTTTTATTGTGACACCACCGATCAATGGTGAGCCCGCTTGCGGCGCCAATGGCGGCACAATCGGCTTTGCGATGACGCCCGAGCAGGCCGACGCTTGGCATGCAGCTGGCGTTGCCAATGGCGGCAAGGCGATCGAAGACCCGCCGGGCTGGCGCGAAGGCGGTTTTGGCCGTCTCTATCTCGCTTATTTGCGTGACCCGACCGGCAACAAGCTCTGCGCTTTGCACCGGGGCTAAAAATTGGACAATGAAGCGCGCCTCTATGCCGAGCTGGAGGCGCGCGGCATTGCATTCAGAGTAGTCGAACACCATGCCGTGTTCACTGTTGATGAAAGCCGGGAGCTCAATGCCAGCCTGCCCGGCGCACATACCAAAAACCTGTTCCTCAAGGATAATGGCGGCCAATTCTGGTTGGTGACCGTGCCCGGGGAAATTCGCGTTGACCTTAAATCCCTGCCGGTCGCAATCGGATCAAAACGCCTGAGCTTTGCCAAGGCCGAGGACCTGCTGCGCCTGTTGGTGCTGACGCCCGGATCGGTGACTCCGCTGGGTACAATGAATGACACAAGCGGCGAAGTGCGAGTCGTACTCGATTCTGAGCTTGCCGATGCGGCAACCGTTTGGGTGCATCCGCTGCGCAACACTGCATCGCTGGGGCTTGCCGGAAGCGATCTGGTCAAGGCGCTTGCAGGATGGGGCCACGAACCCGCAATTACGGAAATTCCGCGCCTCGCCGAGGCTCCATCCACATGAAACGGCTCGCCATCATCTGGCACAGTATGACGGGCGGATCAAAGGCGCTGGCCGAAGCTGCAGCGTCGGGAGCGGCAAATGCGTCTGGTGTTGAAACGCTGTTACTGCACGCCGATGATGCCAGCCCACAAACGCTGCTCGAAGCTGATGGCTATATCTTCGCCTTTCCAGAAAACCTCGCTGCAATCAGCGGGGTGATGAAGGCATTTTTTGACCGCAGTTATTATCCGTGCCTTGGGCAGATCGAAGGGCGGCCTTATGCGCTGCTGGTATGCGCGGGATCGGATGGAAGCAACGCCGTCCGCCAGGCAGAGCGCATCGCGACCGGCTGGCGGCTGAAACGCATCGCTGATAGCCTGATCGTTTGCACCCACGCGCAAACGCCCGAAGAAATCCTGACACCCAAAACGATCAGCGAAGCCGACCTCACCACGGCTGTCGAATTGGGCGCAGCCATGGCTGAGGGATTGGCGTTAGGGGTTTTCTAGCGCCGATTAAGCGCGGCGGTGCTCGCTCTTCACCCAGCGCACGGTGCCCGACGAGGCGCGCATCACGACGCTTTCCGTCGTGATCTTGCCATCGCGGGTGCGCTTTACGCCTTCGAGTAGGGAACCGCTGGTCACGCCGGTCGCTGCAAAGATGCAGTCGCCTTTGGCCAGTTCCTCAAGATCGTAAATCTTGTCGAGATCCTCGATGCCCCATTTGCGCGCGCGCAGGCGCTCGTCGTCGTTGCGGAACAGCAAGCGGCCCTTGAACTGACCACCGACGCAGCGGAGCGCTGCAGCCGCCAGAACACCTTCGGGTGCACCACCGGAGCCCATGTACAGGTCGATCGTCGTGTCCGGGTTGGTGGTTGCGATAACACCAGCCACGTCGCCGTCGGGAATCAGCATGATACCGCAACCCAGCGAGCGCAGTTCTGCGATCAGTTTGTCATGGCGCGGGCGATCGAGAACGCAGACAATGATTTCTTCAGGCGGAACGCCCTTTTCCTTGGCAACGGCAAGGACATTTTCGGTCGGCGTCTTGGCAAGATCGATAATTCCGTGCGAATAGCCGGGGCCGACCGCAAGCTTTTCCATATAGACATCAGGTGCGTTCAAGAGGTTGCCCTCTTCAGCAACCGCGAGCACCGCCATCGCATTTGGTCCAGCCTTTGCCGTGATCGTGGTGCCTTCGAGCGGGTCGAGCGCGATGTCGATCTTGGGCCCCTTGCCCGGCGCATTGCCGACCTTTTCACCGATATAGAGCATCGGTGCTTCGTCGCGTTCACCCTCACCGATTACGACGGTGCCGTCCATATAAAGGTCGTTGAGCGCAGCGCGCATCGCTTCGACGGCAGCAGCGTCCGCCGCCTTTTCATCACCCCGGCCGATCATGCTGGCAGCTGCCATAGCCGCAGCTTCGGTCACGCGTACCATTTCAAGGACAAGGACGCGGTCCATTGCGCCGCCAGCCAATTCTCCTGTTGGTTGCGTCGTCATTTCATTCTCCCAATATGTGCATGACCATCGGTTCGCCCTGCAGGCTGTCAGAGCCTTTGAGGGCAGCGAGGGTATCGGTAACGGCCTGCTCACGCGCTTCGTGGGTGACCATGGCGATCAGCGCCGAACCGTCACCCACTTCGCGCTGGATCAGGCTCTCGATCGAAAGCCCGGCGTCGCGCATCGCGGCGGCGATTTCGGCAAGCACACCCGGCCGGTCGGCAACGAGCATGCGCAAATAGGTTTTGTTGATCCGGTGGGCAGCGGTCGCGCGCGGCAATTCTTCAAGTTCGGCGGTCGGAACCGAGAAAGCCGGGCCAGTTTCCTTGCGCGCGATATCGACAAGATCGGCAACCACCGCCGATGCGGTGGGACGATCGCCCGCGCCCGCTCCCTGAAACAGCAGGCGGCCAGAGAAATTGCCTTCCGCAACAACAGCATTTGTCGCGCCGGTTACATTGGCGAGTGGGTGGTCGATCGGTACAAGGCATGGCTGCACGCGCTGATACAGCGAAGAGCCTCCATTTTCGCCATCGACTTCGGCAAGGCCGATCAGGCGGATGCGATATCCCAGCGCCTGCGCCTGCGCGATGTCAGCAGCGATGATCTTGCGAATGCCGCGAATATCGACACCGTCAAAATCGATGCGGCTGCCAAAGCTGAGCGAGGCGAGGATCGAAAGCTTGTGCGCGGCATCGACACCATCAATGTCGAAGCTGGGATCGGCCTCGGCAAAGCCCTTGGCCTGTGCGTCCGAAAGCACCTCGGCGAAATCACGGCCATCGCGTTCCATCGCCGATAGGATGAAGTTGCAGGTGCCGTTGAGGATGCCGTAAACGCGGTCGATGCGGTTGGCCGCCGCGCCATCGCGCAACCCCTGTATCACCGGAATGCCGCCCGCAACTGCTGCTTCGAATTTCAGCGGTGCACCCTTGGCATCGGCAAGTGCGCCAAGCTCTGCGCCATGATGTGCAATCATTGCCTTGTTCGCAGTCACCAGCGCCCGGCTGGCGCCCAGCGTTTCGCGAGCGAGCGTCAGCGCAGGGCCATCCGATCCGCCCACCAGTTCGACCACCACATCGACATCGGGTGCGGTGGCGAGTTCGCCCATATCATCAACCCAGCGATAGGGTGTGAGGTCAACGCCGCGATCCTTCGAGCGGTCGCGTGCAGTGATTGCGGTGATTTCAATCGGCCGACCGGCGCGGCGCGAAATAAGTGCGCGATTTTCTTCGACAAGCTGGATGACGCCGGTGCCCACCGTTCCCAGCCCGGCCAATCCGATACGAAGCGCGTTTGCCATAAAACCCCGAATTCCCTTTTCGCGGCTGCGCCTAGTGCAAATTCCCCTGTTTGGCCAGCCTTAGCTTGCCCGAAATTGTGTCCAACCCTATAGGCGCGACATGAACGACCAACCGACCATCCTCATCCTCGCAGGCAAACGCGACGGGAAGCTCGATCCGCTCGCCGAACGCGCGGGCGTCAGCCACAAATGCCGTGTGCCCATCAACGGCAAGCCACTGCTCGAATGGGTGGCTGAGGCAGTCGGTCCGGCCTTTCCAGAGGCGAAAGTCCTGATTTCGATCCACGACCCAGCGGTGATTGCCGATTTACCGACAGTCGCGGCGCTGAAGGCTGCAGGCCGATTGGTGCTGTGCGAGGCACAGGCCGGGATTGTCGAAAGCGTCGAACACGCCATTGCTCTGGCCGGTGGCGATGCCGCATTTCCATTGCTGATCACAACCGCCGACAATGTGCTCGCCGAAAGCGGTTACCTTCAGGGCGTGCATCGCGACGCGCTCGCCAGCGAAGGCGATGCGGTGGTCGTTCTTGCAACGCGCGAATCCATTCGTGCGGCCCATCCCGATGGGCAACGCAAATTCTATGAATTCAGCGATGTGGCGATTTCCAACTGCAATGTCTTTTGGCTGCGCAACAGTAAGGCGCTGCGCGCGACCGAGGCGTTCCGTGAAGGCGGCCAGTTCGCCAAGAATCGCGCCCGCATTGCCAAGGCATTCGGTATCCTCAACTTAATCCGGTTTCGGCTGGGCTGGTGGACGCTCGACAAGGCTTTCAAAGCCATTTCCCGCCGCTTTGGTGTTCGGGTTGTACCGCAGATTACCCCGGATGGCGCGTTTGCGATCGATGTCGACAATGAGCGGACCTATGGAGTGGCCGAACTGCTGCTAAAGGCCCGCAAAGGCTGACACACGCTCCTGCTGAATAGCAGCTGGAGCATTGCCTAGTCGGTGAATTCAACCTTGGCGCGCCACAATGTCATCCAGCTGCGGGCGCCATTGCATTCATCGATTCCTGTCGCCTCGACCAGGCGGAACTGATTGCCATCCCAGACATAATTGGCCGAACGACCGCAATCGCCAAGCCCGCGCCCTTTGTGGAAGCTGTTGAGCTGCTGGTTTGCCGCATCCCATTCGGGATTGGAAAGGAGAACCGCGCCACCCATGCCTTCATCCGGCTTTTCCGGATAATCAAAGCGCGCTGGTGTGAAGCTCCATCTCCGGCCATCGGTCGAGCTTCCCACATAGGGTGCCATCGTCATATTATAGGCTCCGGCGCCACAGCCAACCAGTATCAGAACTTTGTTCACGCCGCCTTTTTTGCCAAGGCTGAACGCGCTGTTTTCGGTTACCGCAAGCTGCTCTGCAGGGCATTGCGATTTTTCGACGACAGCAATGATGGTGCCCGCATCGGGAACTGCGCCAGCCTTGCCAATCCGTTGGGCGGCAATGACAGGCAATGGCATGGATTTGGGTTGCAGCGTCCTTCGACCGGCAAGGAAAAGCGCATTGCGGGTACGTGCCCGGTTCTGGAGGAAGTCGATGTGGATTAGCGCCGCAGCAGATCCATTCAACGAACGTTCGCCGAGCTTGCTGCCGTCAGAGCCGAGGATAACCATTTTCCGCCCGCGCCCTATCGCCCTAGCCACGCGCAGTGCATTTGAAGGCGCTGCCTCAATTGCCCATTCGCCCTTCGAAAGCATGCCGCTGTCAACCAAGCGACCATCGATCAACAATCGGTACCGGTCGCCTTTGGGTTCCGAAAGCCCGATCTTGACGCTTACAGTGTCAGCCCCGCTATCGCGTGCGATCCGCACCCAGGTCTTGTCAGCCAAATCGCCATCGGGCGCCATGGATACCGCCTCGCACGCCAGGCTGTTGTCGCAAGCTGCCGCCCAATCCTTGCGAAAAAATTGCTCTCCCAATGTTACAGGCGCAGCAACTGCCGGCATCGCCAGAAGCGATCCCGCAACAACGGTTCGAACAAAATGCAAGCTCATGGCAAACAGTCTATCGCCAACCGCCTTGCTACGCTAGGGGGGCGCCGAACATAATCGAAGGGGTCAAAATCTATGCGCACGGTTGCAGTTATCGGGGCAGGGCAAATGGGATCCGGCATTGCGCAAGTCAGCGCTGCTGCGGGTTATCATGTGCTGCTTTCGGACGTCGACATCGCCCGCGCACAAGCCGGCAAGGACGGCATCGCCAAAGCAGTGCATCGTCTGGTTGAACGCGAGAAAATTGGCGTTGCCGAGGCCGAACAGCTTATTTCGCGCATCGAACCGGTGGCGAGCTATGAACCAATGGCATCGGCTGGCCTGGTGATCGAAGCCGCAACCGAGCGCGAAGACATCAAACGCAAGATCTTTGAAGAGGTGGGCAAGGTACTCGGCCACCAAGCGGTGCTCGCGACCAACACCTCGTCCATCCCTATCACCCGCATGGCGCAATCCTCGCCAGATCCGGCCCGCTTCATCGGCGTACACTTCTTCAATCCCGTGCCTGTCATGGGCCTGATCGAGGTGATCCGCGGCTTGGCGACATCCGAACAGACCGTGGAAAAGGTGCGGATGTTTGGCGATGCGCTGGGCAAGTCGATGGTCTTTGCCGAAGACGTACCCGGTTTCATCGTGAACCGCATCCTGATGCCGATGTTGAATGAAGCCTGCTTTTCGTTGGGTGAAGGCGTCGCCTCGATCCGGGATATCGATATGGCCTGCCAGATTGGTCTCAACCATCCGATGGGCCCGCTCACGCTGGCCGATTTCATCGGGCTCGATACCTGCTTCGAAATCATCAAGGTGTTGCACGATACAACAGGCGACTCGAAGTATCGCCCTGCCCCGCTGCTGGTGAAATATGTCGAGGCTGGATGGCTCGGTCGCAAGACCAAGCGCGGCTTTTATGATTATACCGGAGACGTGCCGGTACCGACACGTTGAACCGCCAAAGCCACAATGCAAAAGGGCCTCGAAAGAGGCCCTTTTTTTGTTCGCTAATTAAGTCGTCCGATTATTCAGCGAGACGCTCGACATTGGTTGCCGAAAATTTACCGCGACGATCGACTTCAATGTCGAATGCCAGACGGTCATTCTGGGTCACCTGGCCGACACCCGAACGTTCAAGCGCAGAAATGTGCACGAACACATCTTCACCGCCATCGTCACGCTGGATGAAACCGAATCCCTTCATGTCGTTGAAGAATTTGACGGTGCCGTTGGCGCGTTCGCCAGTCGATTCGCGCATCGGGCCACGCTGGAAGCCGCCGTCACGATCACCACCACGATTGAAGCCGCCACGGTCACCGCCGCGATCGCCGCCGCGGTCAAAACCGCTGCGTTCAGGGCGCGGTGCGCGCTCGGGAACGGGAAGCGGATCGCCTTCGATGACGAGATCGGTTGCCGAGACCTTGCCGCCGCGGTCAACAAGCGTGAATTCCAGCGGCTGTCCTTCGGCAAGACCGGTAAGGCCAGCCTGCTCGACGGCGCTGATATGAACAAACACATCGTCGGGGCGATCATCAACCTGGATGAAGCCGAAGCCCTTCTGATTGTTGAAGAATTTGACTACACCCTTACCATTGCCGACCACTTGAGCAGGCATTGCAGGGCCGCGCGGTGCGCCGCCGCGGAAGCCACCGCCACCGCCGCCACCAAAGCCGCCACCGCCACCGCGGGGGCCACCAAAGCCGCCGCCTGAGCGCTCGCCACCGCGCAATTCGCCGGGGAATGAGGGGGCATCAAAACCGAAATTGTCGTCGCCAAAACGGTCACGCTTGTCACGGCCACGGCCACGACGCTTGTCATTAAAACTCATGTTCGAACTAATACTTTCCCGTCGCCCACAAAATTCGATCCACGCAGAACAGGACGAATATTCCACATTTCCCGCGACATGCCACTGGCTTCCGCAATATCAGGTTATACCCTATGCGCGGAATGCGCGATAGCAAATAATGCAATACACCTAAATCGAGGTAAAAGTCGTAAACCTTGCCTTGTCGGCGTTGCTGGGGCACAGGAAGAGCCATTCAATACGACAAAGAAAGTTTGAACGCGGATGAGCGTTTTCCTCCACGAAGAAGACCTGCCCGATGGCGTGCTGGAAGGCACCTCGGCGTTGGCGGTCGATACCGAAACCATGGGCCTCAACACATTGCGCGACCGGTTGTGCCTGTTGCAGATTTCCGACGGAGGCGGCGATGAACATCTCATCCGCTTCGGCCCAGGTAGCAATTATGCCGCGCCCAATCTGCGACGGATATTGGGCGACCCCAACCGCTTGAAACTTTTCCATTTTGCTCGCTTCGACCTTGCCGCAATCGAGCATTATCTGAAAGTAACGGCAGCCCCGCTTTTCTGCACCAAGATAGCGTCGCGCCTGACCCGCACATTCACCGATCGCCATGGCCTGAAGGAGTTGGTCAAGGAATTGCTCGGCACCGATATCTCCAAACAGCAGCAATCGAGCGACTGGGGCGGGCCGGTTTTGAGCGAAGCGCAAAAGGATTATGCGGCTAGCGATGTCCGCTTCCTGCACCGCCTGCACGCCGAATTCGTCATCCGACTCGAACGCGAGGGACGCAGCGAAATCGCGCAGGCCTGTTTCGATTTCCTGCCGCATCGCGCCCGACTCGACCTGATGGGTTGGCCCGAAGACGATATTTTCGCACACAGCTAAACCGCCATTCAGCGAACGGAAGCCACAACAGCGCCATGTCAGAACTTGCCGACCGGGAACGCACGCTTAGGCAGGATTTCGCTGCCCCTGGCGGTCGTCATGACCGGTTGGTGCGGATATTGCGCGTCGGCTTGCCCAGCATCATCGGCGTTCTGGTAGCGCTGCTTGTTGTCAGCCCCTTCTCCAACACCCAGGAAATGAGCTTCGTCCTTGCCAAGGATGAGGTGAACATGGCGCGCGAACGTATGCGGCTCACCAACGCCATGTACCGCGGTGAAGACAGCCGTGGCCGCCCCTTCACCTTGCGCGGCGGTAGTGCGGTCCAGAAAAGTTCGGCAGAGCCGATAATCCGGCTCAACGATCTGTCAGGCGAGATGCTGATGGCAAGTGGGCCGGCGCGGCTGGTTGCTGGCCAAGGTTATTACAACCTCGAAACAGAGCGCGTCCGCGTTGAAGGCCCGATGTCTTATACCGGTGGCGATGGTTTCAGCCTGACCGCCAATAATGTGGAATTTGCCATGAAGACCCGCCAGATCGAGAGCTTCGGTCCGGTCAACGGCACGACCAAGGTCGGCTCGTTCAGCGCGGGCAAATTGCGCGCGGATGTCGATGCGCGCATCGTCCGCCTGGAGGGTGGAGCGCATTTGCGCATAGACCAGAATGCGATTAGATAGGGCCATGATGTCAAAGTCTTTCCTGCCAATCATGCTTGCCAGCGCCTTGGGAACAGCAGCGCTGCTGTCGGTTGCCGCACCCGCACAGGTGATCCGCAATCATAACAGCAACGCGCCGGTTGATTTTGATGCTGGTGCCATCGAATTGCAGGATCGCGCCGACCGCGTCATCCTGACGGGTGGGGTGACGGCAACACAAGCGGGGCTCACCTTGCGTGCTTCACGCGTGACGGCGGCCTATAGCAGCAATGGCGGCATCGATGTGAACCGCCTCGACGCAGTAGGCGGCGTCACCATAACCAAGGATGATTTGCGCGCGACAAGCGATGCCGCGATTTACGATCTGGGATCGAACCTCATCACCTTGCTCGGCAATGTACGCCTCACACAGGGTGCGAACCGTTTGAACGGCGCGCGCATTGTCATCGATCTTAACGCCGGTCGTTCGACCATCACCGGCAGCAATTCGGCCCCCGGTGCCAGCGGCCGCAATGGCCGGGTGACCGGCACATTCACCGTCCCGCAACGCAAGAACTGAACCATTTCGGACCAGAGTTAGGGCTTTTTGGGCCCACTCTTTGCTGTTCATGCACGAATCCTGCCAATTGCGGCCAATGCATGCTTTTCTTGCCGCTTTTTGCAGGGTATTGCTGCGTTCGAACAGTGAAGGAACCGAAACGGGATGAGCCTCGACCAACTATCAGGCGCTGAAAAGCAGGGGCATGAATCCCCAGCAAGCGCCGTGACCGAAGAAGGTTTGACGTCCGGTCTGGCCGTGGTTTCGATTGCAAAGAGCTACGACAAACGCGCGGTGCTGACTGATGTTTCGCTATCGGTGGCAAAGGGTGAAGTCGTTGGCCTGCTCGGCCCCAATGGCGCAGGCAAGACAACCTGCTTCTATTCGGTAATGGGCTTGGTGAAGCCCGATTCCGGCCGGATCATGCTGAATGGCGAAGATATCACCCGCCTGCCTATGTATCGCCGCGCCATTCTCGGGCTTGGCTATCTACCGCAGGAAACATCGATCTTCCGCGGGCTTTCGGTTGAACAGAATATCATGGCGGTGCTCGAACTCGCCGAACCAGACAAGGCGGCACGCGAGGCGCGGCTCGAGCAATTGCTCGAAGAATTCGGCCTCACGCGTTTGCGCTCCGCATCGGCGATGGCGCTGTCGGGCGGCGAAAGACGGCGCTGCGAAATCGCCCGCGCCTTGGCGGCGAATCCCTCGATCATCCTGCTAGACGAGCCCTTTGCCGGCATCGACCCAATCTCGATCAACGACATTCGCGACCTTGTGAAGGAATTGAAGCAGCGCGGCATCGGCGTGCTGATCACCGACCATAATGTCCGCGAAACGCTCGACATCGTTGACAGGGCCTGCATCATCTATGGCGGCCAGGTGCTGTTCGCCGGTTCGCCCGAAGACCTAGTGAAGGATGCCAATGTCCGAAGGCTCTACCTTGGCGAAGGGTTTGAGATGTGAGTTAGCGCTGATGGCGCGTGTGACTGCATCCCCGAACGGCTGAAACGGACATGGCCCTAGCCCCCCGCCTCGATCTTCGGCAGACCCAATCGCTGGTGATGACGCCGCAGTTGCAGCAGGCGATCAAGTTGTTGGCGCTGTCTTCGCTGGAAATCGACGCCTTCATTGCCGAGGAACTGGAACGAAACCCGTTGCTCGAAATCGCTTCAAGCGATGCACCGGGCGATAACGAAGGCCCTGAATTACCTGATACCCCGCTCGCTGCCGAAAATCTGGGCAGCGACCAGTTGATGAACGATGGCGATTTCGGCACCGGCAGCGAAGCGCTCGATACCGATTTCTCGCAGGTGGAATTTGAACCCGGCGAGGGTGGCGGCGCTGGCGCAGACGGGATGCTGGGAATGAACGGCATCGACGTGCGCGGCTCCGACTTTGGCGAGGGCCCCGATTTCGATGCCTTTGCCGCGCCCGATATCAGCCTTCGCGAACATCTTATGCAGCAGGCCGGCGCCTGTGCCTCGGGCAGGCAATTGCTGCTGCTTGAGCAACTTATCGAACATATTGAGCCATCAGGCTGGCTCGGGGTCGACTTGATGGGGTTGGCTTACCGCCTTGGCGTGCCCCTCGCAGAGATGGAGGAAACGCTCGCAGTGCTCCAGACTTTCGATCCCACTGGAGTCGGGGCCCGCGATCTGGCCGAATGCATCGCGCTGCAAGCGAAGGAAGCGGATCGTTACGACCCTTGCATGGCAAGGCTGATCGACAATCTGGATCTAGTTGCGCGGGGAAGCTTTGATCAGCTCAAACGGCTGTGCCGGGTCGACGACGAAGATTTGCGGGACATGCTGGTCGAACTGCGCAGCTATGATCCGAAACCGGGTCTGCGGTTTGATAGCGATGATGCCGCCGTCGCGGTCACTCCTGACATATTCGTGACCGCGCAGGGCAAGGGCTGGGCGATCGAACTCAACAGCGCCAACCTGCCGCGGCTGCTCGTCAATAGGAGCTATTATGCCGAAATGGGCGGCGGGGGAGATAACAAGGCTGCGAACAACTGGCTGAACGAGGCATTGGCGGACGCCAATTGGCTGATCAAGGCGATGGACCAGCGCCAGCGCACCATCATGAAGGTCGCGCAGGAAATCGTGAAGCAGCAGGAAGGCTTTTTCCGCGAAGGCGTGTCCAGGCTGAAACCACTGACGTTGCGACAGGTGGCGGAAGAAATCGACATGCACGAATCAACCGTCAGCCGTGTCACCAGCAACAAATATCTCCACTGTTCACGCGGACTATTCGACCTGAAATATTTCTTCTCCAGCGGGGTCGGTTCAGCCGACGGCGATGGTGCATCGGCAGAGGCCGTCAAGGCCGCGATCAAGGCCCTGATCGACGCAGAGGCTCCCGATGACATTTTGTCCGACGACACGCTGGTCGACATGCTCAAGGAAAAAGGTTTCGACATCGCCCGTCGCACCGTTGCCAAATATCGTGAGGCGATGGGGATTGGATCGAGTGTGCAACGGCGGCGCGCGAAGAAGATGGGGCGTTAGGCGAGCACCCGCCCCAACGCATCCTTCCATCCTGCCAGTCGAGCTTCTCGCGCTTTGGTGTCCATTGCCGGGCTGAACCGCCCGACCTTGCCGCGCATCACCGAAGCATCAGCAAGCGAGCTGTACAGCCCTGCACCTACACCCGCCAGCATCGCAGCGCCCAAGGCCGTGGTTTCGACAAAGTCCGGACGCTCTACCTCGACGGCCAAAATGTCCGCCAGATCCTGTACCATCCAGCCGTTTGACACCATGCCGCCATCGACGCGAAGTTCGGCCCAGTCCGCACCGTCGGCGGCAAAGGCGGTTTTGAGGTCGTGGGTCTGGTGCGCCATCGCCTCCAACGCGGCGCGCGCGACATGTGCCTTTTTGGCGGCAAAGGTCAGCCCGTGGATCGCGGCGCGTGCGCTCGGTTGCCAATGCGGCGCACCGAGGCCGGAAAGTGCCGGGACAAGATAGACCCCGCCATTATCCTCTACGCTGCGTGCGAGCGGTTCGGTGTCGGGCGAGGCGTCGATCAGGCCAAGGTCATCGCGCAGCCACTGGATCAAACTGCCAGCAACAAAGACTGAGCCTTCGAGCGCATAATGCCGCTCCCCGCCCAATTGCCAGGCTACCGTTGCCAGCAGGCGGTTGGTCGATTTGGGCAAGGTCCGCCCGGTCTGGGTGAGCACGAATGCGCCAGTGCCGAAGGTTGCCTTGGTCTGTCCGGGTTCGAGGCAGCTTTGTCCGATCAGCGCCGCCTGCTGGTCCCCCGCCATTCCGGTGATTGCAATGGGTGCGCCAAACAAGCTGGCTTCCGTCATCCCCAATTGTCCCGCGCTGTCGCAGATTTCGGGTAGGATCGAGCGCGGCACGCCGAACAGGCTGAGCAGGCCATCATCCCAATCGCCGCTGCCGATTGCCATCAGCGCGGTGCGGCTGGCATTGCTGGCATCGGAGACATGCACCTTGCCGCCAGTCAGGCGATAGACAAGATAGCTTTCGATCGTCCCGACCGCGAGGTTGTCCCCAGCCTCCTTCAACTGCGGCCAATTCTTGAGCGCCCAGCCGATCTTCGATCCGGAGAAATAGGGATCGAGCAGCAGTCCGGTCTTGGCTTGCACATCCGGTTCGTTGCCCGCCGCCTTCAGTGCCTCACACATGTCA
The DNA here is from genome assembly GCF_042680825.1 of Sphingorhabdus buctiana. NCBI lineage: Bacteria > Pseudomonadati > Pseudomonadota > Alphaproteobacteria > Sphingomonadales > Sphingorhabdaceae > Sphingorhabdus > Sphingorhabdus buctiana. The sequence goes on from NZ_JBHUEL010000003.1 coordinate 18,344, forward strand.
GCGGTGCGCCGGTCCTGCCAGACGATCGCGCGCGCCAGTGGCTCGCCAGTGCGCCTATCCCAGAAGACCACCGTCTCCCGCTGGTTGGTGATGCCAATGCCGGCAATGGCATGCGCCCCGCCAGCCTGTGCCACCATCTCGCGCGCGCATTCGAGCGTAAGACCCCAGATTTCGGCGGCATCATGCTCGACAAGACCGGGCGCCGGATAATGCTGCGTCAGAGGACGCTGCGCACTGCCAAGACATGTGCCGTCCTTCGCAAACAGCATCGCCCGTGTTGAAGTGGTGCCTTCGTCGATGACGAGGATGTGGTCGGTCATGAATCTCTCCCTTTGGAGAGGATTTGCGGTATGCCAATGCGGTCGTCAAGCACCGCTCCAAAACCTTGCATCCCCTCACAAACGCTATAGCGTGCCTGTCGAGGAGAGAGTCGACCATGCCCATAACCCATCATCGCACTTGCAGCATATGCGAAGCCAATTGCGGGATCATCGTCACCGCCGAGGGACGCGACATCATTTCGATCAAGGGCGATCCCGATAATGCGCTCTCGCGCGGGCATATCTGCCCCAAGGCGACTGCGCTGGCCGATCTGCAAAATGATCCGGACCGGCTGCGCAAACCGTTGAAACGCAATGGCGACAATTGGGAAGAAATCGGCTGGGAACAGGCCTTTGCCGAAATTGGCGAGCGTACCCGCGAAATCCTTGCGCGCGATCCCGGCGGTGCGGCTATGTATATCGGCAACCCCAATGCCCACAGCTATGCCAATTCGCTAGTGTCGGGCGAGCTCAAGAAAGCGCTGGGTCTCAAGAACATCTATTCGGCGAGCACCGTCGACCAAATGCCGCACATGGTCGCCAACCTCGCGCTTTTCGGCCATTCGGGGCTGTGGGGCGTGCCCGATATCGACCGCACCGAAACGATGATCATATTGGGCGGCAACCCGATGGCATCGAATGGCAGCGTCTGGACCGTCCCCGATTTCCGCAACCGGGCGAAAGCGCTACAAAAGCGCGGCGGGCAATTGGTGGTGATCGATCCGCGGCGAACGGAAACCGCGAAGATTGCAGATCGCCACTTGTTCATCCGCCCGGCAACCGACGGGTTGTTGCTGGTGGCATTGCTGAAGGCAGTGCTCGCGCATCCACAGCGCCCTGCGCTTCCCGATTATATCGACAATCTGAATGCGGTTTCCGAAGCGATTTCGGGCTTTGACAGTGAGACCTGCGCTGCGCAAAGCGGCGTAACGGTTAGCGACATCCAATGGCTCGCCGATCGCATGGTGAGCGGGCCCGCGGCACTTTACGGCCGTATCGGTGCAGCTACGCAGGGCTTTGGTACATTGAATGCCTGGCTGATTGCACTCATCAACATCGCCTCTGGGCAGTTGGACCGAGAAGGCGGGCTCCTTTTCCCAACACCGCTGGTTGATACCGTCGAGATGGCCGGGCCGGGTTCGATCGGGCGTCGCCACTCGCGCGTATCGGGCCATCCGCTAGTGATGGGCGAATTTCCGGCTGCCACGCTGGCCGAGGAAATCGAAACGCCGGGCGAAGGCCAGATCAGGGCGCTGTTCGTTGTCGCTGGCAATCCGGTGCTTTCAACGCCCAATGGCCGGCGGCTCGATGCGGCGCTCGAAAGCCTCGACCTGATGGTCTCGATCGACATGTACCGCAACGCCACCAGCCGCCGCGCGCATTATATCCTGCCCCCAGCAGGGCCGTTGGAGCGCGAGCATTACGGCCTGTTCCTGCTGCCCATTGCAATCCGCAATTTCGGAAAATTCTCGAAACCGCTGTTTGAGGCGGAGGAAGAGACGCTGCAGGATTGGCAGATATTACGCAAGCTGGCCGAAGCGATATCGGGCGTGCCGATCGAACGGGCCACCCCACGCGAATTGCTCGACAATCTTCTGAAAGCCGGCCCCTATGGCGTATCGCTGGCAGAGGTCGAAGCGGAGCCGAGTGGCAAGGACTTTGGACCATTGCAGGCAGGGCGCCTTCCGGCACGGCTGCGGACGCCGACCAAGAGGATCGACTGCGCGCCCGCAACGTTAGTAGCCGATCTCGATCGGCTCCATGCGACATTCGCGCATCAAAATGACGATCGCCTGCGGCTGATAGGGCGGCGCCATGTGCGGTCGAACAACAGTTGGCTACACAACAGCCCGCGGCTTGTGAAAGGGCCCGAGCGCTGCACGCTGATGATCCATCCCGACGATGCCCGCGCGCGCAATCTTGGCGATGGGTCGCTGGCAGAAGTCTCGTCAAAAAGCGGCGCGATCAAGCTGCCGGTCGAGGTGACCGACGACATGATGCCCGGCACGGTATCGATCCCGCATGGCTGGGGCCACAACCTGCCCGGCGTTTCGATGGCCGTGGCGCAGGCGCATGCCGGCGCGAGCATCAACGATCTGACCGAAGAGGATGCGCTCGATCCGCTTTCGGGTAATGCCGCCTTTTCAGGCGTGCCGGTAGAGGTAAGGCCTGCGGCTTAACGTTCCTTGGTGGCGCTGAAAGTCAGATCGGGATTTTTTTCCTGTTGGTAGCCGACATCCCATGACGAGCGGGCCATGAAGACCGGGTTGCGGTCACGGTCTTTCGCCATGTTGCCGCCGTTGAACTGGGCAAACGCCTTGAGCGCGGTATCGCTGCCAATCAGCCAGCGGGCGGTATCATAGGGTGCAGGCTCGAGGAAGGCATCAACCTTATACTCAGCCTCGAGCCGCGAAATCAGGACGTCGAGCTGGAGCTGGCCGACAACGCCAACCACCCAGTTTGAACCGATCTCCGGATAGAAAACCTGGATCACGCCCTCTTCGGACAGGTCATCGAGCGCCTTGCGCAGCTGCTTGGTCTTGGTCGGATCGCGCAGCACCACGCGGCGCAGGATTTCCGGCGCGAAGTTGGGTAGGCCGGTGAAGCGCACGCCGTTTTTCTCGCTCAGCGTATCGCCGACGCGCAGCGTTCCATGGTTAGGAATGCCGATGATGTCGCCGGGTTCAGCCGTATCGGCAATCTCGCGGTCTTGCGCAAAGAACAGGATGGGCGAATGAATCGCGACCGGCTTGCCAAGGCCCGAAGGCGTCAGCTTCATCCCACGTTTGAAGGTGCCCGAACACAGTCGCATGAAGGCGATACGATCGCGGTGCTGAGGGTCCATATTGGCCTGCACCTTGAAGATGAAACCGGTGACTTCGCCATTGTCCGGCGAAATCTCGCCCGCTTCGCTTGGTTGCGGGCGCGGTGGCGGCGCGAATTTGGCAATCGCATCGATCAGCTCGCTGACACCGAAATTCTTGAGTGCGGAGCCGAAATAGACCGGGGTCAGGTCACCGTGCCGATAGGCCTCCAGATCAAATTCGGGATAGCCTGCCTGCGCCAGTTCGACTTCTTCGGCGACTTCGGCAGGCAATGTCGGGTTTGCGTCAATCGTGCCGAGAAATTCGCGGCTGTCGCCTTCGGGGCGGGATACGCCGCCGGTGGCGAAATCGAGTATCCCTTCAAAGGTGCCGCCCATGCCCACGGGCCAGCTCATCGGGCAGACATCGAGCGCAAGCTTGTCAGCAACCTCGTCGAGTATCTCGAAACAGGGGCGGCCCTCGCGATCGACCTTGTTGACGAAAGTGATGATCGGCACCGACCGGAGACGGCAGACCTCGAACAGCTTCAACGTTTGCGGTTCGATACCCTTGGCCGCGTCAATCACCATGATCGCGGAATCGACCGCGGTCAGCGTTCGGTAAGTGTCTTCGGAAAAGTCCTCGTGACCGGGCGTATCTAGCAGGTTGAAGACAATCCCGTCTTTCTCAAACGTCATCACCGAGCTGGTGACCGAGATGCCGCGCTGCTGCTCGATCTTCATCCAGTCCGAACGCGCGCGACGCGCGGCACCGCGCGCCTTGACTTCACCAGCCAAGTGGATTGCGCCGCCTTGAAGCAGCAGTTTTTCAGTCAACGTCGTTTTACCCGCGTCAGGGTGCGAAATAATCGCAAAGGTACGGCGGGTGGCCCAAGGTGCAGTGGTCATGGCCGCGGCGCATAGCGGGGATGACGATGGGGGTCTAGCCCAGTCCCTTGCGCAACATCCGGTTTACGACCTCGGCAATGTCTTCAACCGCACGTTCTTCCCCCAAGACACCATAGCGAAGGCCGAGGAAAACGTTCATCCCCATGATCGCCCATGCATGCGCCTCATCGATCGGACCTGATAGTTCGCCGCGCGTTTCGGCAGCCTTCAAACGTTCAAGGATACGTTCGACAGTCGTGCCATAATGCGCCTTCCAGGCATCGGGAGCGACGAATTCAGCCTCATCGATAATCCGATAGATTTCCTTATGCTGCCGCGCGAACAACAGGAAAGCGGCGAGCGCGCGGCCTTCGGCATCGATCTGGTCGCCTACGCCGGGTAACACAGGTGCAACATGGTCGCGCACCTGCCCCGACATGTCTTTCACCAGCGCTCGGAACAGCGATTCCTTCGAATCGAAATAGGTATAGAAACTGCCGAGCGCGACGCCGGCGCGGCTGGTGATGCTGACGACCGAACTATCGTGAAACCCTTTTTCCCCGAATTCCGCACGCGCAGCATCAAGCAGCGCACGCAAAGTGCGACGACCGCGTTCAGTGCGCGGTGCCTTGTCTTCCCCCGTCATTGTTGCATCCATGCCACGCATGGCGACCATTTGCAAAATTCCTCTCGTTAAAGTTGAAAGATGGTTCAACTTTCAGTATGGAGCAAGCAGAAAATAGCGGGGCAGCCGCATATTCGAATGCATGGAAGAGAGGATTTTATGAAATTCCAATCGTTTACACGCGCAGTTCTGATGTCGGGGATAGCGCTTGGCTCCGTTACGGCCATTGCCGCTCCGGTTTGGGCGCAGGATGAAGCAGCCGCCGAAGAAGCCGATGCAAGCGGCGAAATCATCGTCACCGCCCGCCGCCGCGAAGAAAGCCTGATCGACGTTCCGATTTCGGTCACCGCAATTTCGGGCGATACACTCGCTGCGCAAGGCGCTGTCGATATCACTGCCTTGCAAGACAAGGCACCGAACATGACGCTGCAGATCGCGCGCGGTTCGAACTCCACCCTCATCGGTTTCATTCGCGGCGTCGGCCAACAGGATCCGCTGTGGGGCTTTGAGCCCGGCGTCGGCCTGTATGTCGACGATGTCTATGTTGCGCGTCCCCAAGGTGCGGTGCTCGACATCTTTGACGTTTCGCGGGTTGAAATATTGCGCGGCCCGCAGGGCACGCTCTACGGCCGCAACACCATTGGTGGCGCCGTCAAATATGTCACCAACCGCCTCGGCAATGAATTCAGCGGCAAGGTCCGTGCAGCTTATGGTTCGTACAACCAGGTAGACCTGGTCGGACAGATCACCATTCCCCTCGGCGATACCTTCTCGATCGGCGGTGCAGTTGCCTGGTACCAGCGCGATGGTTTTGGCGAAAACCTGAACACGGGCGCAGAGCACTATAACAAGGATGTTCTTGCCGGTCGCATCTCGGCCGAATTCGCACCTTCGGATACGGTCTTCATCCGCGTTGCTGCCGACAAGATCATCGACAAATCGAACCCGCGCCACGGCACACGCCTCGTCGGCAATGGTGGCGTCGCAGCGTTCGAACCGACCGCGAGTGTCTATGATACCCGCGCCGGCATTGGCGATGACAACAAGGTCGAAACGCAGGGCCTATCATTGACCGCCGAGTTCGGTCTTTCCGACACTCTGACCTTCAAGTCGATTTCGGCTTATCGTGATGGCCATACCGACACCGTCATCGATTTCGATAACACGCCGGGGCCCGTGCTCGACGTTCCCGCATTCTACGATGACCGCCAGTTCACACAGGAACTGCAGTTGCTGTTCGACGGCGACCGCTTCCAGGGCGTTGCCGGTCTCTATTATCTCGATGCCCGTGCAAGCGGCGCTTTCGATACGGTCTTGGGTGCGTTGAACACCACCACCCTCACCTCGGGTACGGTCAAGACCAAGAGCTATGCGGCATTTGCCGATGTCAGCTTTGATGTAACCGAGCAGCTCAAAATTTCGGGCGGCCTCCGCTACACCAAGGACGATAAAACCGGCACCGTGTTCCGCCGCAACTATACCGGCATTCGTAGCCCGCTGTTCGGCAATGCTGCAGCGGTTCCGGGTCTGATCCGCACCGATTACACCAACGACCGCAGCTTCGAAAAGCTGACGCCGCGAGTCTCGATCAGCTATCAGCCTAACGAAGATGCCAATCTTTATGCATCCTATGGCAAGGGCTTCAAATCGGGTGGTTTCGACATGCGCGGCGACGCGGTGTTCACGCCAACCACCGTCAATGGTTATGAACCCGAAACGATCGACAGCTATGAAGTCGGTTTCAAGGGTGCATTCCTTGACCGCAAGCTGTTCACCAATGTTGCGTTGTTCAAATCCAAATACAAGAACCAGCAGGTCACCATCCAGGTGCCCAATATCGTAACCGGTGGCATCGCCAGCTTCGTCGACAATGCCGGTCGCGGGGATATCTGGGGCGCCGAACTGGAACTGCGTGCGGTGCCTTCGCCCTATTTCTCGATGAATGCGGCGCTTGGTTACACCAATGCGGATTACAAGGAATTCCTGACCTTCATCGCGGGCGGCACCACGCCGGTCGACGTTGCGGATCAGCGCTTCTTCCAGAACACGCCAAAGTGGACGGCAAGCGTTTCGGCGACCGCTTCGGCTGACCTGTTCGGCGGAACCTTCTCGTTCACGCCGGCGGTTTCGATGCGCAGCGATGCCTATATGTTTGAAATCGCGACCCCGGCGCTTGATCCGGATGGTTACTTCCTGGTCGATGCCTCGGCTGGATGGACCTCGGGTAATGACAAGTTCAAGCTGTCATTGAACCTGCGGAACCTGACTAACGAGCGCTATCGGGTTGGTGGTTACAACTTCCCGGGCGCCTTGTTCGGCAACTCGATCATCGGCTTCTACGGCCCGCCGCGCACGGCGACCGTCAGCCTTGAATATCGCTTCTGATTTTACGCTCCTACCCTCTCCCAGGAGTGAAACGGAAAGGCCGGGGTTCACGCCCCGGCCTTTCTTATTTCCCAATTCAGAAGAGCCCAGGCACCTCGCGTTGGGCCGTATTGGGTTCCTTGGGTAAGGGCACTACTCGGCGATCAGTCCTTTGCCCGTCCGCCTGCGGGCTTTGCCCTGCGGTTACCGGCGTGCATGATCGACCTGCAATGAAATCGAGCGCGGAGCGGAGCGAAGCCTCTGCCGGATCGCCCAGCGGCCGCCCTATGTCATCCGGTGCTGCACATGTCGTGCGCATATTGCTCGCAAGGCCCGAATAATAATCGCCCTGTCCAGCCGAATTGTCCTTCGCGAACGCCACAACACGGATGCGATCATCGCATGCGGACTGATCAACCGCGATTTGGCCAACTGGTTTGCCAAAGGTGTTGCTGCCGATAAGGGCGGCATTCACGCCCAAATAGGGAATGAAGCTGTTCATCACCAATTCGCTTGCCGATGCTGTGGCTCCGGTGGTGATGAAGGCGATCTTGACCGGCGATACCGATTGGGATTGCGGCGCGAAGCGGCGGGTTTCATTATTCGACGCCTTCGAAGTCCGGAATCGGGTGATCGAGAAAATGTCGCTGGTGCTTCGGTTTCCACCCAAAAGGTCACCCATCAATTCCGCGGTCGAGACCAAGCCACCACCATTGTAACGAAAATCGATAACGATGTTGGTAATCCCTTGCGCGCGGAAATCGGCAAAGGCGGTGCGCAATTGGTTATCAGCGGTAGAGATGAAAGTGCGCATGTTGATATAGCCAACCTGGCGACCGCCATCACTGATGACTTTCACCCCATAGCGCGATGAAAGCGGGTCTATGTTATAATCGGCCTTCGAAATGGTAACATTGCGCGTTCCGGCCGCGTTGGAAATGCGCAGCACTCGAGTCGTTCCGACCGTATTCGGGCCGAGCGCACTGCTGATCCCGGCAGACCCCTGAGTTGCGATGATGTCGCTAACCGGAACCAAGTTGGTTTCCGACGTACCAATCGCAAGGATTTCGGTTCCGCGGTCAATTCCAGCGGTCAGTGCTGGTGCATTTTCGAAAGATTCGATCACGAACAATCGTGAACCCTGAAAGGCGAAACGCACCCCAAAGCCAGCCGTCGCACCGGAAGAGAAGAAGGCATTCTCCTCCGCAATCGAGGTGATATAAGTGAAATAGCGATCACGGCCCTGCGAACGCGCCGTTGCAGTCAACGCGTCGATATAAGCACCAACGGTGGAATAAGGCGAAGGATCAAGCGACGAGGGCAGCGTTTCGGGAAACAGATACCATTCGTTGAGGACGGAAAAGGCAAAATCCTGACGGTTGCGCAGGCTGCATGCAGTGGATGAAGGCGGTGAAGGGGGTGGAGTCGCACTTGTCGGCGGGGCGACAACAGTTCCACCACCCGAACTACCGCCTCCCCCGCAAGCAGTGGCGCCAGCGGCGAGGATGATTACCAGATTCTTCAGCGACGTTTTTCGCACGCACCCGAACTCCATCAAAAGCGATCATGGCTGTAGCCATCTAAACGCCTTTAACAGCATGAGAATGTGCCAGCAGGCAAGTAACAAGTTGCGCTGCGTCAACCGCGCAAACTTGCTCCTTGTTTGGCCGCCGCTGCCACCACACGATCGCTGATCGCTTTCAAATCCTCGTCGGTGTAGCTTTTCTCGTCTGGCTGCAATGTCACCTCAATCGCAAGGCTGACCTGCCCTTCCGGCACACCTTGGCCGGCAAAGCGATCGAACAGCCGAACCGCGACAATATTTTCCTTGTCGCACCCTTTGACCGCGCGGACGAGATCGCCCGCCGCGAGTTGTTCGGGAACGAGGAAGGCGAAGTCGCGGGTCACTGCCTGCAAGGCGGGCGGTGAGTAAGCGGGGCGCATGAAGCCAGCACCCTTTTTCGCCGGGATCGCATCGAGGAAGATTTCGGCCGCAATCACCGTCCCATCAAGGTCAAAGGCCTTGGCAGTGGCGGGGTGCAGCGCACCGAATGCGGCGAGGATATTCTTGGGCCCCATTCGCAGCGTAGCCGATTGGCCGGGATGGTAATGATCGCCGGCTTCGCCCATCACCATCAGGCCGTCGGTCGCAACACCAGCCGCAGCGAGCAAGGCGATAACTTCAGCCTTGGCATCATAGGCGTCAAACTTTGCCGCCTTGCCGCTCGCCCAGCTGCGCTGCGATTTATCACCCGCAAGCACAATACCTGCCGTCAACCGTTCGCTATCTGAGAGATAGCGCCTGCCGATTTCAAACAAGCGCACCGAGGAAGCACCCCGATCCATATTGCGGCGGGTGGCCGAAAGTAATCCGGGAAGGAGCGAGGGCCGCATGACCTTCATGTCTTCGCTGATCGGATTGGCAAGGCTCCAGGTACCTCCACCAAATGCTGCCGCTTCCTTTTCGGGAAGGAAGGACCAGTTGATCGCTTCGTTGAGGCCACGTGCCGCAGCCGCGCGACGAACCTTGCGCTCAATCCCTTGCTGTGCGGTTGCAGTGGGCTTTGCCACACCATCTGCGCGCGGCAGAGGTACCGACACGATATTGTCGAGGCCGACGATACGAACAACTTCCTCAACCAGATCGGCAGGCCCATCGATATCACGGCGCCATGTGGGTACGGTCACGGTCCAGTCGGCAGCCACCTCGAAGCCAAGCGATTCGAGGATAGCTTTCTGCTGCTCCGCCGGCACGTCGATACCGCCCAATGTTGCACAGCGGGATGTATCGTAAGCCAGCGTCTTGCGATCAACCGGCGGTTGCCCGGCACGGACGATATCCGACGCCTCACCACCGCAAATATCGAGGACCAGTCGGGTAATGATTTCGACCGCGTCGTCGAGGAATGCCGGGTCTACACCACGTTCAAAACGGCTGCGCGCGTCCGAAGTCAGCGCCAGCGCCTGACCGGTTTTGGCAATCCGTTCGGGCGTGAAATAGGCGACTTCCAAAAGCATGTCGGTCGTCGTTTCCGAACAGCCCGAATGTTCCCCACCCATGATGCCGGCAATGTCGTGCACGCCTGCCTCATCGGCAATCACCGTCATCTCTGCATTGAGCACATAGTCCTTGCCATTGAGCGCGGTAACCGTCTCGCCGTCCTGCGCGCGACGGGCGAACACTGCACCAGTCAGCTTCGCAAGATCATAGGCATGGCTCGGGCGACCATGATCGAGCATCACATAGTTGGTGATATCGACCAACGCCGAAATCGGGCGCTGCCCTGCAAATTTCAGTCGCGCCTGCATCCAGTCGGGCGAAGCACCGTTGCGGACACCCTTGATCACACGGCCATAAAAGGCCGGGCAGCCCTCGGCATCATCGGTGCGGATTTCGGTAGGGCATGCAAATGCGGGCGTGATCGATGGCACTTCGAGTGGTTTAAGAGTGCCTAGGCCTGCAGCCGCTAGATCGCGGGCAATGCCGCGCACGCCCATGCAATCCTGCCGGTTGGGGGTAACCGAAACTTCGATCACCGGATCATCTAGACCTGCCCAATCGGCATACACTTGGCCCACAGGCGCATCGGCGGGAAGTTCGATGATGCCGTCATGATCGTCGCCAAGTTCAAGTTCGGCGACCGAACACATCATGCCGTTCGATTCGACCCCGCGGATCGCGGCCACTTTGAGCACCATACCATTGGCGGGCACCACTGCACCCGGCATGCCAAACACGCCGACCAATCCAGCGCGCGCATTGGGTGCGCCGCAGACGACCTGCATCGGGCCGCTGCCGGCATCGACCGACAGCACCTGCAGCTTGTCTGCCTGCGGGTGTGGAGCCGCGCTGAGTACCTTGGCGATGCGGAACGCCGAAAGCTTTTCGGCCGGATTTTCGATGCCTTCGACTTCAAGGCCGATGCGGTTGAGGCAATCGGATACCGCATGGATATCTGCATCGGTGTCGAGATGGCTTTTCAGCCAGCTGAGCGAGAATTTCATGCGCCTACTCCCCCGCTGAGCGTGGGTACATCGAGGGCGTTGAACCCGTAATGCTGGAGCCAGCGATTATCACCGTCAAAGAAGGCACGCAGATCGTCCATGCCATATTTGAGCATCGCCAACCGGTCGACACCGACACCGAAGGCAAAACCCGAATAGACATCCGGATCAATGCCGCAATTGCGCAGCACCTTGGGGTGGACCATGCCGCTGCCGAGCAGTTCCATCCAGTTCTCGGTTCCGCCAAGCACGCGCTTGCCCTTTACCCAGCTGAAGCCGACATCGACCTCTACCGATGGTTCGGTGAACGGGAAATAGCTCGGCCTCAAGCGCAGCGTGACATCGTCATTTTCAAAATAGGCGCGCAGGAAGGTTTCGAGCGTCCATTTGAGGTGCCCAAGATGAATTCCCTTGTCGATCACAAGGCCTTCGACCTGGTGGAACATCGGCGTGTGGGTGGCGTCGCTATCCGACCGATAGACCCGGCCCGGCGCGATGATGCGGATCGGCGGTTCCTGGCTTGTCATCGTGCGGATTTGCACCGGTGAGGTGTGCGTGCGCAGCAGCATCTTCCTACCATCCCGCTCCATCTGGTCGGGGAAGTAAAAGGTATCGTGCATCGCACGTGCGGGATGCGTTTCGGGAATGTTGAGCGCGCTGAAATTGTGCCAATCGTCTTCGATCTCTGGCCCTTCGGCAACGGCAAAGCCCATATCGGCGAAGATTTCCGCCAGTTCATCCATCACCTGGCTCACCGGATGCACGGTGCCGCGCGGGCTTTCCGGCGCGGGCAGCGTCATGTCGAGGCGTTCGGTCGCAAGCCGTTGGTTGAGGATTGCGGTTTCGAGAGCAGCCTTTTTGGCGGCGATGCCATTGGTTACCGCCTCACGCAGGCCGTTGATCACCGGGCCTTGCTGCTGCCGTTCTTCTGGCGACATCTGGCCAAGCGATTTGAGCAGCGCGGAAACGCTGCCCTGCTTGCCAAGCGCATCGATGCGAACGGCTTCAAGCGTGTCTGGAGTGTCGGCCGCATCGATAGCGGCGAGGATCTGGTTCTGGAGTGTTGCTATATCGCTCATATCGGTTCGCCTGATAAGCAAATGGGCGCGAACGGCAAGTGCCGCTCACGCCCATTTGCGCATTACTCGAAGGGACTGGCTTAAGCTGCTTTCGGCAGCGCCGCCTTCGCCTGCGCAACGATGCTGCTAAACACCGCGCCTTCGTTCATCGCGAGGTCGGCAAGGACCTTGCGGTCAAGGTCGACACCGGCGAGCTTAAGCCCGTGCATGAACTGGCCATAGGTCAGGCCTTCGACGCGGACAGCAGCGTTGATGCGCTGGATCCAGAGAGCGCGGAAATTCCGCTTCTTAACCTTGCGGTCGCGATACGCATATTGGCCGGCCTTTTCGACAGCCTGGCGGGCAATGCGGATGGTATTCTTGCGGCGGCCATAAAAGCCTTTTGCCTGCTCCAAGATGTTCTTGTGCTTGGCGCGGGTGGTTACACCCCGTTTGACGCGTGCCATATCTCAGCGCTCCTTATTTCAAACCGTAGGGCGCCCAGGCCTTGATGACCTTGGCGTCGGCATCCGAAATCACGTCGGTGCCGCGGTTTTGGCGGATATATTTGCCATTGTGGCTGATCAGGCGGTGGCGCTTGCCGGCTACGCCGTGCTTCACCTTGCCGGTTGCGGTAAGCTTGAAACGCTTTTTGACACCGCTCTTGGTCTTCAACTTGGGCATTTCGGTCTCCTTTTGGATGTCCGTTTCGAGCAAACATGGCAGCCCTTTTAGCCAGCCCGCTCATTCGGAAGGCGTGCGCCTAGCGGGATTCGCAGCCAAATGCAAGGCTTTTGGGGAATTCAGCCCGCCGATGCTGCGGTCGGCTTTTGCAATGCCTGCAATGGATCGCCAAGCGCCTGGATACGTGCGCGTGCAGCGGCCCCGATAATGGGATGGCGATGTTGGCGATATTGACGGGGGCTCATCTTGAAGAACCGCCGGAAATCGCGGTTGAAATGCGCCTGATCATAATAATGCGCGTCGAGCGCATCGGACCAATTGCTTTCCGGGTCGTGCATGATGACGGCCAATGTCCGCAGAAATCGCTGGCGTCGCAGCAGCAATTTGGGGGGAAAGCCGAATATGCGCAGCGACATCCGCTGCAACTGTGCAATCGAGAGCCCAAGTTTGTCGGCCATTTGACCGACATTGGCAATTTCAGGATCGAGAAGCGCGTCATGGGCGGCGCGAATCCGTTTTTCGGTCACAGCATCGATCAATGGCCGGTTGTCGAGTGCATCGAGCAAGAGGGCATCAAAGGCCGCAGCCATTTCTTCCACGGTCGTAAGAGTTTGGGCCGCTTGCATCATCGCTTCGAACGATATGGTCGTTTTTACCAACGATGCATCCGATAACCGGTCTGCCCATTCATGCGCCGGATGATCGATGAACATGTTCCACCCGACTGGAAGGAACCCGGCGCTCGCAATCCGCGCGTGCATCGCAGAGAACGGCCCCGCTAAGCTCGTCGGCCCGACAAAATGCATCGGGGGAACATCGACCAGCGGTTCACCTACTAATCCGCCGGTCGTATCGCCGCTATACCTGAAGCGCACGCTGGCCCATTCGGGGTTCATCCAATCACTGACCGGTTGCCCATCCTGGCTATCAATCGCAGTGAAGTAATAGACCGACAAATAGGGCTGCAAGCGGGGATGCGGTGCGATGAAGCGCGTATGACTTTCGCCATCTATACCGGTCATCTGGAATTGCCCCCCACAGGGCCAATCATTGCCGTGGCACTACGCCGCGTCAAGGGCTTGCGGAATGGCAGGGCCCTGCAGAACCTGCAGCGGCTGGCCAAGCGCCTCTAGCCGGGCCCTGACTGCTGCCTTGCTGATCGGTCGTGGCATTTCGAGGAATGCCTTGGGCGTCATTCCCATGAAATCGCGAAAGTCGCGGCTGAAATGCGCCTGGTCATGATAACTGCTGTCGAGCACCTTTACCCATTTGAGACCGGGGTTAAGCATGCGCGGGGCGAGCGAACGCAGAAAACGTTGGCGCCGTAGCAGCCGTTTCGGCGAAAATCCGAACACCCGGCGGCACAGTCGTTCGACCGCCTGGCTGTTCAGCCCGACGCGCTCCGAAAGCTGGACAACGTCAACAATTTCAGGGTCAGCCATTGCCGCGTGGACGCGTTCAATTTCGGCTTCACGCGGCAAATCTGCGCCGAGTGCGGCCAGCAAATGGCGGTCAAAAACCTCGGCGATTGCGCGATGATCGGAGAGACCTTGTATCTCCTGCCAGATATTCCCGAACAGCGTGAACACCGGTTCGCGCGTCACATCGAATACCGCATTGGCATAGGCATGGGCACTAGCGCCCACAAAACGGGCCCAACCGAGTGGCGTAACGCCGATGCCTGCCATGCGGGCGTGCGAGCAGGAAATGTGGCAGGCTCGACTGGTTGGGCCGGTCATCGAAGCTGCCGGCACCGGAACAACAGGATCAGGCACAAGGCTCGCGGGGATGTTGCCCTCGAGCATGAACCGCGCGCTTGCCCATTCGGGATAGAGCAAATCCTCAAGCTCAACCCCACCGGGGGTTGAAATTTCGAAGAAATAGTAACTGGAAAAATATCGCCGCAATTCAGGCGCTGGCATGATGAACTGGTAATCGCCGACGGTGCTCAATGATTGCATGCGAGCGCCTCCACCACATCCTCCATACGCGCGGGATCGCCAAGTGCGATCACATGGCCGTCCGAGCCGGCGTGAAGCATTTCGCCGTTCCAATCGCACATCATTCCACCCGCGCCTTCGACCACGGGAACAAGCGCTGCGAAATCGTGCAGTTTGAGACCGGCCTCGACGACAATGTCGATATGGCCTGAAGCGAGCAGCGCGTAATTGTAGCAATCGCCACCAAACAGCATCCGTTTGTGCGCGGTTTGTGCGGCAAGCGCCATGAAATGATCGCCATCATGCTGGCTGAAATATTGCGGGCCGCTGGTTGCCAGCGATGCCACTGCCAGTTCCTTGCAGGCGCGGGTCGAGGCGATCTTGCCATTGAGCGTGGTGCCCATCCCCGTGGCGCCGATCCAGCGTTCGCCGCTGATGCACTGGTCAATCACGCCAAGCACCGGCCAGCCATCTTCGAGCAGCGCTATCAATGTGCCGAATATCGGGCGCCCTGCCATGAAGCTGACGGTGCCGTCGATGGGATCGATGATCCAGCTGCGGCCAGACGTTCCCGGCTTTTCGCCATATTCTTCACCGATGATCGCATCGGTCGGGCAATCGACATCAAGGATAGCACGAATGGCCGCTTCTGCTGCCCGATCGGCCTCGGTTACAGGTGTCGCGTCGGGTTTAGCTTCATGGTCGAACTTTGCACGAAAAAAGGGTCGGATCACACCGCCTGCAACATCGGCGAGTCGTCCTGCCAATTCGATTTCTCTTGCCCCGACCATGTAAAAAGCCCTGCCAAGCTAAAAGGCAAAGCGCAAGACAGCATTATTATCAGGGTCTTGTTGCTGTCATATGTCGTCAGTCGAACAGGCTGGAAACGCTGCTTTCATCGGCAATACGCTTGATCGCTTCGCCAAGCAGCGGCGCAATCGGAAGTTGGCGGATCTTGGCACTGTCACGCGCTGCATCGGACGCCATGATCGAATCGGTAATCACCAATTTGCGCAGGCTCGATGCATTGACGCGGTTGACTGCCTCACCAGACAATACGCCATGGGTAATATAAGCGACGACGTCGGCAGCACCGGCCGCCTTGAGCGCGTCGGCGGCGTTGCACAGCGTTCCCGCGCTGTCGGCAATATCGTCTATCAGGATGCAGAAACGATCCTTCACATCGCCGATGATGTTCATCACTTCGGACACACCGGCGCGTTCGCGGCGCTTGTCGACGATTGCCAGCGGTGCATCGTTGATCCGCTTTGCCAGTGCGCGTGCGCGCACCACACCACCAACGTCCGGCGATACGACCATCAGGCTTTTTTCATTGTGGCGCTCGAGGATGTCGGCCGCCATCACTGGCGCACCGTAAAGATTGTCGGTCGGGATATCGAAAAAGCCCTGAATCTGCCCGGCGTGCAGATCAACGGTCAGCACGCGGTCAGCACCAGCTTCGGTGATCAGGTTGGCGACAAGTTTCGCCGAAATCGGGGTGCGCGGGCCGGGCTTTCGATCCTGGCGCGCATAGCCGAAATAGGGGATGACCGCAGTGATACGCTTGGCCGAGGCACGGCGCAGCGCGTCAATCATGATCAGCAATTCCATAAGATTGTCGTTGGCCGGGTGGCTGGTCGACTGGATCACGAACATGTCCTCACCGCGGACATTTTCATGGATTTCGACGAAAATCTCATTGTCGGCAAAGCGACGGACGCTGGCATCGGTGAGCGGGAGACCAAGATAATCGGCGATGCCCTTTGCGAGCGGAAGGTTCGAATTGCCGGTAATCAATTTCATGCGCGCCACCCCTTTTTGCCGCATTCGAGAATCGTGAGGTCGCCCTAGCGAAGGAGGCCGAGGCTGACAATCGCCTTGCCCGCCTCGATTGTGGACAATAGGGAAGAAAGCATGACCGATACCCTGATCATCGCCATGGCCCAGTTGAACCAGCGTGTGGGCGACCTGAAAGGCAATGCCGATGCCATGCTTGAATGGCGGGCAAAGGCTGGGGCGGTCGACCTGGTGCTGTTTCCGGAACAGCAACTGATTGGCTATCCGGCCGAAGATCTGGTTCTGAAGCCTGCCTTCCAGAAAGCCGCTGCGCGCGAGTTGGATCGGCTTGCCCAGGCGACGGCCGATGGTGGCCCGGCTATGCTCGTCGGCTCGATCCTGCAAGAGGGCGATGCGCTCTACAATATCGTCGCGCTGCTCGACGGCGGGAAAATCGCCGCGATCCGCAAGAAGCACGAACTCCCCAATTATGGCACTTTCGATGAGAAACGGATTTTCAAGCCTGGGCCTTTGCCGGAGCCCGTGGAATTTCGTGGGGTCAAGCTTGGCCTGCCAATCTGTGAAGATGGTTGGCTGCCCAAAGTCTGTTCACACCTCAAGGCGCAGGGCGCCGAATTGCTGATTTCGGTCAATGGCAGCCCGTATGAAATCGACAAGGACGACAGACGGCTCGAGCAGGTGTTTGCCGCACGCGTCGCCGAAACCGGCCTGCCGCTGATATTCCTCAATCGCATTGGCGGGCAGGACGAACTGGTTTTCGATGGCTGCTCCTTTGTCCTCAATGCAGATGGAGTTGCCGCGCACCACCTTCCCGATTGGGAGGAGCATCTGCGGATCACCCGCTGGCGCAAACAGGCTGGCAGATGGACATGCGAAGCGGGCGAACTGGCGGAATGGGAAGACCATCCGGCAGACATCTATTCTGCGATGGTGCTGGCGCTGCGCGACTATGTTGATCGCAACCGATTCCCTGGCGTCGTGCTCGGGCTTTCGGGTGGGATCGACAGCGCCATCTGCGCCGCGATTGCCGCCGACGCGCTGGGGCCGGACCGCGTCTGGTGCGTGATGCTCCCCAGCCGCTTCACAGGGCAGTTAAGCCTCGACCTCGCCAGCGAATGCGCGAAGATGATCGGCTGCCGCCTCGATACAATCCCGATCAATCCGGCCGTGATCGCTTTTGATGAAATGCTGGCAGGCAGCTTTGCCGACCGCGAGGTCGATATTACCGAAGAGAATGTGCAATCGCGCATTCGCGGCGTGACGCTGATGGCGCTCTCGAACAAGTTCGGCCACATGCTGTTGACCACCGGCAACAAGAGCGAGATGAGCGTCGGCTACGCCACCATCTATGGCGACATGGCGGGCGGATATAACCCGCTGAAAGACGCATACAAGATGACGGTGTTCGCGATTTCGCGTTGGCGTAACAAGCACAAGCCGCGCATCGGCCTCGGGCCAGATGGGGCGGTAATGCCTGACGCCATCATCACGCGTCCCCCCAGCGCCGAACTGCGGCCTGACCAGAAAGACAGCGACAGCCTGCCCGAATATCCCGTGCTCGATGATATCCTGCTCGGGTTGGTGGAGCAGGAGCTTTCGGTCGATGAGGTCACGGCGCGTGGCCACGATCGTGCTGTGGTCGAGCGGATCGAACGGTTGCTTTACATCGCCGAATATAAACGCCGCCAGGCACCGCCTGGCGTGAAGCTGGGCAGCCGGAATTTCGGCCGCGACCGGCGCTACCCGATTACCAACGCCTTCCGCAGCGGTTAGAACAACCGCGTCAGCAGGATATCAAACCAATTTCCTGTCCCGGAATCACGGTCCGCCATAGGTACGCCGGCAACTGCCGCGCATTCTAGGCAGCGCACTTGGGCGCCCTTGGCCGTCATCAGCATGCGCAGGTCGGCAGCCATTTGTTCGAACAGCATTTGCTGCTCCCAAGCTGCACGGCCAAAGAGATCGGTCGGCATTTGCGCTTGTGCCGGCTCGGGCATCAAACCGCCAAGCAATGTGCTCGCAAAATCGGGCTGCGGATCGATGTAGCGCGGGTGCCAATCATCTTTCCCAAGTTTTGCAAGGCGGGCCGCTTCGGCAAGGGCGGCGTCAAGGCCGCCCATCTTGTCCACCAGACCCAGTTGCCGCGCTGTGGCGCCAGCCCACACACGGCCTTGCCCAACGGCATCGACCTGTTCGACCGATTTCTTGCGCGATGCGGCAACACGGGTGAGGAAGTCGCGATATCCCTTTTCCACCACCGCCTGCGCCAAGCGATCAAATTCCGGACTGATACCGCCAAGGACATCAGGCTCCCCCGATAATGGGGTGGTGCGCACGCCATCGGTGGTCACACCCCATTTGCCCAGCGCTTCGCGGCCGGAAGGCAAAACTCCAAATATGCCGATCGAGCCTGTGATCGTCTCGGGCTCGGCCAGGATGATATCGGCCGGCATCGAAATCCAGTAACCGCCGCTGGCAGCAAGGTTCGCCATCGATACTACCACCGGCAGCTTGCGCTTTTTCGCTTCAGCGATAGCGAGCCTGATTTTTTCGGAGGCGGTGACAGAACCGCCAGGGCTATCCACACGAATGACCAAGGCCTTGAGGCTATCGTCCTGCAGCGCCTTATAGATCAGCTCAGATACGCTGTCGCCTGCGGCAATGCCCGGCCCGCCTTTGCCGTCGATGATCTCGCCCGAAATGGTAACAACGCCGATGGGACTGCCTGCACTGGGAGCGCTATGCGCAGCCAGCAATGCATCCGGCCGCGTTTCGGCAAAAGAGCCCGCCGACTCGTCACGGCCTTTGCCTACCTTGGCGGCGACATATTTGCCGAAAGCTACCCGGTCACCCAGCCTGTCGACCAGTCCATTGGTAAGTGCCAATCGCGCCAAATCCCCCTTAGCCGCTTCGACAGCGGCAGGCGCATCGGCCAGTAGGGCGTCCAATTTGGCCTTTGGTCGGGCCTTGGCGACATCGCGGCGCCACTCGGCCCAAACCTCGTCATAAAGCGACTGCATCGCCGCCTCGGCCTCGGGCGACTGGTCGGCACGCATATAAGGTTCGACCGCGCTCTTGAAAGTGCCGACGCGATAGATGTGTGCCTTGATGCCCAACTGGTCGAACAGTCCCTTGAAATAGGGGCGAGAGCCGCCTGGGCCAGTAGGCAAAACGCCGCCCATTGGATCAAGCCAGATTTCGCTCGCATGCGCCGCAAGCTGATAGCCATCATCGGTATATCCGGTTGCGAAGGCATAGACCGGCTTGCCCGTCTTGCGCACCGCATCAATCCGTTCTGCAATCGCCGCAAGGCTGGCCTGCCCGCCGCCCATGAAGCGATCGAGATCGAGCACCACTGCCTTTATCCGATTGTCGCTGACAGCTAGCTCAAGTGCGCGCGATATATCCCGCTGGCGGAATTCGCGCACCGGCGCGCGTTGCGACAGAAGGGCTGCAACCGGATCGATCGCAGCCGGCTGTTCCGATACCGTACCATCAAGTTCAAGCAACAGGGCACCATCATGCACCGCCCCTGGATTGGGGCCAGCGCTCAAAAGTGCATAAAGGAAACCGAAAAAGACAAGCAGGAATAGCAATGCCAGCCCGTCCTTGAGGGCAACCAGAAACCGCCACACGCCTTTGAGAAATGCCATAATCTGCCTCGACTTTCGTTTGGCCTATGTAGGGTAGTGGCGAAAAGATTCCAGCGCCGTTCGACAAAGCAAGCGGCAGATATGCGAAAGGGGCCGCGCCGTTTAGGAGCGACCCCTTTCTTGCATGGTCAGCAGCCGGACTAGCCGCTGCCGGGAGTGGTAGTCATGCTGATATCAGCAGCCGATCCCCCGAACGGAAATGTCCGACCTCGTAACTGAACCATGAGACATCGGATCACCTCCTTTCGATTGTTGAAAACTGTTTGCGTCTTGCATCTGCTTGCCCTCCGCGACTCAAATTTGAATCAAGCGAATCTTGGAAACAAGACTTGTTTTTCGAAAATTTTCTGGCAAATATCTTGCCTCTTGCGCGGGGCCATCCAAAGCCCCTTTTTTATTGCCCGCAATCAGCGGCAATCCTCGATTACCCGGCCCAGTTCGGCCCAGTTGGGAATGGCCATTGATCGCAAACCGCTGACTTCAACGGCAAAACGCCCGCGGCTGAAGGCCATGGCATCGAGGATCGGGTCACGTGGCATGATTTCAGCAGCGTAATATGCCGGGGTTGTGGAAGCTTGCAACGCGGGCAGCGATTTCATCGTCGAACTGGTCCGGATCAAGATAGAACCACCAGAACCTGTTCCCGCAACCGACAAAAAGATGCGTGAGCGCCCTTTGTCGCAACGCAAGGTGAGCGTCGCATCTGCACCCGCAATGCCGAAAAGGGCAATCGATCCGCGGGCATCGGTGCGATAAACCCATGTTCCAGGTTCAATCGGCCAGTCGATCCATTCGCCGCTTGGTCGCGTAGGCTTTGGCGCTTCGCTGACCATGGGCGCCGCTGGCTTGGGCGCCGGTTGCGGCGCAGGGGCTGGCTTGGGTGAAGCGCAGGCCGCAAGTGCAAGCACGGGCAAGAGGATCAATGGCTTTAACCGCATGGATACCCTTATGGCCAATCGCCCGGCTTTGGGCTAGGCCCCAAATCATCATGGCCAAACCGAAAGTCCGGATAGACCAACTGCTCGTCGAACGCGGCCTCGCCGAGAGCCGGACGCGCGCGCAGGCACTGGTTATGGCCGGGCATGTCATGCTGGGTGACAAGAAAGCAGACAAGGCGGGGTTGCAGGTCGCCGACGATGCCGAGATATCGGTAAAGGGGCAGGATCATCCATGGGTTTCACGGGGCGGCATCAAGCTTGCCCATGCGTTGGAGCATTTCGGAATCGACGTGACAGGCTCCGTCGCCATCGACGTCGGATCCTCTACCGGCGGTTTCACCGACGTTTTGCTCAATAAAGGCGCGGCGAAGGTTTATGCCGTCGACAGCGGCACCAACCAGCTGGCGTGGAAATTGAGACAGGACCCGCGTGTCATTGTGCACGAACAGACAAGCGCGCGGATTTTGACAGCGGAGCATGTGCAAGAACCGGTCGACATCATCGTCTGCGATGCCAGTTTCATCAGCCTGTCAAAGGTACTTGAACGGCCCATGACTTTCGCCAAGCCCGAGGCGCAGCTCGTGGCGCTCATCAAACCTCAGTTCGAGGCAGGCCGGGGCGAGGTAGGGAAAGGCGGAGTGGTCCGCGATTCAGCCGTCCATCAAAGGGTGTGCGCAGAAGTTTCGGCATGGCTGGAAAGTGTTGGTTGGCGGGTGGCAGGCCTCACCGAAAGCCCGATTACCGGCCCCAAAGGCAATGTCGAATTCCTGGTCTGGGCGGTT
The DNA here is from genome assembly GCF_042680825.1 of Sphingorhabdus buctiana. Lineage (NCBI taxonomy): Bacteria > Pseudomonadati > Pseudomonadota > Alphaproteobacteria > Sphingomonadales > Sphingorhabdaceae > Sphingorhabdus > Sphingorhabdus buctiana. Next base: position 40,201 of record NZ_JBHUEL010000003.1, read on the forward strand.
AAAGCGCCAGATTAAGGTCAGGCAGCCAAGGACCCAGCGCCGAGAGCAGGCAGCGTCGTATCAAACAGGGCCGCAACTACGCGAGCATAAGGCCGACCTGCGTCGGTCAGTTCGATGTCATTACCATCCTGAACAACAAGCTTGCGTTCCAGAAGCTGCCGTAGCGATGCCATGGCCGCAATGTCGTCCGAAAGGCAGGATGCCTCGGCGCGCCCCGTGCAAAGCAATTGCTCGATCCGTTTTGCACGCAAACGGTCTTCGCCATTGAGGGTCAGGCCGCGTCGACCAGCAAGCTGGTGTGCACCAACTATCTGCCGGTAGTTTCCTGGATTTTTTTCATTCTGTATGATAGCGTCCGGAAACTGGCTGATTGCGCTGGCGCCAAATCCGATCAGCACATCAGACTGGTCTTCGGTGAAGCCTTGAAAGTTGCGCCGCACCTTGCCTTCGGCTGCCGCAATCGCGATCGGATCGTCTGGCAGCGCGAAATGATCAAAGCCGATAGGCACATAGCCATCGGAGACAAGCCTTTCATACCCAATCGCCGCTTGTTCAAACCTCGCCTCTACACCTGGCAGCGCCGCGCCATCGATACGCTTCTGCCGCGGGAAAACATGTGGCAAGTGGGCATAGCCAAAGAGCGCGACTCGCGAAGGTCGCATACGCAGAACATGGTCGAGCGTGGTCAACAGGCTCTCATTGGTCTGGTAAGGCAGACCATACATCAGATCGAAATTGATCGCACGGATGCCCCGGGCGCGCAGCGAAGCCATACAGGTTTCGATCATTTCAACAGGCTGGATGCGTCCGATAGCGGCCTGGATTTCCGGATCGAAACTTTGGACCCCGAAACTCACGCGACTGACCTGTGCGACTGCCAGTGTCATGGCCCATTCAAGGCTGAAGGCGCGCGGATCAATTTCAACCGAAATGTCAGGATTGTTGCCTGCAAACATCGTCACCAGCCGGTCGACCAACCGAACAAAAGCAATGGGCTCGATCGCGTTGGGGCTGCCGCCACCAAAGGCAATGCGTTGCAGCCGGCCTCGACCGCCCAGCAACTTTGCAACGAGCGTCATTTCCGCTTCGAGTGCCTCAAGATAGGCATGCAACCGCTGCGTCCGGCCTGCAGCCCCGGTGTTGCAACCACAATACCAGCAGATCGACTGGCAGTAGGGGATATGCGCATAGAGCGAGATTGGCGTTCCGGAAGCTACGCTGTTCAGCGCCCGAGCCTGCGACTCAGCTCCGACTTCCTCTGTGAACAAGGTGGCCGGCGGATAGCTGGTATATCGCGGCACAGGCCGTGCCAAAAGATCCGGGAAATAAGGCCACATAATGCCGCGACGCTAGGGATTTCGCGGAGAATTGGCTTTGATCTCAATCAAGAAGTTCCTTGTCTTTGGTCAAGGACATTCGCCGCAGCGAATCTAAAATTTGCTGCATCCGCACGGAATTGCAGGGGAAGTTGCAATGCTGAAATCTGTATTAGTTCACGTCCATGACGATAGCGGCTTCGATGGCCGCCTCACCGCCGCGCTAGATATTTGCCGCGCGCATGATGCCCATCTTACTTGCATGCACGTGACGCCTTACGGCGCTTATGCGACCTTCGATCCTGCTGGTGGCATGTTCACCAGCAGCATCCTCATCGAAGAACTGCGCAAGAAACAGGATGCCTTGCAAAAACTCGTCGAAGAACGCCTCTCCAACGAAGATGTTCGTTGGGACTGGCAGGCATTTGATGGCGATGTCGCGCAAACGCTGGTGTCGGCATCCTCGCTCGCCGACTTGGTCGTGCTGGGTCAGGCCGGGCCGCATAAGGGCGATATCGCGCACCCGTTGCCGATCGTTGATGCAGTCGTTGTGCATGCGGGATGCCCTGTGCTGGTGGTTCCGACGGGTTGTGATCGTGTCGATCCGACAGCACCGGTCGTTGTCGGCTGGAACGCTTCCGAACAGGCTGCGCGGGCGATCCGCCATGCCCTGCCGACTCTGCAGATGGCCTCAGCGGTCCACCTGGTTTCGGTCGGCGACAAGGATGAGGAGTTTCCGCAGACCGCGGCATCCGAATATCTTTCGCGCCACGGCATCAACACCGAATTGCACACGCTGAAACCGGGCGTGCGTGACACTGATGATGTCATTCACCAATTCGCGCTTGATAACGGCGCGGGCTGCATTCTGATCGGTGCCTATGGCCATTCGCGGTTGCGCGAAACGTTGCTCGGCGGCGTCACCCGCTACCTAACGATGCAATCGCGCGTTCCACTGATGCTGTCGCGTTAGTTCAAGCAGAAAGGCCAGCAAAACATGAACCGCAATGTTGGAAATACCGATCGCATCCTGCGCGTTGTCGCAGGCCTTATCCTGATTTCGCTCGTCTTCATCGGGCCGAAAACCGTCTGGGGATGGGTGGGACTAATCCCGCTCATCACCGGGCTATTCCGCTGGTGCCCGGCCTATACGCTGGTCGGGGTCAGCACCTGCAAGAAGCAATAACCCAACGCTCACAGGGAGTTACATCATGAGCACCAAGATAAAAACGATTTCTACCCTCGCCCTTTTGATGGCTGGCATGGCAGCCACCCCTGCCATGGCCGAAGCCGGCGACACCTTCATCCGCGTACGCGGTATCGTGGTTGCGCCGAACGAAGATTCGACTGGCATCACCCCGGCATTTCCGGCTGAAACGGTTTCGGTCGACAATGCAGTCGCCCCGGAAGTCGACATCACCCACATGTTGACCAACAATGTTGGCGTTGAACTGATCGCTGCGACAACCAAGCATAGCGTAGCGGGAACGACCGGGACCACCGGCGGCATTGGCAAGCTGGCTTCGACCTGGGTGCTGCCGCCGACCCTGACGCTGCAATATCATTTCGCGCCTGAGGCGAAGGTCCGCCCCTATGTCGGCGCAGGTGTGAACTGGACGCTGTTCTACAAGGAAAAGGCATCGACCGGCCTTGAAGCCGCTGTCGGCCAAACCAATGTGCATCTGAGCAGCAGCTTTGGCTGGGCCGCACAGGCAGGTATAGACATCGACCTCAACGAGAAGATGTTCCTCAACTTCGACGTCAAATATATCAAGATGGACACCAATGCCCGTCTGAACACAACAGCTGCTGGCATCCAGCGCGTCGGTGTCGACATTGATCCGTTCGTCTTTGGCGTAGGCGTAGGCTTCAAGCTCTAACCACGCATTACAAGCTCCTCCCTCTGGGGGCGGGTTCGCAAGAGCCCGCCTCTTTTTTATGCCTGATTGGTGTGAGAGCAGGGACGAAACGCCGCGACCGCGCTAGCTGAATTCAGCAGCAATCGTCTTGATTGTCCTGGTTCTTCTTGCGCCGGTCATTGGCGGCATGGCAGCCCTTGTTGCAGCAACCATGGTCCGAAGGTGCTGCGGGATCTGCGGGGATATCGATACGGTCCATTCCGCCCATGCAGTTCGAAACAAGGATCGAGCGTGCCTGCGCGGCAGCCGGCAAAGGCATTGAAAGCGCTATGACAGACAGCAAGGCAATGAAAGGGTTGATCCGACGCTCATTCATCGACCGGCGCATCCTCATCAATCAGGATGCGCAAGGCTGCACCATCCAGATCTTCAAACTGGCCGCTACGAAGCGACCAGAAAAAGGCGCCAAGGCCCAGCAAGCCGAGCCCGAGGGCAATCGGGATGAGGAAGGCGATACCCGTCACTTTGCCGCCCCCTTGAGGCGCAGAGCGTTGGCGACAACAATCACCGACGAACCTGACATGGCGAGTGCAGCAATCAGCGGGGTCACCATACCCATGATCGCCATGGGTACGGCGATCACATTATAGCCGATTGCCAGTGCGAAATTCTGCCGGACAATCCGCTGCGTGGCGCGCGAGGCGCGAATGGCGATGGCAACAGGGGCAAGGCTATCGCCCATGAACACCGCATCGGCGGCATTTTGCCCTGCATCGCTGGCCGAGGCAGGTGCCAATGACGCGTGGCCTGCGGCAAGCGCCGGTCCATCATTCAACCCGTCTCCGATCATCAACACCTTGTGCCCTGCGGCGGCCAGACGCGAAATCGTGTCGAGCTTGTCTTGCGGATGCATTCCGGTCTGCGCCGTCAGGCCGAGTATACGCGCAACCGGCTGTACAGCCTCTGCACGGTCGCCCGACGCAATACTGCTTTCGATGCCCAGCGCCTTCAGTTCCCGCAACGTGGCTGCAGCCTCTGGGCGCAAACTATCTTCGAATGTCAGCAAAGTCGCCGGCGCATCGCCCAGCTGGAACGCAACCGCGAGCGATGCACCGACGTCTCCCCCAAAGAGTGCTTTTTCCGGCCGGACCAGCCGCGCCAGCTTGCCCTGCCAAATGGCTTCGACACCTTTGCCTGCTATTTCGCGGACATCAGTAATGTCCGCCGCAGCAACCGCTTTTGCTTCCAAGGCACGGCGCACAGCCTGCGACAAAGGGTGACGGCTCGATCGGGCAAGCGCGAGCGCGACCGGTGCCACTTCCGCGTCGAGCGAATCGATGTTTGTCGGTTCGGGACGGCCAAGGGTCAGCGTACCGGTCTTGTCCAAAAGTGCTCGGTCGACCTCGGCCAGACGCTCCAACGCAGAACCATCCTTGACCAAAATACCCTTCTTCATCAGCGCGCCAGCGGACACAATCTGCGCCGCTGGAACAGCGAGCCCAAGAGCACAAGGGCAGGTGATGATCAGCACTGCGACGGCAATCAGCAGCGATTGGTGCCATCCGGCCCCGGCAAGCATCCAGCCGGCAAAGCTCAACAACGCCAAAGTGTGAACCGCAGGTGCGTAATAGCGTGCGGCACGGTCGGCGATGCGGACATAGCGTGACTTGGATTGCCCCGCATCCTCCATCAATCGAGCAATGTCGGCCAGCGCGGTGGCTGCACCCGCCGCGGTAATCCGCACCTCTACCGGTGCATCGACATTGAGCGTTCCTGCATGCACCAAATCGCCATCGGCGACCGCAACCGGCAGCGATTCCCCGGTCAAGAGCGACAGGTCGAACTGCGAGTTTCCTTTGGTCACGACGCCGTCAGCAGCCAGCCGTTCGCCTGCTGCGACGAGCATGACCATGCCCGGCTTTAACGCATCGGCATTCACCCAAGCTGATGTGCCATCCTCGGCCAATACCAGTGCACCGGCGGCCTTGTGTTTCAGCAATGCTGAAACGCCATCGCGCGCACGATCGCGCATGACGCTGTCGAGCCAGCGACCGGTCAGCAGGAAAAAGAGCAGCATGACCGCACCATCGAAATAGGCGTGCGCGCCGCCGACAAAGGTTTCGAACAGCGATAAAGCGGTCGTCAGGATCACCCCGATTGAAATCGGCACATCCATATTGGTGCGCCGGTTCGATACTGCATTCCATGCCGAGCGGAAAAACGGCCGGCCCGAATAGGCAACGGTCGGCAATGCGATCAGTGCGGAAAGCCAGTGGAACAGGTCTTTCGTTCCGCCGCTTGCCCCCGACCATACCGAAACCGACAGTAGCATGATGTTCATCATGGCAAAGCCGGCCACCGCCATCGCCTTCAGCAGTTCGCGGCTGCTTTCGTCGGTGAAGCCCGCCAGTTCATCGCCCAAAGGTTGGGATTCAAATCCCAAAGCGGCAATGGCGCGCTGGATTTCGGGAATGGTGGTTTCGGGCAGGTGGCTGATCGCCACGCGCTTTGCGGTGAAATTGACCCGTGCCGCGGCGATGCCGGGAACCAGGGCCAAGCCATTCTCGATTTTCGAAATGCACCCGGCGCAACGCATGCCAGGCACGGCAAACAGCGATTCCGGCAAGGCTGCTATCGATGCGCGGGGTGCGGGAGCGTTCATTGGATATCTGCCACCATTCGATAACGGTCACTTGCGCGTTTCACTTCCACCCGGAGCAACCAGCGACCAGCGGGCAATGCTTCGCGCGAAACATAGCTGCCATCACCCTGCGATGCGAATTGCAGCATACGTTCGGGCGTACGTCCCAGCGGATGTTCCGCCTTGGCCGAAACAACGAAATTAAGACCAGCAGCACCATTGTCGTCGACGATGAGGCGAACTTTGTCTCCGGCTGCGCGTGCGGCGGCAACCGTCCATCCCAGTTTCGCCTCTTTGTCAGCCTCAGCCAGCCATTCATTATATTGCTGGCTGGCGACATAGCTGTTGTCGACCACGGTACCGCCAAAAGTGCCAACGGCGACTTTAGCCATATAGATATTCACCGCGATCACGATGCCGAAAAATCCGATGAGGATCGCCGCCATGTGATAGCCGGTGAAGGGTTTTGCCGTCTGGTTGCTCATTGTCCTGCCTCCGGGCGTTCGAAGCGCACGCTGTCGCTATCGCCTTTTTCATTTCCGGTCAGCGCCTCTGCCTGGATGTCGAAATCGGTACGTGCTGGGCCCTCAGCCGGAGCGACAACAAACAGCCGTACCTTCTGCACCGTATCGGGCGCGACCGACAATTCGATCCGGTCAGATGCCGTTTCACGCGAACCCGTGGTTGTCCAAGCAACCGCTCCCGGGAAATTCTTGATCACCAAAGCTACTTTGCGCTGGCGCGTTTCCATGTTGCGCACCTTGACGGTGTAGTTGTTGCGGATCGAACCGTCCGAAAGCTGCACGTAAAGCGGGTTGCGATCATGCTGTACGGTCAGGTCAAGGCGGGTGCGCTGGCCAAGCGTGAACAGCATGGCAAGGCCGATCGCCGACCAGATACCGAAATAGATGATCGTGCGCGGACGGAACAATGTCTTGAGCGTCGGATGCGCCGTTCCGCCTGCTTTTTCGGTCGCGACATCATCGAGCGTGAGATAATCGATCAGGCCGCGCGGACGACCAATTTGTTCCATCACGCTGTCACATGCGTCGATACACAAGGCACAGGTGATGCAGCCGATTTGTGGGCCTTCGCGAATATCTATGCCGGTCGGGCAAACCGCAACACATTGGTTGCAGTCAATACAATCACCGAAAGCACCGGGTTGCGCCTCGGCCTTCTTCACCGAACCACGGGGTTCGCCGCGCCAATCGCGATAGGTTACGATGAGGGATTTTTCATCCATCATCGCCGTCTGGATGCGGGGCCAGGGGCACATATAGACGCAGACCTGCTCGCGCATGAAGCCACCGAAGATGAAGGTGGTCGCCGTCAAAACGCCAACGGTCGCATAGGCCACCGGTGCTGCCTGGCCGGTCCAGAAATCAACCGTGAGGGTCGGCGCATCGGCAAAATACATGATCCACGCACCGCCGGTCCAGAAGGCGATGAAAAGATAGATCGACCATTTGGCGAGCCGCTTGAAAATCTTTTCCGGGCCCCATGGTGCCTTTTCGAGGCGGATTTGCGCGTTGCGATCGCCGTCGACGAAGCGGTCGACATGCTGGAACAGGTCGGTCCATACCGTCTGTGGGCAGGCATAGCCGCACCATGCCCGGCCAACCGCGCTGGTGACGAGGAACAGGCCAATACCCGCCATCACCAGCAATCCGACCACATAGTAAAACTCGTGCGGCCAGATTTCGATGTTGAACATGTAGAAGCGGCGGTTGGCGAGATCGACCAGCACGGCCTGGTTGGGCGCGTGCGGCCCCCGATCCCACCTTAGCCAAGGCGTGATGTAGTAGATCGACAGGGTGATCGCCATGATCGCCCATTTGAAACGGCGGAAGAATCCGCTGACCGCTTTGGGGTAGACACCCTTGCGCTTTTCATAGAGCGGGTTGTCCGCCCCTAGCAGGTCATCAAGGTTGGCCATTGGCCGCCTTCGCCTCCATCGTTGCCGGTGCGGGAGCTGCCGCTGCCGGCGTTGCTTCGCCGCCACCCAGCGAGTGGACATAGGCTGCAAGCATCTTGATTGTAACCGAATCGAGCTTGTCGTTCCAGCGCGGCATGACGCCCTGACGGCTTAGCTTGATCGTTTGCGTTAACGTCGCCTTGTCGCTGCCATAGAGCCAGATATTGTCCGTAAGGTTCGGGGCGCCAAATTCGCGAAGACCCTTGCCATCGGTGCCATGGCACGATGCGCAATTGTTTGCGAAAATCTCTGCACCCTTAGCATTGGGCTTTGCCTTGCCAGACAAGGACTGGACATGGGAAACCACCGAAGAAATCTCCGCTGGCGTCAATATGCCATCAAAAGCGGGCATTTGTGACTGGCGGGTTTCCGGATGGTCGGGGTTACGGATACCGTGCGTCAGCGTGTAATGAATCGCGCCGATATCACCGCCCCACAACCAATCGTCATCATTGAGGTTTGGATAGCCCTTCGATCCGATTGCGCCCGAGCCGTGGCACTGCACACAATGGACCTTGAACGCGGCCGATCCACCTGCAACGGCACCCTGATATAGCTTCTGGTCGGAAACCAGCTGCTCTACCGGAATGGCGGCAAGCGCGTTGACCAGCGGTGCACGATCGCTTTCTGCGGCTTTCATTTCAGCTGCCAACTGCCCGCGGCTCGTCCATTTGAGAACGCCCTCGGTTGCGCTGTTGACCAGCGGCCAAGCCGGATAAAGCACAACATAGACCAGCGACCAGACGATCGTCAGGTAAAAGGTCCACAGCCACCAGCGTGGCAATGGCGTATTGAGTTCCTCGATTCCATCCCATTCATGGCCGACAAAGGCCGTGCCCGTGGGCTGGTCGATGCGTTGTTTATTGTCTGCGGGATTCTTAGCCATTGTCGTCGTCCCCGAAAATCATGTTGGCCGCGTCTTCGTGGTGGCGGCTTGCCCCTTTGCGGAATGTCCAGCCGACGAGACCCAGAAACAGGATCACCGTGAACAGCAGTCCCCAGCTGTCGGCAAAATGGCGCGCGGTGTCGTAATTCATTTCGCCACCTCCGCATTGGGTACCTGTTGGGCAGCAGCCTTCTTGTGATCGACCAACGTGCCCAGCATCTGCAGATAAGCGACCAGCGCATCCATTTCGGTCAACCGCGTCGGGTTGCCGTCAAAATCGCGGACCTGTACCTTTGCATAGCGTTTCTTGAGGCCAGCACTGTCAGCGTTGGGATCGGCCTGTGCGACCAGATCGGCGTTGGCTTCGGCGATGGCTTCCTTGCTGTAAGGAACGCCCACATTGCTGAGCGCAGCCAATTGCTTGCTCATATCGCCCACATCAAGATCGCGATCGGCTAGGAAGGCGTAAGGTGGCATGATCGATTCCGGCACCACAGCGCGCGGATCTTTCAAATGCTCGCGGTGCCATTCATCCGAATAGCGACCGCCTACACGCGCCAGGTCAGGCCCGGTGCGCTTGGAACCCCATTGGAAGGGGTGATCATACATGCTTTCCGCAGCCAGGCTGTACGGGCCATAACGTTCCACTTCGTCGCGGAACGGACGGACCATCTGGCTGTGGCAGACATAGCAACCTTCGCGGACGTAGATATTGCGCCCGGCCTGCTCGAGCGGGGTGTAGGGCCGCATTCCCTCCACCTTCTCGATCGTGGAGTCGATCCAGAAGAGCGGCGTGATTTGCACCAGACCACCGATTGCGACGGTAACAAGGGCAAAAAGGCCAAGCAGGGCGACATTGCGTTCCAGCTTGCCATGTTCGATGATTCTGAAAGCCATTTTTATTGCTCCTTATTCGGCCGGTACGGCAACCGCCGGGCGGTCCGCTTCAGGATTGTGGGGGGTTTCGGTCATCGGCAGTTCTTCGCGCAGCGGGCTGCCGGCGATCGTCTTCCAGATGTTGACCGTCATCACCAAGGCGCCAGCAAGATAGAGCAGGCCACCAAAGGCGCGGATCAGGTACATCGGGAACATCGCATCGACCGTTTCGACGAAGGAGTAG
>NZ_JBHUEL010000003.1:60000-408053 GCF_042680825.1 Sphingorhabdus buctiana
AATCACATCATCGGGCAAGCGGATGTTCGCGGCCTTCATTCGCGACAGGAAATCCCCGCGCAGGGCATAAAGATCGCCGAACAGGCCATGCTCGGCGCGCATCGCCTGCTGGTAATGGGCCATCTTGCGTCCGTTCATGGGCAGGCCAGCTGCTGCGTTGGCCCCCGGCTGTGCCTTCAGTGTTGCCTCCAACGCCGCGATCGACCCGGGAACAATCTCTGCATCGCCATCGACGAACACATGCGTTGCATGAAATGCGGTAAGTTGGTCGAACAAGAATCGGTTCCAGCTGCGCGCCTTTCCGCCTTCCTTGAACACATGCACCCGCACGTTCGAAGCCGTCGAGGCTATATCAGCGGCGATAGAGGCGGTCGCATCGGTTGATCCATTGACGACCACATGGATGGCGACTTCGGGATCGTTCAGCGGCAGGCTGTTGAGGCAGGTCGCGATCCGCGCCGCTTCATTATGCGCAAGGACTGCAATGCAAATGGGGGCCGCATCCGACATGCTACCCCCATCGCAAATAGCGAATTCACTAAAGGTAAATTCTGATTACGCCTTCAACAGGCCGATCTCGATCAGTCGTTCTTTCAGATAATCATCCGCAAGGATTGGCTCGGGATAGCGGTTCGGATTTTCCGCGCTGATGCACTGCGGCAAGGTTGCAATCGGATAATCCGAATTGAGGTGCAGGAAGAAGGGCATCGAATAGCGGCTGAACTTTGACCGTTCCCCCATTGGATTGCGCACGCGGTGCGTGGTCGAGGGCAGGAAATGGTTGCACAGCCGCTGCAGCATATCGCCGACATTGAGGGACAGCCCGCCTTCGGGCGGCGAGACATCCATCCAGGTGCCATCGGGCCGCAATATCTGCAGCCCCGATTCCTCCGCGCCCAGCAAAAGCGTTATGAGGTTGATATCCTCATGCGCACCGGCGCGGATACAGCCTTCGGTATCGCCCTCGATGGGCGGATAGTGAAGCAGCCGCAGGATCGAGTTGCCGACATTGATCTTGTCGTCAAACCAGTCAGCCTCGAGTCCCAGGTAAAGGGCGAGGTAGGAAAGTATCTTGGCGCCAACCCGGTCGAATTCGGCATAAAGCGGCTCGAACACGTCGCGGAAACCAGCCACGCTGTCGGGCCAGATATTCTTGAGCATCTCGGCTTCGAGCGGATGACCAGCCGGAAGCGTACGGCCCACATGCCAGAATTCCTTCAGGTCATGATGGTCCGCACCCTTGGCGATCTCGGTCTTGAACGGCGTGTAGCCGCGCTGGCCGGCAATATCCTTGTCGTACCAGCGCATTTTCTCTTCGGTCGGCCGAGCGAAGAGTTGTTTGGAGAGCCGCCATGCCTCCTTGGTAAGGTGTGGGTCGATGCCATGATCAATCACCTTGGCAAATCCGTAGGTGCGGAAACTGTCGCCTAAGGCTTTCGATATGGCTTGGGTGTCGCTGCTGCTCAGCGAAATATCGGGCATTTGAGTCATATCCATGCGAATAGCCCTTGACCAAAGGCCGCGCCAGAGAAATTGACCCCGATCAAACAAGGCCATCAAAGGAAAGCAAAATGTCCGAGCAATATTGGCTGATGAAGTCGGAACCCGACGTTTACAGTTGGGATGACCTTGTCGCTGAAAAGGAGGGAATGTGGGATGGCGTGCGCAACCACGCTGCCGCGCTCAATATGAAAACGATGAAAAAGGGCGACCTCGCCATTTTCTATCACAGCAATATCGGCGTCGAGGCAGTCGGGATCATCAAGATCAGCAAGGAAGCCTTTATCGATCCCACCGACGAGAAGGGAAAATTTGTCGCGGTGAAGGTGAAGCCGGTCAAGAAACTGAAAAACCCGGTGCCGTTGAAGGCGATCAAGGCCAACCCCAAACTGGCCGAGATGGACCTTGTCCGCCTGTCGCGCCTCTCGGTTGGCAAGGTCAGGCCAGAGGAATGGGCCGAAGTCATGAAGATGGCAGGCGAGAAAGTTTGACGATCAATTCCAGCCATGTCCAACATCGCAATCCTTACCCCTGCCCACGATTATTGGGAAAACTGGTCGCTGCCCAAGGCGCATTATGAGCGATTGCTCGGCCCCGATCTAAGCTTTCGGCCGTGGACCGACCCTGGCGATCTTTCCCAGTTCGACCTTATATTGCCCTTGCTGGCCTGGGGTTACCAACGCGACGTGACCGCATGGTTTGCGCTGCTCGATAAGTTGGAAGCTGAGGCACTACCACTGGCCAATCCCGCCAAGGTGCTGCGCTGGAACAGCGACAAGGCCTATCTGGCTGAGTTGACCGAAGCTGGCGTGGCATCCGTGCCCACCTTGATTCGAGAATCGATGAACGATGCAGCGCTCGAAAGCGCACGCGCAATTTTCGAAAGCCCGCGCCTTGTCGTCAAACCCCCCATTTCAGGCGGAGCGGACGGCACGTATCTGATTGGCCCCTCCGACCCCTTGCCCGCCGATGCGGTTGGAAAACGGATGCTGGTGCAGCCCTATCTACCAGCCATCGCGGATGACGGCGAGTATTCGCTATTCTATTTTGGCGGCCGATACAGCCACGCCATCAGCAAGCATCCTGCGCAAGGCGACTTTCGCGTGCAGGAACAATTTGGCGGGGTAGAGCGCAGCATCTATGCGCCAGCCGATGCAAGAGCGCTTGCCGAAACCGCCATGGTCGCTGCCGATCGGCTGCTAGGTTGTGGAACCCTGACCTATGCCCGCGTCGATATGGTGCGCGATAGCGAGGGAACATTCCGGCTTATGGAGTTGGAATTGATCGAGCCCAGCCTGTTCCTGCATTTTGCGCCCGATGAAGGGGCGCTTTTTGCGAATGCCGTGAAAGCGAGCAATCAAGCCGACCGATAATCGGCAATAATCTCCCCACAAGCCCTCAGCTCTTCCTCATGGCTTATCTCGCGCCATTCTTCTTTGAGCGCAGCAGCTTCCCACTCCTGCATGGCCGGGTGCGCGAGGATATGGTCGACCCAGGCCTGACTCTTGCCAACATCGAGGCCATAGGTGCGAACACGATAGGCCACAGGCGCGAAAAAGGCATCGGCTGCGCTGAATTCCGGACCAGCCAGATATGGGCCGCCGAAGCGGGACAGGCCTTCCTCCCACAATTCGCGAATGCGCGCGACATTGGCCTTGAGCGCATCGGACATCGGTTTGGGCTTCACACGCACACCAACATTCATCGTGCAGTCGTTACGCAATGCAGCAAAGCCGCTGTGCATTTCCGATGCCGCGCATTGCGCCCAGCCGCGCGCGTCGGCATCCTTGGGCCATACGCCCTCATGCCGGTCGGCAAGGTAAAGCGTGATGCCCATCGAATCATAAATGGTGCGGCCTTCGTGCAGCAGCACCGGCACCTGCCCGGTAGGCGAGAAGGCACGAAATTCTTCGTAATTGCTCGGCTTGGTAAAGGGTTCGAACCTGTCTTCGAATTCCAACCGCAATCCTTTCATCAGGAGCCAGGGACGCAGTGACCAACTCGAATAATTCCGGTTTGCGGTGATCAGCGCATAATCCATCTCGTGCCTCCAGAAATGTTGCCCATGCCTATGGCAGGCGGCTCAAATCCAGACAATTGGAATCCGCGCGATCATGATAGCTGTCGATCACAGCAAAAGGGATACGGAAGGGGAAACCCCAATTACTGTTCCACATCGCAACGACACCCGTACGCGTTGCAGGCTCGAATATCATCGTTGCGCGATAGCCGTCGACCGCACCCGAATGGCCTTCGAGCCGAAGGCCGTTATAGCTGAAACTTCGCCAGCCCAGCCCATAGGAAGCATCGCCATTGGCCTGTCGCAAATCTCCGCCATAGAGGCGCCCGGTCTTCACGCGCGGTGCATGCGCAATTTTGAGCACCGACGCGGGCAGCACATCGGGATATTCACCCATCATCGCCTGCATCCAGCGCGCGAAATCGACAATATTGCTTTCAATCCCGGCGGCTGCAGGGACGCGCCAATAGGCTTCTTTCAGTTGGCGGACATGCTGGCCATTATGCGGACGGGCCCAATCGCTCGAGTTGGTCAAACCCGCCATCCCGTAGCGCGCGCTGACCATGCCGAGCGGCCGGAAGAAGCGATCATGGACCGCTTCGTCAAATGGCTGCTTCGCCGCGCGCGCCAGTATCTCGCTTGCGGCGTCAAAGGCTATATTCTGGTAGGTGTGGCAGGTGCCCGGCTCGCACTGCAATGGCGCCTCTGCCAGGCTTCCCCGCAATGCGCGCGGATTTTGGCCATCTTCCAGCCTTTCGTCATAGGCATTTTTTGTAAGACCCGTCTGTTGAGACATTATCTGCCCCACGCTGATCCGCGTTTCCGCGTCGTCGGGCAAGCGCAGCGAACTGCGCCAAGTGCTGGCTGGCCGGTCGAGATTGATCCGGCCTTCATCGACCAGCTTCGCCGCCAAGATGCCGGTCGCCGTCTTGGAGACCGATGCCCAGCGGAATACCGTCTGCTGCCCGACGAGTGCCCCGGTCGAGCGATCGGCAAATCCGTAGGTACGTACGAAGCTGATCCGGCCATCTTCGACCACCGCAACTGCCAACCCGGCCATTTCGGGGCGCAGCGACAATTCGGCCAATTGCTGTTCCAAGGCTGGGTAATCTATCCGCCCTTCCCATTCCTCTGGCGTGTCGGGAAGGTTACCGATTTTAGCTGACACTTCGGCGATGTTAGGGATGTAATCAGAGGCAAGATCGCCTTCTTCTATCGCGAAACTGGCAATCCATCCGACGATCAGCAGCATAACGGCGGCAACCGCAAACCAAGCCCAGTTTTTGACAATACGTTTGCTAGGCATCAAATTCTGCCGGCTTCCTGACCCCAATGCACGCCATCACCTTCGCAGCAATGGCATGGTCCGCGATAGCCCGCGAGCGATGAAGCCTCTTCGGCGACAAGCGCCGCTTCGATGCTATTCATCGCTCCCTTTTGGGTTTCAGAGTCCGGTATCTGCATCACTCTCTATCAGGCCAGGTAATGCGCCGTGGTTTTTGCGGCGACTTCATCCGCAGTTACGCCCGGCGCCATTTCAATCAAGCGGAAAGGCGAAGCATGGTCGGGACGCTGGAAAACGGCGAGATCGGTAATCACCATGTCGACAACATTCCTGCCCGTCAGTGGGAGAGTGCAGGCCGGAATGAATTTGGGGCTACCGTCCTTGGCGACATGTTCCATCACCACGATGATTTTCTTGACGCCTGCGACCAGGTCCATCGCGCCACCCATTCCCTTGATCATCTTGCCGGGAACCATCCAGTTGGCGATGTCGCCATTTTCGGCAACTTCCATTGCACCAAGTACGGTGAGATCGATATGCCCGCCGCGGATCATCGCGAAGGATTGTGCGCTGTCGAAATAGGCTGACTGCGGAAGTTCGCTAATCGTTTGCTTGCCTGCGTTGATCAGGTCAGGATCGACTTCATCGTCATAGGGGAAGGGCCCGATGCCAAGCATGCCGTTTTCGGACTGCAAAGTCACATCCATGCCCTCGGGGATGTGGTTTGCCACCAGCGTCGGGATGCCGATGCCGAGATTTACATAATACCCGTCCTGCAATTCCTTTGCGGCGCGGGCCGCCATCTCGTCGCGGGTCCATCCTTTGGTTAGGCCGTCATGCGTTGTCATGGGGTGTTATCCACTTCTGTAGCTTTGGGAGAATGCGTAGCAGCAGCGACCGCTGCGGGATAGGGGAGCAGGAACCAGCCCCTGTCGGTCCAGGCATCGAGCCGGATCGCGTAATCCGGATCGCGCAGGTAATCGAATAATTCGTCAAAATCGGATTTGCGGTCGCCGGCGATGGCGAGCACGCAGTGTGTAGCGGCGAAATTCCACCGCCGCTCCTGCTTGCGAAGGCCGGGCCAAGCGAACAACTGGATATCGTCAGCCTGCATCGCGGGAAAGTCGCCGCCCTGCAAAAGCGCAAGGTCTTCAGCAAGTTCGCCTGTGCTGCGACCGCTTACCCAAGCGATGACGATGCCATTGTCGCGCAGGTACTGAAGCAGTTCGCCGAAGCCGATCGCCTCACCATCGCTTAATTCGACACCGGGCGCTTCGTCCATGTCGATAATGATAGCCGATGGTTTGTCCCCGCAATCGACCGCGCGCGGTTCGATCAACGACACCTTTTCAACCAGCACGGCAGAGCGCACCGATGCGCCGGCCTGCCTGCGCTCGGCCTGCGCCAAGGCATAGCGTGCCATCGGCAGATAGGGATGGTTGATATCGGCAAGCGCCACTGGTTGGGCCGGGATCTGCGCCGTCTGCACCACAGGTTCGGCTGCGGGAGTCGGTGTTTCTTCGACCGGAGCGACAGTGACCACCGCCTCGCGCTGCGCCTGAGGCAGGTCGGCAAGTTGTTGCTCGGCAGCACGAGTGCGCGCCTGCGCAGCATCAACCTGCGTCTTGCCGATGGCGCCCGCTGCAACCACAGGCAGCAGCGCCGCTGCGCAGCCTTGCAACAACGCAGCGGAAACAATCAGAAGAACGACCGCGCCGAAGCGCATCAGGCAGCCTCGCGCTCCCGCACGGTGCGGAACTCGATCTTCTTGTCGTAAGGCGCGCCGATGATCATGCGCTGCACATAGACGCCGGGCAAATGGATCGCATCGGGATCAAGGCTGCCCACCGGCACCACTTCCTCAACCTCGACCACGCATACCTTGCCGCATGTCGCAGCCGGAACGTTGAAGTTGCGCGCCGTCTTGCGGAAAACGACGTTGCCACTTTCGTCGGCCTTCCAGGCCTTCACCAGGCTGAGATCGGCGAAGATACCGCGTTCGAGGATATATTCCTCACCGTCGAAGACCTTTACTTCCTTACCCTCGGCCACCTGTGTGCCGACGCCGGTCTTGGTATAGAAACCGGGGATGCCAGCGCCGCCTGCGCGCATCCGCTCTGCCAATGTACCCTGCGGGCAGAATTCGACTTCAAGTTCGCGCGAAAGATATTGGCGTTCAAATTCCTTGTTCTCGCCAACATAGGAAGAAATCATCTTCTTCACCTGCTTGGTACGAAGAAGCTTGCCGATGCCTTCATTGTCGATGCCCGCATTGTTCGAAACAAAGGTGAGACCGGTGACGCCACTGTCGCGCACTGCATCGAGTAGGCGTTCAGGAATGCCGCAAAGGCCAAAGCCGCCGCTGGCAATCAACAGGTCATTCTTCAGCAAGCCATCAAGTGCAGCTTTAGCATCGGGATAGAGTTTTTTCATGGGATTCCGACCTTACGGTTGGTGTTGGGAGAGGCCCGCCACCTAACGCCTCGGTCAGCTTTCCGCAAGGGCAAGCCTATCGCAGTTGCATCCCCAGCACTGCTTCCAGATCAGCGAGCGCCTGTTCCCCGCTGGTCACCTTGATGGCGTGCATGCCGAGCCCGGCGGCGGGTTTGCAGTTGATGCCCAGATCATCCAGATAGATGCAGTTTTCAGGCGCAACCGACAGCGCTTCGCACATCATCTGGTAGATGCGCGGATCGGGTTTGCGGACGCCGGCTTTCGAACTTTCGATCACATGGTCGAAACGCGCCATGATGCTTTCGACTTCCAGCGCCTTGTCTTCGCTGCGGGCCATGGCGGCACCTCGGCCTGCCTTCACATTGTTGGTGATGCAGCCAACACCAAAACCTTGGTCCTTCAGCCGGTCGAGCGCCGTCACCATATAGGGTCGCACATCACCCGCGAGGCAGCCGATCACCGATGCCCCGTCAAGTGCATGGCCCAAGGCTTCAGCCTCTGCTGCGAACAGGGCGTCAAAACCTTCGACGTCGATTTCCGCACGCTCAAACTTGGCCCAGGCATTGTCGTCAGGATTGGTCGAATTGACGGTGCGGACGAAATCGCGCGGCAATCCGCGCTCCGCCTCAAGACGATTGAACGCTTCAAAGGGCGACGAAGTTATCACTCCGCCGAAATCGAAAATCACATGGCTATGTTTCATGGGGTGACGATAATTCCTGTCTTTGGATCGGCTTTGCCGCTCAATACTTCGTGATAGGCGGCAAGCGCACCGTCGCTGCCGCTGCGCTTGTCGATGCTAGCGATGTTCGGCGCGACTTCCATAAAGCCGAGCCATGCTGCTGCAATGCGTTCGCCAAAGCCGCGCGCACCCCAATCGGCGATGCGTTTCTGGCTGCGGCCGGGGGCGAAGAAACCTTCGCGGGGGGCACCGGGCAGTTCACCCATTTCGGGCGCTGCATCCCAATGTGATTTGCCGACGACCATCGAATATTTGATCGCGTCGCCAAAATGGCGGTGCACCGCTGCGGTGACAGCACCGCTGCCCGCCATATCTACAAGAGCCGAGGGCACCGATGCATCGAGCGTGGCAATATCGTCATAGGCGACCACCTGATCATAAATACCAAGGTCGGCGAGCCCCGCCGCATTGGCCTTGCTGGTAAGGCCGATGGTGCGCGGACGATCGCTGCGCTGCTTCATCGCGTGGCCAAGGCCGATTGCGGTCTTGCTCGACGCGCTGGCAATCAGCAATTGCTGCACGCCATAATCGCCTTCATCTTCAAACTGGTCGGCGATCAGCCAACCGGTGAGGAACAGCGGGCGGAACACTGGCCAATAGTCATGATGTTCAGGCTTATAGTCTGGGATCGCCTCAACCCGTTGATACTGGTTGTAGATTGGCGGCAATGTCGTGCGCCGCGGCGTCACATCGACAAAGCTGCCGCCGCCAATATGGCCGGGGGTCAGCACCGCATGGCTCGCCATCGGATAATAGCCATAATATTGGTCCCCTGGAGCGACACCTTCGACATCGCTGACCAGCACCGTCGCAAAGCCCCAGACGGGAAGGCGCCCTGGAGTGCCGCGTTCGCTGAAGAAATCCCAATAGCCCTGTTCGTTGCCAAACAGGCCGGCCGGCTTTCCGAACACGGCATAAGTGATGTTGTTGGCCGTCATGGCAAAGCTATCAACATGCACCAATATCTCACCGGGGCCAACTTCGGTGGAAGCCGTCACAATCTCGGTCTTGCTGACATCATCCCTGTCAATGTCGATCGCCCACGCAGTAGCAGCCATGATTCCTATCCTACCGTTGTTCCGAACAGCGCACCAATGCCTGCCGTTGCCCCCATTGCAACTGCACCCCAGAAAGTGACCCGTGCCACTGCCTTGCCCATTGGGGCGCCCCCTGCCTTTGCACCGACCACACCCAATATGGCAAGGAAGAGAAGCGAAGCACCCGAAACGATCCACGCCAGCGACGATCCGGGGAATACAGGAACCAAGGCCAGTGGCAGCGCGGCACCCGCAGCAAAGCTGGCGGCTGACGCAAAGGCCGCCTGCACCGGCCGTGCCGACATTTCGCTGGTCAGCCCCAACTCATCGCGCAGATGGGTTTCAAGCGCATTGCCCTCCATCAGCTTCGTCGCAACCTTTTCAGCCAAGTCGCGGTCAAGCCCACGCTTTTCATAGATGCCGATCAGCTCCTCGCGTTCGAATTCAGGCTGGGTTTCAAGCTCTCTGGTCTCACGAGCAATATCCGCCTTTTCGGCATCGCCTTGCGAACTGACCGAAACATACTCACCTGCCGCCATCGACATCGCGCCAGCAACCAGCCCGGCAACGCCGGTCAGCAGGATGGTCGACTGCGCTGCCCCTGCGGCAGCAACGCCCGCGATCAGGCTGGCGGTCGAAACAATGCCGTCGTTCGCGCCCAATATCGACGCCCGCAACCAACCGATCCGGTCGACGACATGGGCTTCGATATGCAGGCGCGACATCGGGCGAGTTTCAATATTGAAGTTTCAGGCCGGGGCGGTTCCAGCGCGTCTTCACCAGACGGCCGCTTCCCGAAAGGGTGATATAGGCATCCATCATGTCTTCGCCGCCGAACGCGATATTGGTGGTGAAAATATCATCAGTCTCGACAAATTCGACCAGATCACCCTCGGGCGAAATCACACTGATCCCGCATTCTCCAATTGTGGCAACGCAGATATTTCCGCTCGCTTCCATCGCGAGGCTGTCGAAGAATTTATAGCCGGCCGGGCGATAGAGCGGGATGCCAGGACCGCCGGGGCCGGCATCGGGCGCAACTTTGCCGGGCGCGGTGATGTTGAACTTCATCAACCGGCAAGTGTAGGTTTCGGCAGCATAAAGCGCGCTGCCATCGGGCGCGAGGCCGACGCCATTAGGATTGTTCGACGGGAAGATCACTTCTTCCAAATGGCTGCCATCAGCTTTAGCATAGAAAATGCCCACAATGTCGTGACAGCGCTTGGCATAATCGACCTTGCCATGGTCGGTGAACCAGAAGCCGCCATGTTCGTCGAAGACGATATCGTTGGGCCCGCGCAGCACGCAGCCGAAATCGCCCGACTTATAAAGCACCTCGACCGCGCCGGTTTCGATATCGATCCGCTCGATCCGACCGCCAGAATAGTCGTTGGCGATGCCATGCGGGGCGAGATAGCCATTCGCCTCGACATATTCGAACCCGCCATTGTTGCAGCAATAGAGTTTGCCATCCGGGCCAAGCGCAAGCCCGTTGGGACCTCCGCCCACTTTCGCCACCGTTTCCTTGCTTCCATCGGGCTTTACGCGGGTGATTGTGCCGCGTGCGATTTCGGTCAGGATAACGCTGCCATCGGGCATGACCACCGGGCCCTCGGGAAAGCGAAGCCCATCGGTGATGGTTACCATTTCTGCCATATTTGTTCCTCCCATGCTCTCTCACTGCCCAAGCTGGCAGCAGGAAAAGCATTTGGGAAGCCCGATTCTGCGCCTCAGGCGGCGGCTTGGCGGCTTGACGCTACGGCTTGTGGGCGCGCTTTGCTCAACCGCTTTTCTGCATAGAGCGCTGTGTCGGCCACGTGCATCACCTCGCGAATCGTTTCCCCATCGTCGGGGTAAAGCGCAAATCCAAGGCTGGCCGCCACCGGCATCGGTGCGCCATCGATTTCGATGGGTCGGCAGAGCGCGGCCAGCAAGGCCGTCGTCCGTGCAGAAAGCTCTGCCTTGTTTTCGACATTCCGGAACAGCACGATGAATTCATCACCACCCAGCCGGCCCACACTGTCTTTGGCTTCAGCGGCGTTTGACAGTCGCGCGCCGACGCCCAAAAGCATCAGGTCACCGGCATGGTGGCCCATGCTGTCATTCACCTGTTTGAACCCGTCCAGATCGAGCAGCGCGATGCCGAAACGCGGCCCTCGCTGTTTCAATTCGGCTTCGATTGTCGACATGATGGCACGTCGGTTGGGAAGGCTCGTCAGCGGGTCAGTGTCGGCGAGTTCACGAATCTGCTGTGCTAGAAACAGCCCTTCGATCATCCGATCATATTGGGCAGTAACAAAGCGGATCATCAGCGCTTCGACGCTCAACATCGAAATGCCGAGCATCTTGGCGTTGAAATCCCCGGACAGGATCATCGACAGGGCAACCGGCGTGATCCCGATCAGCAGAACGCCGATCGCCGCGGGGCGCAGTGTGTACAGGCAATGGGCAATCGCGGTAGCCCCGAAAGCCAGCGAAACGGGGATCAGCGTTTGATAGGCAAAAGTGCCCGCCACAAACGTGAATGATGCAGCGATTCCCAAGAGGCCCATCATTCCGACCGAAAGGCCGACATTTGCTTTGAGGATTTTCGGCACTTTTTCTGGAGAAACCGGCTTTGCAAGAATTCTGCGCCAGATCGTCATCCGCGCGAAACAATAGATGATCAGTCCCGACATCCAGCCATAGTTTGCAAACGGCAGCCCGCTGTTCCAGCAAACGGCCATGACGATGCAGGTGTTGAGCGCCGCCACGGCGAGCAACATCGGAACTTGCGAACGCACATTATCGAGCTGGGTCGCATGGAGTGCCCCGCGGATTGACCGCGGTACCGTTGGCGCGAACCAGCGCATGAGCCGTAAAACCGCCAGAGGCAGTCGGGTTTTCGGATTTGGCTGGTCCATTGGATAGGGACTTTAATCGCAGGGGGGTAAAGCCCGGGTTAAAACGGGTCGGTCTTTCCAACCCGCTGCAAAGCGCTTAGATGATTGCCATAACTTATCTTTGTCGCAGGACTTTCATGACACGCGAATATCAGGCGGATCCCGCCCTTTACATCAATGGCACATGGCGATCGGGCGAAAGCCGCGACGTCCATCAGGTGCTCAACCCCGCCACCGGCAAGGTGATTGCCGAAATCCCGTTGGCAACAGCAACAGATCTTGATGAGGCATTGGCGGCCTCGGAAAAAGGCTTTGCGCTGTGGCGCGCGACCGACGTCAATGCCCGCGCGGTTATCTTGCACAAGGCCGCAGCGTTGATCCGCGAGCGGGCAGAACATATCGCTACGCTGTTGACGATGGAGCAGGGCAAACCGCTCGCTGAAGCGCGTACCGAAACCCTCTCCTGCGCTGCAGTCTTCGAATATTGCGCCGAAGAAGCGAAGCGCAGCTATGGCCGCATCGCGTTGCGTCCTGCGGGCCAGCGCGCAATGGTGCTGAAGCAGCCGGTGGGCCCGGTCGCATCGCTGACTCCGTGGAACTTCCCGGTTTCGCTGATGTCGAAAAAGGTTGCGGCTGCGCTTGCGACCGGATGTTCGGTGATCGCCAAGCCCGCCGAAGAAACCCCAGGGTCAACCAGCGAAATCATGCGCTGCATCGCCGATGCCGGAATTCCCGCTGGCGTTGCACAGCTTGTTTTCGGTGTACCCGATATGGTCAGCCGTCACCTTCTCGGCTCCCCCGTTATCCGCAAACTGAGCTTTACCGGCTCCATTCCGGTCGGCAAGCACCTGATGAAACTCGCCGCCGATGGCGTGAAACGGGTTACGATGGAATTGGGCGGGCATGCACCGGTGCTGGTTTTTGACGACTGCAACCTCGAAAAGACCCTCGACATCGTCGTGACACAGAAGTTCCGCAATGCCGGCCAAGTCTGCATCTCGCCAACTCGCTTTTATGTGCAGGAAGGCATTTACGAGCGCTTTGTGGCCGGTTTTAACGAGCGGACGGGCAAGGTGAAGGTTGGCAATGGTCTTGATGCGGATACGATCATGGGGCCGCTCGCAAATCCGCGTCGTCCCGCCGCTGTTGGCAGCCTGATCGAGGATGCGATCGCCAAAGGTGCGCGCGTTGGAACCGGGGGCAGCGCCGAAAATGGTGACGGTTTCTTCTTCCGACCGACCGTGCTTTCGGATGTACCGTTAGAGGCTGACATCATGTCGCACGAGCCTTTTGGCCCGGTCGCCCTGATCCGGCCGTTCAAGTCATTCGACGAAGCGATCGAGCAGGCGAACCGCCTGCCTTTCGGCCTTGCCTCTTTCGTCCATACCGAAAATGGCCGTACCGCCAACATGGCGGGTGACCTGATCGAATCGGGAATGGTTGGCATCAACACCGCTGGCATCTCAATGCCCGACATGCCCTTTGGCGGCGTGAAGGATTCGGGCTTCGGCAGCGAAGGCGGCCCTGAGGGCCTTGAAAGCTATTATGTCACCAAGGCGATCCACCAGGCGTGATCGCGCGTCGGCTCTATCTTGCTGCCGGATGGGTTTCGGTAGGGCTGGGAACGGTGGGTATCTTCCTTCCGATCCTGCCCACTGTACCCTTCATGATCCTCGCCGCATTCTGCTTTGCGCGCAGCAGCCCGGCGCTTGAGGCGAAGCTGATGAACCACCCGAAATATGGCCACCACCTTGTCGCGTGGCGCGAAAAGGGCGTGGTCAGCAGGCGCGCAAAATGGTCGGCAACCACCGCTTTCCTTGCCAGCGCACTGATCGGAGGGTTGACGATGTCGCCACCCTGGTCGTTGATACCGGCAGCGGTGGGGTTGGTTTGCGGGACCTGGCTGTGGCGGCGGCCTGAGGCCTAACCCAAGGCGTCGCGCACGACGGCGATTCCAGCCTCGCGCTGCGCCTTCAATTCCTGCTTTAACACGGCCGGATCACGCGCGATTACAAAGCCAAAGCTGACCCCGCCCTCCTTACCGATGGTCGCATGGTGCAGTTTGTGCGCCTGCACCAACCGCTTGGCATAGCCACGCTTGGGCACCCAGCGGAAATAGCGTTGGTGGACCAACCCGTCATGGATCAGCGTATAGACGATGCCGTAAAAAAGGATGCCAAGGCCAATCCAAGTTCCCGGTTCCCACGCAGACGCGCCCATCACCAACGGGCTGCCGACGGCGAACATCGAAATGCTCATCGCAGCGCCGACCACGCCGTAAAGATCGTTCTTTTCGAAAACATTATCGTGCGGTTCGTGATGGTCGCGGTGCCAGCCCCAGCCCCAGCCATGCATGATATATTTGTGGCTGCTCCACGCGACAAATTCCATCGCGAAGAAGGTGGCAATAACGGTCAGTATAATGGCGAACAACGACATGGTGCCACTATAGCGGCTCAATCCGCCTTGGGAAAGAAATAGGCCGCTATGTCCGCGCCGATCCGGGCAGGACGCAATGTCTCGGCATCAATGCAGCACCAGCTCGACTTCACCTCGGCGAGCACTTCCTCACCGCGCTTGATGACCGTCTCATAAAATGCGCGCGCACCATGAATGCCTTCGAGCACGACATTGGCGACCACAACATCTTCAAGGAAGGCGGGTTTGCGATAGGTAATCTCATGCTTCAGCGCGACCCATGCGCGTTGCGCCACAGCCTCGGGCGGGGCAAGATTGCGCCAATGCTCCAGCACCGCCTCCTGCACCCAATTCAGGTAACGGCTGTTATTCACATGCCCCATGAAGTCGATATCTTCGGGCAGGATCTTGATCGGAAACAGGTGGGAGAGCGTTGTCATATCGATTCCTGTTATAGGGACCAAAGATTACATTTTCCAGAACAGCCCTAAAATATCCTTGCTTGCCAAGCGCGGTTCGCTGTGCCTTTAGGCCATGCATATGAATCAGCCACGCACATTGTATCAAAAAATCTGGGATGCCCATGTCGTCTCCGCCCGGGATGACGGAACCTGCCTCATCTTTATCGACCGGCATCTGGTGCATGAAGTAACCAGCCCTCAGGCTTTCGAAGGATTGCGCGCAGCCGGGCGCACCGTGCGCCGACCCGATCTGACGCTCGCGGTACCGGATCACAACCTGCCAACGACTGCACGGCGCGACGCAAGCGGAGCACGGATCCCGATTGCCGACCCCGAAAGCGCGCAGCAGCTTGAAGCCCTGGAGGCCAACGCCCCCGCCTTTGGCATCCGCTATATCGGCGATGCTGACCGTGAGCAGGGCATCGTCCATGTCGTCGGCCCTGAACAGGGCTTTTCGCTGCCCGGTACCACCATCGTCTGCGGCGACAGCCACACCGCCTGCCACGGCGGCCTCGGCGCGCTCGCCTTTGGTATCGGCACCAGCGAGGTCGAACATGTGCTGGCGACCCAGACACTGCAATTGAAGCAATCGAAATCAATGGAGGTCCGGGTCGAGGGAGAAGTCGGCCCAGGCGTAACCGCCAAGGATATCGTGCTGCACATCACCGGTGTGCTGGGCGCGGCCGGCGGCACCGGATATGTGATCGAATATACCGGCAGCGCGATCCGCGCGCTCAGCATCGAGGGCCGCCTGACCGTCAGCAACATGGCGATCGAGCACGGCGCACGCGCAGGCCTCTGCGCCCCCGACGAGAAGACCATTGCCTATCTGAAAGGCCGCCCGATGGCGCCGAAGGGTGCGGACTGGGACGCGGCGGTTGCCTATTGGCAAACTTTGAAAACCGATCCGGGTGCTACCTATGACAAGGTCGTGGTCATCGACGCCGCCGATATCGCGCCGAGCGTCACCTGGGGTACCAGCCCCGAAGATGTCGTGCCCATCACCGGCACCGTTCCCGACCCAGCAAGCTTTGCCGACCCTTCGAAGCAGGAAGCCGCGGCCAAGAGCCTTGTCTATATGGGGCTCGAACCCGGAACACCTTTGCGTGAAGTCGAGGTGCAGAATATCTTCATTGGCAGCTGCACCAACAGCCGCATCGAAGACCTGCGCGCCGCCGCCGCCGTGTTGAAGGGACGCAAGAAGGCCGCGAACATCCGGTGGGGCATCGTTGTTCCCGGAAGCGGCCTCGTAAAGGCGCAGGCCGAGGCTGAAGGCCTTGACCGCATCTTCATCGACGCAGGACTTGAATGGCGCGAACCGGGTTGCTCGGCATGTCTTGGCATGAACCCCGACAAAGTACCCGCAGGTGAACGTTGCGCCTCAACCAGCAACCGCAATTTCGTCGGCCGACAAGGGCCAGGCGCACGCACGCACCTCGTTTCACCTGCAATGGCGGCAGCGGCGGCGGTGACGGGCAAGCTTACCGATGTGCGGGAGTTGATCGCATGAACCCCGTAAAAACCATCGAAGGCAAGGCTTATCCCTTTGGCCTCAAAAATGTCGACACAGACGTTATCATTCCGGCCGCATGGCTGAAGACGATCAGCCGTTCAGGACTGGGCAAGGGCGCGTTTGAGGCGTTGCGCAAGGAGCCCGGCAATCTGTTCGACAGCGCCGAATATGCAGGATCGCCGATCCTGATTGCGGGTGACAATTTCGGCTGCGGGTCAAGTCGCGAGCATGCGGCGTGGGCGCTCGCTGATATGGGCATCCAGGCGGTCATTGCGCCGAGTTTTTCAGACATATTCTCGGGCAATGCTTTCAAGAACGGCCTGCTGACCGTGGTGCTCCCGCAAGAGGCGGTCGACCGTTTGATGGAGGTCGCCAAAACTGACAGCATCCACATCGATCTTGAGAATCAGGTGGTGACAACGCCTTTCCAGGATAGGTTCACTTTCGAAATTGACCCGTTCCGCAAGCATTGCCTGCTACATGGCCTCGACGAAATCGGGCTGACCCTTGCCAGCAGCGACGCGATTACGGCCTATGAAACCCGATTGAACACCGAAAAACCGTGGCTGGTGCCACAAATGATCTGAGGAGAGAGAGATGAAAGCGCTGTTATCGACCGCCACGGGCGGACCTGAGACCCTTGTGCTGGGTGACTTGCCTGATCCGGTAGCCGGCAAAGGCCAAGTCGTCGTTGCCGTAAAGGCTTGCTCGATCAACTTCCCCGATACGCTGATTATCGAAGACCGTTACCAGTTCAAACCGCCCCGCCCCTTTGCACCGGGTGGTGAAATTGCCGGTATAATCGAATCGATCGGCGAAGGCGTGACCGGCTTTGCCGTGGGCGACCGTGTGCTCGCTGGGTGCGGCAATGGCGGGCTTTCGGAAAAGATCGTGTTGGGAACGCACAATCTCTACAAGATGCCCGACGAAATGTCGTTCGAGGAAGGCGCATCGCTGCTGATGACCTATGGCACCAGCGCGCACGCCCTGAAAGACCGCGGCCGGATGAAGCCGGGTGAAAGCGTCCTCGTCCTCGGCGGTGCGGGCGGTATCGGCATTTCGGCCATCGAACTCGCCAAGGCCTATGGCGGCCGCGTGGTCGCGGGCGTTTCGAGCGAAGCCAAGGCGCGGGTTGCGCGCGAAGCTGGTGCCGACGATGTCGTTATCTATCCTTACCAGCCATTTGACAAAGACCAGTCCAAGGCTGTCGCCGAAATGTTCAAGGCTGCGGCTGGCCCAAATGGTTTTGATATCGTTTATGACACCGTCGGCGGCGATTATTCCGAACCGGCGCTGCGTTCAATTGCCTGGGAAGGCCGCTTCCTCGTCGTCGGCTTCCCGGCTGGTATCGCGAAGCTTCCGCTGAACCTGACGCTGCTCAAAAGCTGCGATGTCTGCGGCGTATTCTGGGGCGCCTATACAGCGCGTGAACCCGAAAAGAACCGTGCGAACATCAATGAGCTGTTCGAGCTGTACAAGGCAGGCAAGATCAAGCCGCGGGTTTCGGAAACCTTCCCGCTCGAACGCGGTGGCGAAGCGATTGCCAAGCTGGGCAACCGTGAAGCGGTCGGCAAACTGGTTGTCACCATGTAATCCTTGCAGCCGCGGCCCTTGTTTGGCAGGGGCCGCGGCATTATCTTTCCTTTAACGGCGCAAGGATTCGAGCATGACCACTTTTGATAACCGCGAAGCAGCATTCGAAAACAAGTTCGCTCGCGATGAGGAATTCCAATTCAAGGTAACCGCGCGCCGCAACAAGCTCGTCGGCCTGTGGGCTGCCGAACAGATGGGCCTGACCCCTGAAGAATCGGATGCCTACGCCAAGTCTGTCGTTCAGGCCGATTTCGAGGAAGCCGGCGACGAAGATGTGGTTCGCAAATTGTTGGGCGATCTGACCTCTGCCGGTGTTGAAACCGACGAAGCTGCGATCCGCGCTGCTCTCGACACCAAGATGGTCGAAGCGCGCCGCCAATTCATCGAAGAGGCATAAGGGGCAAACCCATGCCGATGGCGGCTGAAGACATTGAAGGAATGATCAAGGCTGCCTTGCCGGATGCCGTCGTTGAAATCACCGACCTGCGCGGCGATGGCGATCATTATGCCGCACGCGTCGTCAGCGAGACCTTTCGCGGGATGCCACGTGTTAAGCAACATCAGGCAGTGTATAATGCCTTGGGTGGCCGAATGGGCGGGGTGTTGCACGCATTGCAGCTAACCACCGCCGTGCCCGAATAAGGAGTGAAGAGTATGAGCGCGCACGAACGAATCGACGAGCTGGTAAAGAATAACGACGTCGTCCTGTTCATGAAGGGCAGCCCGCTGTTCCCGCAGTGCGGTTTTTCAAGCCGGGCTGTAGCGATCCTCGATCACCTGAATGTCGAATATGCCAGTGTCGATGTGTTGCAGGATATGGAAATCCGTCAGGGCATCAAGGACTATTCCGATTGGCCAACCATCCCGCAGCTTTATGTGAAGGGCGAGTTCCTGGGCGGCAGCGACATCATGATGGAAATGTACGAAGCTGGTGAGTTGCAGGAACTGGTCGAACAGCACGGCCTTGCCAAGGCAGGCTAAAACTGCGCCGCTATCCGGCTTTGCCGATAATCGTCTGCCAACTGTCTATAATATCGTGTAACTTTGCCCGATGACCCGCTAAGGTGGCATCATGATCAGGGGCAAAGAAGACAATGGCGATGGCAGCGCACCACGCTTTGCTGCCTTCATAAGCTACAGCCACGCCGACGCCGAACCCGCGGCCAAGCTCCAACGCCAGCTTGAGCGTTACAAACTGCCCAAGAATGTCGTCATTTCAGGCCCGGATCGGGAACGGCGCCTGGGGGCAGTCTTCCGCGACCGTGATGATCTGGCCGCCGCCCCAAGCTTGAGCGATGCCATTAACGACGCGCTAAATGCATCCGGCGCGCTCATCATCATCTGTTCGCCGGACGCCAAAAAGTCGCGCTGGGTGAATGAAGAGATAGCCCTCTTTCGCAAATTACAACCTGATCTTCCCATTCTGGCGGCTCTTGTGCGCGGGTTACCGGAAGAATCTTTTCCAGACGCATTGACTGCAGGCGGAGTTGAGCCGCTAGCCGCCGATCTGCGCGAAGAAGGAGATGGCTGGCAGCTCGGCTTTCTGAAAGTTGTTGCCGGCATTGCCCAATTGCCTCTCGACGCGTTGGTCCAGCGCGATGCGCAGCGTCGCATTCGCCGCGTGACGGGCATCACGCTGGCAGCACTTGCTGCAATGCTAGTGATGGTCGTGATGACCGCTTTTGCTATCTCCGCGCGCAACGAAGCCGCCCGCCAACGTGCAAGTGCGGAAGGGTTGGTCGAATACATGCTCACCGACCTTCGCACCAAGTTGAAGGGTGTGGGCCGTCTCGACGTGATGGACGATGTGAACCAGCGCGCGATGGAGCATTATTCCCGGCAGGGTGATCTTGCCTCGCTATCGGCCGACTCGCTCGATCGGCGCGCGCGTATCCTCCACGCAATGGGGGAGGATGATGACCGCAGCGGCAACCTGTCGGCGGCGCTGGCAAAATTCCGCGAGGCGCATCGCGCAACAGCAGAACTTCTCCGCCAGGAACCAGACAATCCGGATCGCATATTTGCGCATGCACAGAGCGAATATTGGGTTGGTCAGGCCGCTTGGCGAATTCGTGATCGCGCAACCACCGAGCGCCATTGGCAGGGTTATGTCGCCGAAGCCAGAAAGCTGCTCGAACGCGATCCGGACAAAGCAAGAGCCAATCTCGAGATGGGCTATGCGTTGGGCAATCTTTGCGATCTCTATCTGCATGAGAATTTCGACGTTGCCAAGGCGATCGACCATTGCCGTCGTTCTATCGCCTTTGAAAAAACAGCCTTGCAACATGCGCCTGACAGGACCGAGATCAGCATCGCGCTTGCCAATCGCTATGGCTGGTTGGCTGATGCCCTGCTCGCAGACAAATCCTATGCAGAGGCGCGCAAAGCACGCCTTTCCGAGCAGGCGATCATCGATGGGCTGGTCGCAAAGGATCCAAGGAATTTCGAACTTCGTTTCCGCCAGAGCTGGCCGCTTTTGGGAATGGCCACGATCGCGTTGGACAGCGGCAATTCGCAACTGGCGGCGATCGAAAGTGCGCGGGTCATCGCCGCGATCAAACCGTTGGCCATCGAAGAGCCGCGCAACAACGACGTCAAGCGTGCGCTGGCGCGAGGCCATTATTCACGCGCAAAAGCCTTTGCCGCATTCGACAAACCAAAGGCACGCATGGAGCTGGCTGAAACCCGGCGGCTAATCAAGGAATTGGAAGAAACGCAGAACCAGCAGCAGGCACTTGCCGGGTTCTGGAAAGCGATCACAGAATTGGAACAGAAACTTCAGGGCAAATAGGGCGATATTGCCTGCGAAAGACAAAGGG
The DNA here is from genome assembly GCF_042680825.1 of Sphingorhabdus buctiana. Taxonomy (NCBI): domain Bacteria; kingdom Pseudomonadati; phylum Pseudomonadota; class Alphaproteobacteria; order Sphingomonadales; family Sphingorhabdaceae; genus Sphingorhabdus; species Sphingorhabdus buctiana. The sequence goes on from NZ_JBHUEL010000003.1 coordinate 80,725, forward strand.
GTAATCCTGCCCGACCAGTAATAGGGAGCATAGTCATGGCATCAGGACCACAATGGGGCAAAGACCCCCACGAACCAAACCCACTCGGTCCCGGATTCAATCCGGAATATGTCTGCATCATCTATTACAAATTTGACGATACCAAGAAAACGATGGTCCGGCAGGGCTATTTCGCAACATCCGCAATTCCGGCCGGCAAAACCGAAAAGCAGTTCGCCGAGGAGATGTTGAAGGAAGCTTCAAAGGCGAAAAATGCGCAAGATTGGCTCAACAACCCAATCGGCGACAAGCGCAAGGAATTCAATTTCAACGGATTTACCTTCGGCCACACCGCCCGGATCTACATGCTGGTCGATAACGACAATGTCCGTTTTGACGATCGCAAGGTCGACCCCGGCACCGCGCAGGAAAAATATGCCAACCTCGTCCGCTTCACCGAGTTCCGCGTTGACAAGGATGCTGACGATTTCCGCCTAATTCCGGCAGACCAGAATTACTCTTTCTTCGCAGCCAGCTTGACCGACCTGTGCGGACGCAAGGGCCTAGTGATGGACAATATCTACCAGACAGAGGACGGGCGGGCGCCGTCGAAAGATGATCCCCGCATCTATTCGATGAACTTTCACCTCTTGTGGGATGCGGTCGACAAGCAGGGCAATCTAACCAGCATTCCGATTGCCATCGATCCTGATGGCGGCAATGTCGGCAGTCGTCCTTAAGCCCGACGCCGATGCAAGCCGACGCCCTCAAAAAGATACTCGCTCTGGCACGCGCCGGGGCGACATCACGGGCATGGGAAGCATTCAAGGCGGCGGGATTTGATCGCGCCGTCGCAGACGCGAACGCGCTTACACTCAAGGGCCGATTGCTCAAGGATCAGGCAAGGAACGCCCCTTCGCACTTGCGGCCTGCACTATTTGCGCTGGCAGGTGAAGCCTATGAGCATGCGGCAAAGCCGGGTTCCGAGACCTATCCGCTGATCAACGCAGCAGCAATGTCGCTGCATGCGGGGGAAAGTGAGCGGTCAGCGGAACTTGCTGCCAGGGTCCTGCACCTGATCGAGAGTGGGCAGGAACAGGGCGAAACACCTTATTGGGGAGAGGCGACCCGGGCAGAAGCCTTGCTGCTGCTTGGCCGGATTGAGGATGCAAAAGCCAGTTTGGCCCATGCCGTTTCATTGGCCCCGCAAGCGTGGGAGGACCATGCGGCGACGCTGCGGCAGTTCGCACTGATCCTGTCAGAACTGGGTGGAAATGACGACTGGCTAGACAGATTTCGTCCTGCGCCAGCGATGCACTTCAATGGCATCCTTGGAATAACCTCCGATGATAAAGCTGCATCCAATGCAATCGCGGCCGAGGTTCGCTTGATCGCTCCCGGCTTTGCTTATGGTGCGCTAGCGGCTGGCGCAGATATTCGCGCGGCCGAGGCTGCCGTCCTTGTCGGCGCAGAATTGCATATTGTACTGCCCTCGGATCCGCATGATTTCCGCAAAAGCTCGGTTGAACCATTGGGTGGAGATTGGGCCCAGCGGTTCGACTCGCTGCTCGAAATCGCCGATACACTGACCATCTGCGACAAGGCTGAAAGCACCAGCGCTGCGGGCGTCGCGCTTGCCGAGCTTTACGCCATGGGTCTTGCGATCGAAAGGGCAAGCCAATTACAGGCGCAGGCTGTCGCACTGCGGATCGAACCGGCAGAGCGTCCCATTTTAGGGGATCCCTGGTTGCACTCGGGATATCCCATTCGCCATGTCGCTGTATCGGCAAGCACAGCGTCCGTGATCCCGCAACTCCCCGCTGGCGCGTTGACGTTCGATATCGCGACCGATGATGCGATCGAGAAATTCGCGTCACTTGGAGAGGCTGTCGCTGCGCTGCGCAATGCTGGTTCAGTACGAATGGCGATCGACTGCCGGCTCGGCGAAACGGTTCACGTGCAGGCGCTTTTACCGCACAGTGCCCATGGAATGGTCGCGGCAAGCCGAAGTGCCGCACTGGGGCTTCTCGCTTCTGGCCTCGCCAGCCGGATCGAGACGATCGGTGAATTGGCCTTTCCCGATGGCCCGGTCGAATTGTGCCTCGCGAAGCTTTCGGAGCCGCCTGGATGAGCGGTATAAACACCAACAGCAAGTCGGGTCGCAACGACATTGCCATCATCCAGAGCTGCCTTTCCTGCGGCGAAACCAGTGCGCGACGACTTTCGGAATCGCTGATGTCGCGTAACTATGCCCATCGTGACATCATCGCACATATGGGCGATCCCAGCACGCACCTGTTCCTGGTTGCCGAGGGCGCTGTCGTTGCGGAACTGTTCGGGATCGATGGGCAGCAGGCACAGCTGACACGGCACGGGCCAGGCGAAGTTTTCGGTGCCTATCCGGAGGAATCAACATTCCGATCTGCGTTTTCGGCAAATGGCGCAACGCGACTGTTGGCAGTGCCTACAACGAAGCTAGCTGAATTGGTGTCAAGCGATGTCGAGCTTGCTGCGGGCATTGCCAACCTTATGGCACGACAGCTCGACCTGCTACTCGATCGAATGGCGGCCCGCATCGGCTTGAGCGCGACCGGTCGCTTCTATCGCGCGTTGCTCCAGCTGGCCGACGGCAATGGGACGATACGCCCTGCACCGGTACTTGCCGCAATGGCGGTCAGCGTGCACACCACCCGCGAAACCGCGTCACGGGCCTTGGCGGTGCTGTTCCGGCGAGGCATTGTCGAGCGTCAGGAAGACGCACTGAAAATCGTCTCCCGCCGGATGCTCGAAGAATTGATCGTCTAAAGTTTGTGGCCGGTGCGATCGCGCTTGGTCGCGAGATAATGGGCATTATGCGGGTTTGATGCAATCTTGAGCGGAAGCCGCTCGGCAACCTTGATTCCCTCTCCTTCCAACCCGGCCACCTTCTCCGGATTGTTGGTCAACAGGCGTACTTCGTCGATCGACAGCAGTCGCAACATTTGCGCGGCAACCGAGAAGTCTCGGGCATCGACGGCAAAGCCCAGGCGAATATTCGCGTCCACCGTGTCAAAACCTTGGTCCTGCAGCGCATAAGCGCGCAACTTGTTAACGAGGCCGATACCGCGCCCTTCCTGCCGCAGGTAAAGGAGGACACCCCATTGCGCGTCGGCGATCTGGTGCAGCGCTTCGTGGAGTTGCGGCCCGCAATCGCATTTCAAGCTGCCAAGCACATCGCCGGTCAGGCACTCGCTGTGCAAGCGCACTACCGGCGGTGAACCGTCGCGCTGGCCAACCACCAGCGCAACATGGTCAGCGGCATCTGCAGTGGACCGATAAGCTACCAGTTCGGCATCTTCGGCCGCCGATACAGGCAGACGCGCGCGCGCCGCGATGCGAAGCGCGCCGGCATCCTGGAAAGCGGACAGCTCGTCCGGAACAAGCGTCGCCTCCGCGGCTGTATCGACAAGCAGAAAGGCGGGTAAAAGCCCGGCTTCGCGTGCGAGTTCCATAGCTGCAACCGCGGCCTCGGCATGTTCAAGCGGCAGCGCTGCGAAAGGTCCTTTGTACGGATAGCGCAAATCGAGCGAAGGATCGGCAATGGCCAATGCCAAAGTGGCATCAAGGTCGGATGGCGCGGCGATCAATACCGGCAACTGCGTATCGGCGGCGGCGAACTGGTTGGCCAGTTTCAGCGTCGCTGCCCGCGCCGCCGACAGCAATATCCCCTTTACCTTGCCTTCGCTGAAAAGCTCTGCCGCTGATCCGGTTTCGATGGCCACCAGCGTCATGCCGGTGCCCTTGCCGACATGCACCGGCCAGCCGCGCCGCAAGGCATCAATCGCGCGTGCCGCATTCTTGGCGGCCAAATCGCTCAAATGCGAAACTCCGTGACGATAGGGACATGGTCTGAAGGCTTGCCCCAACCCCGACAGGGTTTGTGCGTCTTGTGGCCGACTGCCTTGTCCTTGAGGTCAGGGGTAACCCACATGTGATCGAGGCGGCGGCCGCGATCCGATGTCTCCCAATCCTGTGCGCGATAGCTCCACCAGGTGTAGAGTTTTTCCTGCGGCGGAACGAACTCGCGGGCGAGATCGACCCATTTACCCGCCGCTTGCAATCCGCCCAGCGCCTCCACCTCGATCGGGGTGTGGCTGACGACGTTCAATAATTGCTTGTGGCTCCAGACATCTGTCTCAAGCGGGGCGACGTTGAAGTCCCCGGTCAGGATGGTCGGAGCCGAAAGGCTGCCTGACCATTCGGTCATCCGAGCCAGGAAATCGAGTTTCTGGCCGAATTTCACATTCTCGTTGCGATCCGGAATATCGCCGCCTGCGGGCACATACACATTTTCAAGCCGCACGCCGCCACGCAGCTCTACGCCGACATGGCGAGCTTCGCCATTGGCCTGCCAGTCGTGCGCCTGCCGGTTGGCGAGTGGAACCTTACTGAGGATCGCGACGCCATGGTGCATCGGCTGCCCGTTGATGACGATATGGTTATAGCCAAGCTGGCGGAACGGCCCTTCGGGAAACAGGGGATCGGCGACCTTTGTTTCCTGCAGGCACAATATGTCGGGGGCTTCCTCACGAAGGAAGCGCTCGACAATGTCGATGCGGGCACGGACCGAATTGATATTCCACGAAGCGATACGAAGGGTGGTTGCCATGGCGGCTGCTTAGGGGCGGGTCCCGCGCTCGGCAAGGGGGGTTTGCGAAAAAGCAAAACCCCCATCCCGGGGGCATTTGGGATGGGGGTCGAGCTTGCGTTCGTCACGCTGAAACCGAAGGGAGATTTTGGTGCCACGGGCAACAGGGGGAAAACCGCGCAGCCATCTATCCTTCGATGTATTCAATCTAGGGCGATTTTCCTGTCAGCAACATGAACAGAGCTGTTCAGTTTATCGGCTGGTCGGCTCATGGGCTCGACTCACCGATGAGTTGCAATCAGCTCTTCCGGCGTGGCCGCGGGTCGCGCCAAGTGAAGTTCGACTGCGCAATCGGCTGGTTGAATTTCACATTGTCGAGTCGCACGGTTGTGCGGTTGTTTTTAGAATCGAGCGCGACCCATCCGTTCAGAGTCAGTCCACCGGGCGCGCCGCCCTGTTTCACAAAGATCATGGTCATCGTACCATATTCAGGACGCTTTGGATCGCGCACCTCAACGCTGATCACGTTGGGATTGGTCGTTGGCACACGCTTGCCAAAGCGCGCCAGATCCTTGCCGGGGTCGAGCAACGCGGCAAGAGGGCTGTTGCGGATGGGCCAGCGCTGCACCTGCTTCACTTCATAGTCGACCAGAGTCAGTGCCTTGCCATCTGCAACAATCAGCAGCGGAACGCCTTTCTGATATTCGAACTTCACATGTCCCGGCCGCTTCAACAGCAGCTTACCGGAAAGGCTCTGTCCATTGCGATCAGTCTGGGTGAAAGTCGCGCTCATCGTGGTCACCGCTTGCATGTGGCCAACCACCTGCGAGAGGTCGTTCGATTGCTGCGCAGGGGCACTCGCGGCGGAAGCCATGATTGCGGGCACAAGCAGAATTCGGGAGAGTTTCAGTGTCATGGTTTTTCCTTGGCTTTGGCCGCACCGCCTAGCGGACAGGCTTTGAACCGCATCTGAATGTCAGATCGGCTCACCATTACGGTCGCGCAAGACTTCGCGGCGACCGATATGGTTGGGCGCGCTGATATAGCCATCCTCTTCCATGCGATCGATCAAGCGGGCAGCGCTGTTATAGCCGATGCGAAGCTGGCGCTGGATCCAGCTCGTCGAGGCCTTCTGGCTTTCGAAGACAATCTGGCACGCCTTGCGGTACATCGCATCTTCAGGGCTGTCATCATCGCCCAAGCCATCGAGCGCGAACCCGCCATCTTCGGGCTCCTCGGTGACCGATTGGATATAATCTGGCTCACCCTGCCCGCGCCAGTGATCGGCGACCTTGCGAACTTCTTCGTCGGAAACAAACGGCCCATGGATACGCGTCAACCCACGCCCACCCGCCATATAGAGCATGTCGCCCTTGCCCAGTAGCTGTTCGGCGCCCTGCTCTCCCAGGATCGTGCGGCTGTCGATCTTTGAAGTGACATGGAAACTGATGCGCGTCGGCAGGTTTGCCTTGATGACGCCGGTGATGACGTCGACCGACGGGCGCTGCGTCGCCATGATCAGGTGGATACCCGCCGCGCGCGCCTTTTGCGCGAGGCGCTGGATCAGGAATTCGACTTCCTTTCCCGCAGTCATCATCAGGTCGGCCAGCTCGTCGACCACCACCACGATTTGCGGCAGCGGCTGGTAATCATGCTGCTGCTCTTCATATTGCGGCAAGCCTGTCATCGGATCATAGCCGACCTGGATCTTGTGCCCCAAGGGCTGGCCCTTGGCCTTGGCGGCGAGGATCTTTTCATTGAAGCCCTGCAGGTTGCGCACGCCGACCGAAGACATCATCCGGTAACGGTCTTCCATTTGCTCAACCGCCCATTTGAGCGCGCGGATCGCCTTGGCTGGCTCGGTTACGACGGGCGCAAGCAAATGCGGGATATCGTCATAGATGCTGAGCTCGAGCATCTTGGGGTCGATCATGATCATCCGGCACTGATCAGGCGTGAGCCGGTAGAGCAGCGACAGGATCATGCAGTTGAGACCAACCGACTTACCCGAGCCGGTGGTACCGGCAACCAGCAAGTGTGGCATCGGCTGGAGGTCCGCCACCACCGGATCACCGGAAATATTCTTGCCCAGGATGATCGGCAACTGCCCCTTCTGGTCGGCAAAGGCCGAAGAGGCGATCATTTCCTGCAGCATCACTGCTTCGCGGTTGTTGTTCGGCAGCTCGATGCCAATGACAGTACGGCCGGGCACGGTTGATACACGCGCCGACAAGGCAGACATGTTGCGCGCAATATCCTCCGCCAGCTGTACGACGCGCTGCGCCCGTACGCCGGGTGCAGGTTCCAGCTCGTACATGGTGACGACGGGGCCGGGGCGCACCGCGACGATTTCGCCCTGCACCTTGAAGTCATCGAGGACCGATTCGAGCAACCGCGCATTTGATTCGAGCGCGGCCTTGTCGAGCTTGGGCGCGGTCGAGGGCGGCGGGGTATCGAGCAGGTCGATCGAAGGCAGCGCATAATTGCCAAAGAAATCGCCCTGTTTGGCACCGGTGCTGAAGCTTGCTTTCTTCGGCGGCAATTGACGCTCGGCGATTTCAGGGGCGCGACGCGGTTCCTTTTCAACCGGTTTGCGCGGCACGGGGTCGGCAACAAATTCCGGCTCACGATCAGGCATCGACGGATCGGCTGACAGTTTTTCCGACGCGCCACCAAGTGACGGCATGGGAATCGAAGGAATAGAGAAAAGCGGTCGTTCGAGTTCGAGCGAACGGGTAACCAGGCTGATTCCACCGACAACCGACGCAAGTATGGCAACCCAGCGCGCAAGCGTGCTCCAGCCTTCGCCCAGCTTGGCGATCAGTGCGCCATAGGCCCCGTCGAGCAGCAAGGCAGGGGTACCGCCCCAGCCTGCAGGTAAGCCTATATCGCTGCCATGTTGCCAATGTGCCAAACCGAAACCGATCAGCAACATACCCAACAGGCACAGGACCAATTGCCGTTTCCAGCGCGGCTGCGGCACATCGCGCCACAACCGGCGGGCATAGACTAGCAGCAGCGGGAAAAGCAGTATGGCGGGCAGGCCGAAAAGGAACAGCGAGGCATCGGCGATATAGGCCCCGCTTTGCCCCATCCAGTTGTCGGTGACACCCTCAGCCGCGCTGTTGAATGCATTGTCCGCTGGCGAGTAGCTGAGGATCGCAATCGCATAAAAGGCTGCAAACAGCCCGACAGCACCCGCACCAATTAATGCGCCGCTACGCAGCAACGACTGGCGCATCATCTGGCGCCAATTGGCAAGCGAAGTTTTGGGGGAGCGCGATGCCATGACCTGTTTTGAACGCCTTTTGATTGAAACCAGCACCTTTTCGCGGAGGCGGGACTCGGCGTCAAGAGTCCGCAGATTTTCTAACCTTTTCAGCCATCGAAAACCGGCCTAAGCGATTCCCATGTCCAAGACACAATTTGCCGACATTGTCATCATTGGTGGCGGGCTGAACGGCCTTGCCCAGGCGCTTGCATTTGCGGTGCATGGCGTCACCTGCCATGTCATCGACCGGGCCGATCAGGCGGCCATGCTGGCGCCGCATTTCGATGGCCGCGTATCCGCCATTTCCAGTTCGAGCATGAAATTGTTCGAAGCGATCGGCCTCGGTCCCGCACTTGCCGGCAAAGGTTGCCCGATCGAGCAGATTTGGGTCAGCGACGGCCTCAAACCCGGCGCGCTCGATTTCGTGCCGGAAGAAGGCGATGGCTATTTGGGGCAGATGTTCGAAAACCAGCTTATCCGTCGGGCTCTTTACGAAAGCGCCATGGCTAGGCCCGAAATCACGCTGCACATGCCCGCTGAAATTGCGCGTTCCAAGGCTGATGATGCTGGAGTTCGCGTCGAACTCAAAAATGGCGATGTCTTGACGGGTTCGCTGCTCGTGGTCGCCGAAGGGCGCAAGAGCGCGTCGCGCGATGCAGCGGGAATCCGCCTTACCGAATGGGACTATGCCCATGAGGCAATGGTCACGGCGATTTTCCATGAAAAGCCGCACCGCAGCGTTGCCTATGAGATTTTCTACCCTTCCGGCCCGTTTGCGATCCTGCCGATGCTCGACGACGAAAAGGGACGGCACCGTTCGGCGATCGTCTGGTCGGTACCGCGCGCAGAGGCTGGCGTGTATCGCAAGCTTTCACCGCGCGGCATGGCACATGAAATTGAGAAGGCGATGGGCGGGCTGCTCGGCGCCATCGAGATGAACGCGCCGGTCATGGGCTACCCGCTCAATTTCCAGCATGCCAACCGCATCACCGACACCCGCATGGTGCTGGTTGGCGATGCGGCGCACGGGATGCACCCGATTGCCGGCCAGGGCCTGAACCTCGGTCTGCGCGACGTTGCAGCTTTGGCACAAGTCGTCGTCGAAGGGATGCGTCTGGGGCTTGATCCTGGCGATGCACAGATCCTCGATCGTTACACCCGCTGGCGCAGCCTTGATGTTCAAAGCGTGATGATGGCGACCGATACGCTCAACAAGCTGTTCGGCATCCCCGGCCAAACCGCATCCGCCGCACGTCGCCTCGGCCTTGCCGCTGTTCAGCGGCTGAAACCCCTCAAGGATTTCTTCATGGCCGAAGCGCGCGGAGAATCCGGCAATCTGCCCAAACTGTTGCAGGGCCTCACGGTCTAACTCGCCGTTACTGGCACCAGACGGATTTCAACCCGACGATTCTGCGCCCGGCCTTCCTCGGTGGTGTTGCTCGCCTTGGGCTGGCTTTCGCCATAGCCCTTGGTGGCCAAGCGGGCGCGCTGCACACCGCGGCCTGCAAGATACTCCGCAACGGTCGAGGCACGCTGTTCGGACAAGGTCTGGTTGAACGCATCTGACCCTACTGAGTCGGTGTGGCCCATCACATCGACATAGGTTTTTTCATACTCGGTCAACGTCGAGCCAACTTTGTCGAGCGTCGAGCGAAATTCGGGCGACAGGTTCGCGCTGCCAAAGGCGAAGGTCACTTCAGATGGCATGTCAAGCACCAGCTGGTCACCATCGCGCACAACCTCCACGCCGGTACCGGCGGTCTGTTGGCGTAGCTTCTTTTCCTGCTCGTCCATATAATAACCGACGCCAGCGCCTGCGATTGCACCAATCCCGGCGCCAACAATTTTTTCAGTGCGGTCACGGCGGCCGCCGATCAGGTCACCGAGCAAATATCCGCCCAGTGCCCCGCCTATGCCGCCAATCGCGGTTTTGGAGATTCGCTTTTCTCCGGTTTCGGGATTGGTCGTGCATGCCGTCACCGGCAAAGCGGCGATCAACAGGGCGGCGGCAATCTTCGAACGACGTTCCATGGCACAATCTCCTTTTCTGTCAGGAGAATATGACCACATCAAAGCTGAACGGAAAATGACGCAGAGAGGTTTCAGCCTCGTCCGCGATAGGGGGCGACACCCTGATCCGGCAGCCAAAGCCCTTCGGGTGGTGTGCCGGACTGCCAGAAAACATCAATCGGAATACCACCACGCGGATACCAATATCCGCCGATGCGTAGCCAGACGGGCTTCATCTCGCGGAACAGCCGTTCGCCGATGCCGACGGTGCAGTCTTCGTGAAAAGCCGAATGATTGCGGAACGAGCCCAGAAACAGCTTGAGTGATTTCGATTCGACGATGGTTTCGCCCGGGCAATAATCAATGACGAGATGCGCAAAATCAGGCTGTCCGGTAACCGGACATAGCGAAGTGAATTCCGGCACGGCAAAGCGCGCAAGATACAGCGTCCCCGGCCGGGGGTTCGGAACATAATCAAGCTCGGCCTCTTCGGGTGAAGCGGGCATCGAACTGTTTTGGCCAAGATATTTGGGATTCGGTTTGTCGTTCATGCGGCTCGTCTAGCGCCTCGAACGGCTCATGTCATTCCCGGGCTACCATTCACAGCGCATTCAGCCGCGAACGCACTGGAAAATCGCCATGAGCATGCGGTTCGTAGGTTGGAAATCTGTGTGTGTTGGGGCGCTTCTTATATCATCGCCTGCACCCGCACAGGACACCCAAGCACCAGAGGATCTGGGCACCTCGACGCCACCTGAATTGCGCGATTTCAGGCTCGATACGCCGCCCGCGCGAAATGAACCGCGCGAAAGCCAGCCACAGCCGGAACCTGTTCCATCGCATGTGCAACCGCCTGAGGAAAGGCCATCTGCTTCACCGTCAACCAATCGTCAGCCGCAGACAGCACAAACCCAAGGCGCGCCTGCGAGTCCCCTTCGAAATCAGTCTGCGCCACCAATAGTGGAACCGCCAGTCGCTGAAGTGACACCGGAGGCGAACGAAATTCCCCCCGCGAATGAACCGGCAGCCGCACCCATAGCTGATGCGAAGTCCATGCCTGCAGACGAAGGCGGAATTCCGATCGAATACCCGATAATCGCGCTTACTCTATTGGCGATACTGGGTGGATTAGCTATCCTGTTCCGTCGCCGACGCGGGAAGGTAACAGCGGAATTCGAGGAACAGGAAAAGCCCGCGCAACCCTCTCCGCCGGTCCGTCTGCAAATGGGTGGATCTCGAGCGACCGCAGCTTTCGTGCCCCAATCGGCGATGTTGAGCATTGCCAGCCTGACCATCACCGGCAGGCTCGCCGTTGTGAACAAAACGGGCAGCGCGATCGAAAGTCTAGTGATCCGGTCGCAGATGATATCTGCCCAGCCCAATCAGAACGAGGCGATTGAGGCGTTCCACAACACCCCTGACGCCGGTTCGATTCAGTCATTGGGTGCGCTGGCGAAAGGAGAAACAATCGACGCACTAATCGAGATTCGTTTGCCGCGGATCGAACTCGCCTCATACCGTTGGACCGAGCGAAAATTTGTAGCCCCGATTATCTTGATAAACATTTCTGGACAGGCGGATGGACACCGCATCGAATTGCGCCTTTCGGAATTGATCGGGCGCATAGGTGCTGGCGGTGCAGCCCGCATGAAGCCCTTGGCTGTCGATCGCGGTCCCAAAAGGTTTACGGGTGTAACTGCCAAGCCGCTATTTGCCTGAAATCCTACTGTTAGCGCTCGACTAGCCCTGAAAAGCGGCATATCGTGCACTGCACAAGAATCGCATCAAGCGAGCGACATCGGACGAAAAGGTACGGGCAAAATGGAACTGTTGGTTAGCACCGAGTGGCTGGCGAAAGAACTTGGCGCATCTGATCTGCGGATCGTCGATGCAACCTGGCACATGCCAGATGCAGGACGCAACGCCGCAGCAGAATATGAAGGTGGGCATATTCCCGGCGCCGTATTCATGGACCTCGCCGAAATCGCTGACAGCAACAGCACCCTGCCCAACATGCTGCCCCCACCAGAAAAATTCGCCAGCCGCATGCAGTCGCTCGGCCTTGGCGATGGGAGCCGCATCGTTGTTTACGACGATAGCCCGTTCAAATCCGCCACCCGTGCATGGTGGATGTTGACGCTTTTCGGGGCACATGACGTCGCGATCCTTGATGGTGGCCTTGCCAAGTGGAAGGCCGAGGGCCGTCCGCTGGAAAATGGCAAACCGGCGTTGCGTCACCGCCACTTCACCGTCTGGAAGGACGAAAGCGGGGTCAAGAACAAGGCTGACATACTCGCCAACCTGCACAGCAAGGATGCAGTCGTTGTCGATGCCCGTGGTGCAGGGCGTTTCACAGGTGATGAAAAAGAACCGCGCCCCGAAATGGCTTCGGGCCATATACCGGGAAGCCGAAACCTTCCGTATTCCAACCTGTTCCATGCCGATGGCACCTGGAAACAGGGTGAGGAGCTTGTGGCTGCATTCAAAGAAGCCGGTGTTGACCTTGACCAGCCGATGATCACCACGTGCGGTTCAGGCATGACAGCTGCGGTCGTCCTGTTTGGAGCGCGCATGACGGGCAAGAAAGACGTATCGCTCTACGACGGCAGCTGGAGCGAATGGGGTCTTGATCCCGACACACCCAAGGCAACCGGCGCGGCCTAAGCCGCTTTCCCGACTTAATAGGCCTGATGTTCGGCGCTTGATACAAGGCGCAAAACGTTGCATTCTTTCTGCGGGGAAGAAGAGCAGGGAGAGAGCATTATGGCTGGTGTCGGCCAAACCCCTATTGCGCCCTATGCGGTCGCCAATAATCTGACATTTGCAGACCTTCGTTCCGCACTCGCCGCAGGGTGGCGCGATTTCATCGCCTATCCGGCATTCGGCATCTTCTTTGCCGCCTTCTATGCCGTAGGCGGTGCAGCACTGGTGTACGGGCTGATCAAACTAGGGGAAGGCGCCTGGTCGATCCCGGTCATAGCAGGTTTCCCGATCATCGCGCCCTTCGCCGCGGTCGGGCTGTACGAAGTCAGCCGCAGGCGACAGGCTGGAATCGCGATCGATTGGCGTTCGATCCTGTGGGCATTGCGCGGTCGAGGAGATGACCAGGTGATGATGGTCGCCGGTATCGTCTTTGTCGCCTTCAGTTTCTGGATGATCCTCGCCCACGGCATATTCGCAATCTTCATGGCCGAATCCGGTATTGGCGGCGAGAATATCGAAATGCTGCTCCAACCCATGGCGATCGCCATGCTGTTGGTGGGCAGTCTCGTCGGAGCAATCTTTGCCTTTGCCTTATATGCAATCACGGTGATGAGCCTGCCAATGCTGTGCGACAAGGATGTCGATTTCATCACTGCGATTATCGTCAGCCTTGGCACGATCAGGTCGAACAAGGCGGTGATGACGGGCTGGGCTGCTATAATAGCGATCACATTGTTTCTTGCCATGCTCCCTGCATTTCTGGGACTGTTCGTTGTTCTGCCGGTGTTGGGGCATGCGACGTGGCATCTCTATTGCAGGGCTGTGGGCGGTGCAGCAGCGCACTGACCTTGCAGCGAAGCGGCGTTAGCGGCTAACGAGCGACATGGTCGATCCCAAGCACCCGCAAAAACCCGATACCAAGATCATCACCGGCGGCCGCCGCAAGGCGCTGACAGGCGCCGTGGTAAACCCGCCGGTCTGGCGCGCCAGCACACATCTCTACGACGATGTTGCGGCGCTCGATGCAGGCGACAAGACCAACGAGGACGGCCGCTTCTTTTACGGCCGCCGCGGCGCGCCCACCCAATGGTCGCTTGCCGAAGCGCTGACCGAGCTGGAGCCCGGCGCGCACGGAACCATGCTCTACCCTTCCGGCGTTGCGGCAATTGCAGGGGCGCTGCTTTCGGTCTTGCAACCCGGTGACGTGCTCTTGATGAGCGACAATGCTTACGATCCCAGCCGCAGTTTTGCGCAGGGATTTCTCAAGCGTTGGGGCGTTGAAACTCGCTTTTTTGATCCACTGATCGGGGCAGGAATATCGGAGCTATTCTGCGATCGCACCCGAGCGATCCTGATGGAAAGCCCGGGCAGCCTCACCTTTGAGGTATCGGACATTCCGGCCATCTGTGCTGCCGCAAAGGCGCATAAAGGCGCGCGGGAGATCGTCACCCTGCTCGATAACACCTGGGCGACACCTTATTTCTTCACCGCGCTCGATAAGGGCGTCGATATGGCGATCTTGGCTGCGACCAAATATGTCGTCGGCCACAGCGATGTGATGGCGGGGGCAGTCACCACCACCAAGCGACACTGGCAGGCTTTGCGAGCCACCGCACAAACACTTGGGCAAGTGCTGTCGCCCGACGATGCCTATCTCGCCGCACGGGGGTTGCGGACGATGGCGGTTCGGTTGAAAGCGCATGAGGCTTCGGCTCTCGATATCGCGCATTGGCTGACAGCGCGTCCCGAAGTGGCAGGCGTCCTCCACCCGGCGCTTCCTTCCTGCCCCGGGCATGAAATCTGGAAGCGCGATTTTGCCGGATCGTCCGGCTTATTTTCGTTCGTGATCAAAGGCGATTGGAACAAGGCGGCAAGTTTTGTCGACGCGCTGGAACTGTTCGGCATCGGCTATAGCTGGGGCGGCTTCGAAAGCCTCGCTGTTCCCAAGCGCCCCGAAAAATACCGCAGCGCGACGCAATGGACATGTGACGGAACCGTTATCCGGTTGCAGATCGGTCTCGAAGACGTTGGCGATTTGAAGGCCGACCTTGAACGCGGCTTTGCCGTTTTCGCTGCTTAGCCGCTTGCGGCAATCAGTCGGCGGGTGGCCTCCGCTTGCGGGTTAGCGAACAATTCTTCGCGAGGCGCGCATTCAACAATCCGTCCCGCTTCCATCACCGCGATGCGGTGGGCCGTGCGACGTGCAAGCGCGAGGTCATGGGTGATGAACAGAAGCGATAAGCCGCGTGCGCGCTGCAGGCGATCAAACAGCGCGACCACGCCATCCGCCACAAGCGGGTCGAGCGCAGACGTCGCCTCATCAAGCAGCAGCATGGCAGGGTTAGCCGCAAGCGCCCGTGCAATGGCTACGCGTTGCGCCTGCCCCCCCGAAAGCGAAGACGGTTTGCGTCCTGCAAAATCACGCGGCAGCCCCACTTCTTCCAGAAGGTCCGCCGCGCGCTCCGCGCGATACTCGTGCGGCACCAGCCACTTCACCGGTTCCAGAATGATATCCGCAACGCTCCAGCGTGGATCAAGGCTGGCCAAAGGATCTTGGAATACCGGTTGGATAAGGCGCCGATGCTCAGAGCTGCGTCGGTTGCGTGGCGGCATGGCAGTGCCTTGCCAGCGAACAGAGCCGGCGGCCATCGGCCCCAATCCTGCAATCGCCCGGCCCAATGTGGACTTGCCCGAACCCGAACCACCAACCAGCGCCAGCGTTTCGCCTTCGGCCAAGCTCAGGCTGGCATCGACAACTGCGTCGATGCGCCCTCTTCGCCAGCCCGGCTTGGGGAAATGCACATGAATGGCTTCCGCTTCGAGTAGCGTTTCGCCGGTGTCGGGCAGCTGGTGTAATGGTTCAGAAAGGCGCGGTGTCGCCGCCATCAACCGCCCGCCATAATCAGTGGCCGGTGCGGTTGCGATCTGCTGCGCGGGTCCGGCCTCGGCCACCTTGCCCGATTCGAGGAGCAGCAGACGGTCAGCATGATGCTCAATGCCTGCAAGGTCATGGCTGACCAGCAACATCGCCATCCCGCGCTCGCGGCACAGACGCACAAGCAGTGCCATGATTTCACCGCGCAAGGCAGCGTCGAGCGCGCTTACCGGTTCGTCGGCAACAAGATAGCGCGGGCCATGCGCCAGCGCCGCTGCAATCAGAACACGCTGCCGTTCCCCGCCCGAAAGCAGGTGCGGATATTGCGCTAGCCTTTCCTCCGGCCGCGACAGGCCTACGGACTCGAGCATCGCAACCATTGCCGCCTTGTCAGGTTTCACACCGCCAGCCTGCATCGCGGCTTCCTGCAAATGCTGGCCTACGGTGCGGTGCGGGGTGAGCGCAGTGAGCGGTTGTTGGAAAACGAAGCCGACTTTTTCCGCGCGTATCCGGCTCAAATCGCGTTCCGGCATACCCACCAGTTCGATTCCGTCGAGCATCGCCGAACCGCTCGCCACCCCGGCGCTGAGACCAAAGGGCGTCATTGCGCTCATACTCTTTCCAGCACCAGAGGCACCGGCCAGCGCGACTATCTGTCCCGGCGCCAAGGAGAAGCTGATATCTTCCACTATGGTACGATCGCCAACGCGAACGCCCAGATTCCGGACGACATAGCCCTCGCTCATCGGGCCGCATCCGCAAGCCGGTCACGAAAACGTTCACCAGCGATCGTCAGGCATGCAATCACTAGTACCAGTACCCCACCGGGCAAAAGCAATGCGGCGGGATTCATGTCCATTTCCTCGGCACCCTCGTTCACGAGGATACCGAGCGAGGTCAGCGGCTCCTGCACGCCAAGGCCGAGGAAGGAGAGAAAACTCTCAATCATCACGACATGCGGCACGGTCAGCATCAGATAGGCAACCGCCACCCCGGCAACATTGGGCAGGATGTGCCGCAACAACGTCGCCCGAGCCGGTGAGCCGGCGGCCTCTGCTGCAAGGATGAAAGGGCGCTGTTTTAGCGCAATCACCTGCCCGCGCACCACGCGCGCCATGGTCAGCCATTCAACAAAACCGATGCCGAGGAACACGAGCAGGATGGAACGGCCAAACACCACCATCAGCAGGATGACCACGAACATGAAAGGCAGCGCATAAAGGCCATCGACAATGCGCATCATCAATTCGTCGGTGCGCCCGCCAACCCATCCGGCAATCGCGCCCCAGGCAACACCGATGACCAGCGCGACCAGCGCCGCCGCCAAAGCGACCGACAGGGTCACCCGCGTGCCCACCAGCAGCCGCGCCAGCCGATCACGCCCTAGATCATCAGTACCGAGTAGATGGCCATCGGTGAACATGCCAACCCGGACGCTGTCCCAATCGATCGCAACATGGTCGAACGGAAGCAGCGGCGGTACCAGCAAAGCTGCCAGCACAATCAACGCGACAATGACCAATGCAGGTCTCATCCCTCACGCATCCGGGGATCGAGCCAGCCGTAGATCAAGTCGGCAAACAGGTTGAAGAGGATGATCAGCGCGGCGTAGAGCGTCACCACACCAAGGACGAGCGGATAATCACGGTTCAAGGCACCCTGCACAAAATAGCGGCCGAGGCCGGGCAATCCGAATACGGTTTCAATGACCACCGCCCCGGTCAGCAGCGCCGCAGCCGCAGGACCAAGATAGCTTGCCACCGGAACAAGGGCTGGGCGCAATGCGTGGCGGCGCAATATCGTCAGCGGTGCAATTCCGCGAGCACGCGCCGCACGAATATGGTCGGACCCAAGCTCGCCTGCCAGGCCCGCACGCGCCAGTTTCGCCACCGCGCCGGTAACCGGCAGCGCCAAGGCAACAACCGGCAGGACAAGCCAATCCCAACCGTCATTCTGCCCTGAAACCGGAAACAAACCCAGCCACAGGCCGAAGATCAACGCGAGCAACGGCCCGGTGACGAACGTCGGCAGCGCGGTCAATAGAGTAGCCGCCAGCATCAGCACCTCATCCTGCCATTTGCCAGCGCGCAGCGCAGCCCATAGCCCCGTAGAAATGCCAAGCAGGCTCGCCAGCACCAGCGCGCAGCCACCAATCAACAGCGATACCGGCAAAGCCTCTGCCACCAACCCTGAAACCGTGAAATCGCGATAGACCATGCTCGGCCCGAAATCGCCCTGCGCCAGTCGGGTAAGATACATCCAAACCTGCTCGGGCAAGCTCTTGTCGAGGCCATAGGCCGCCTCAAGCGCCGCGCGAACTTCTGGTGCCAGCGGGCGCTCACCATCGAACGGACCACCGGGAGCGAGGCGCATCAGGATGAAAGACAGGATGATGATCGCCAACAGTGTCGGCACCGCCGTCAACAATCGTCGTGCAATCAACCTGCCCATGAAAGCTGTTTAGAGGCTCAGATTCCCAAAGCAATTGCGGACTTCGGCGATGAAGATTTCGGGCCGTTCCATCGCGGCGAAATGTCCACCTTTTTCGAGCTCGTTCCAATAGACGATATTCTTGTAGCGCGTTTCAGCCCAGCGACGCGAGGGACGGAACAGCTCTTTGGGGAAGGCGCTGATACCGGTAGGCACCGGTACCTCGGCAAGGTTGCCCGCCGCAAAACTGTGCCAGTAAAGCCGCGCCGACGAAGCTGCGGTGGCGTTCAGCCAGTAGAGCATCACATTGTCGAGCAGGTGATCGCGGCTGAAGACATTTTCAGGATGGCCGTCGCAATCCGACCAGCCGTGGAATTTTTCGATGATCCAGCACATCTGGCCCACCGGGCTATCGGTCAGCGCATAGCCCAATGTCTGCGGGCGTGTGCTTTGGATTTTCGAATAGCCGCTGTCCTTTTCCTGATACCAACCGGCGCGCATCAGAGATTGCGCTTCGAACGGCGTCGGTTCCGCCATTACCTCAGGCGGGGGTGCGGCGACTGCCATATTGACGTGGATCGCTGCACAAGCCCCCTTATTCTGCGCACCAATGGCAGAAGTGACCATTGCGCCCCAATCGCCGCCTTGTGCGAAATAACGGTCATAACCGAGCCCGCGCATCAGCACATCCCAGGCCTCGGCAATTTTCTCAACCGACCATCCCGCTTGGGCAGGCTTGCCCGAAAAACCATATCCGGGCAGCGAAGGCAGGACGAGGTGGAAAGCAGGTTGGCTGCTGTCTCCAGGCTCAGTCAGGGCGGTAATGACGTTCACAAATTCGAGCACCGAACCGGGCCAGCCATGCGTCATGATCATGGGGCGGGCGTCGGCACGGCTGCTCTTGATGTGCATGAAGTGGATATCGAGCCCCTCGATTTCCGCCTTGAAATGTGGCCAGCGGTTAAGCTCCGCCTCGCAGCGTCGCCAATCATAGTTGTTGCGCCAATATTCGAGCAGCTCCTTGGCATAAGATAAGGGCAGCCCCTGATCCCAATCGTCAACCGTTTCCTTTTCGGGCAAGCGGGTTAACGCCAGACGAGTCTGCAAATCATCCAGCGCGCTTTGCGCAATCGAAACTGTAAAGGGTTGCGGGTTGATCGACATCGGGCCTCCACTCCTGAATATGCAGCGCACCGTGTCGCCTAATCAGATTGAGTGCAAGTCCGGCTTTAAATGAAATGCCAGGCGCGCAGGGCCTGGAGCAACCCGAAGGCGCAAAACAGCAAGCCTGCGCCGATGCGAATGCGCTTGAGCGGCAACAGCTTCGCCAATTTGTCCTTGAGGATGATCGCCGGCAGGACCGCCGCAATCGTACCGAGCCAGCCGCCAATAGCCGGAAAAATCCAGTGCCCCGCCATCGCTGCATTGGCACCGATGATGAACTGGCCCTTGTCGCCAAATTGCAGGATGAAGAGACCGAGGAATGCAGTCAGGAATGGCCCTGTCTTCCATCGGGTGAGCAAATCCAGATTCCGCCGCCACGCGAGCATCGCGATCCCGGCAAGGAAGTAAGCGAGCCCATTAAAAAGGCGGACCGGATCCTGGCTAATCCATTCGTCAACAAACGAACCCGCAAATGCAGAAAGCAGGCAATTGGCAAGGCTAGCCAAGCCAAATCCGGCGATCACCGCGCGGTTATTTGAAAAACGAAGAGCGAGTGCTGCAGCAAGCAATTGCGTACGATCGCCCGTTTCGGACAATAGCAGCGAAAGGAAGGTTGCGATCAGGCTGTCCATTATCAGTGACTAGCCCAACAGGCTGAGTTCGTCAGCCGCCGAGTCGGACGGCAACCGAGGCAAGCAGCGCCTCCGAAGCGGCGGGGTGCAAATGGGCGATGCCGATCGCGTCGGACATGATTCCCAGAAAGCTCTCGGTGACAGCATTGCTGCCATGCGTACCAAAACGCTGCAGCGCAGCTTCAAAGGTTGCGGCGATTTCGGAAATGGCTGTCAGTCCGTGGTGGGCTGACGTTTCGCGGATGTTTTCCAGCCGCATCAGGAACTGTAGCGGATTGGCATCATAGGCAGTCATTCGCAACGCCTCGACCAGTTCGCCCAGTTCTGCACGAATCAACAACAGTTGGTCATGATCGTATCGCATGCGGTTTGCCCCCGATTGCCTTGGAGCCGTGATGCGCCTTTATGGTTACCGAACGGTTAAAATGCGCAATTTCAGATGCAGGCTTGACTTTTGGGCCGCTTCGTCGCAGTAGCGCGCCAGTTTCGGGCGGCCTCAACGCCGTCCGTTTTCTTTTTCAGCGATTCGAACCGAAGGAACAGGCCATGGCGAAGCCAGCCACCGTCAAAATCCGTCTCGTCAGCACTGCTGACACCGGCTTCTTCTACGTAACGAAGAAAAACCCCCGGAATCAGACGGAAAAGATGACTTTCCGCAAATATGATCCCGTCGCGCGCAAGCATGTCGAGTTCAAGGAAGCCAAGATCAAGTAAGGCTGGCCGCGGCCGACTGGCCTGCGCCCATCTTGCCATGGCAATCGATCAAGGGACGCAATTCGCGTCCCTTTTTTGATTCGCACGATGTCAGTTTTTTACGGGCGGGCTGCACCAGCGCAGCAGCATGAAGCCCGAGATGGCCGAAAGAATCGATCCCATCAACACACCGATCTTCACGGCATCGGCTTGTGCGGGGTCAACAAAGGCGAGCCCACCGATAAACAGGCTCATCGTGAAACCGATACCGCACAGCAGCGCCACGCCATAAACCTGCGTCCAGCTTGCATCGCGTGGGCGCGCGGCGAGCCCCAATTTGACGCATGCCCACACACTGCCAAAGATGCCGATCTGCTTGCCCAGAAACAATCCCAGTGCAATCCCCAGCGGTAGCGGCGCTAGAAGGGCATCGATTCCCACGCCCTCAAGCGACACGCCCGCGTTGGCAAATCCGAACAGCGGCACAATGAAAAAGGCGACGGGCTTGGCAAGCGCGTGTTCCAACCGGTGCAATGGCGAATCCTCTGCATCCGGCGCAGCTATTGTGCGTTTGAGCGGAATGGCAAATGCCGCCAAAACCCCTGCAATTGTGGCATGCACGCCCGACAGCAGCGTTGCATACCACAGCAAGGCAGCGAGGATCAGATAGGGCCAAAGCCGCATCACGCCCATACGTGCCAAAGCGAGCATGATAAGCCAGATCGCCGCAGCAGCACCCAAAGCTGCCAAATTGAGACTCGCCGTATAGAAAAGCGCGATGATGGCGACGGCACCCATATCATCAACAATAGCGACGGTGGTCAGGAACAGCTTGAGCGAGGCCGGGGCGCGGCTACCGAGCAGTGCGAGCACGCCGATCGCAAAGGCGATGTCGGTCGCTGCCGGGATCGCCCACCCCCGATGCAAGTCGGGATCGCCGCCCGCGATGAAGAGGTATACCGCAGCCGGCACGGCCATGCCGGCCGCAGCAGCAATCATCGGCAATAGGCGGTCGGCCCAACTGGCAAGATGGCCGTCGACAAATTCACGTTTGATCTCCAGCCCGACGAGCAGGAAAAAGATCGCCATAAGGCCATCATTGATCCACAGGTGCACGGTCATCGGACCCAATTTGGGCGTCAGAACCGGGCCGGTTACTGCATGGATCAGATGAAAATAATTTTCTGCGACAGGTGAATTTGCAACCGCCATTGCCAAGGCTGCAATAAACATCAAGATGATACCGCCAGCGGCTTCGCTGTCGAGGAAGTCGCGCAGAACCGATGCTGGGCGTTTTTTCGTCATATCCATGGTGCTTTGTTTTAACCTACCAGCATTATGCCGAAACAGATATGCGGCAAACCGGTTGCCATTCGCAAGCTTGTTCCGGTAGTTATCGCATCAAGGCAGTTACCGTGTGTGGGTGGTGACAATGGATCAACAGAGCGTAGAGCGCCTGACCGACCGGCAAAAAGATTGCCTGCGATTGGTCGCGCGGGGTTTCACTTCAAAGGAAATTGGGCGGTTGCTCGAACTTTCGCCTTCGACGGTCGACAATCATGTAACCGCTGCCGTCCAGCAACTTGGGGCCGCCAATCGGGGGGCAGCTGCCCGCGCGCTGGCAGATCTGGAACTTGGGCAGAAATTGCCTAGTCAGCCGCAGCACCTTGCCCAATCCAGGCGGACAGCCATTCTCGCTACCGAAACGGGCGGGACGAACTGGAGCCGCAATGCGCTCCAGCTTCTCGCCCCTCCCCCGGTAGGAGGAAAGCATAATGACTTAGATGGCACCTCGCGAACGTTGCGCATCCTGCAGGTCGCGGTCCTGGCGACAGCTTCGGTGATTGCTTTGACAATCCTCGTCTCTGGTCTTTTCCGGACTTTTGGCTGAACCCGAAACCCCCAACATCGGCAGCAGCAGCTGATCAGGGCCGCGTTCTGCCGGATGCGTTGTATTACCGGCAATGGACGGCAATATGCAGGTCGAAGCCACCACCCCGGCTTGCATATTGTCACGGTCGATGGTCTTGACAGGACATGCCCGCAGCTTCTCTCCCCGACGCCCTGATAATCAGCCTGTATTGGGTTTTTGCGGCTTTGTGCTGTGGCTTTGCCGCAGTCGCAGGCGGCAAAACGGGTCGCACGGGCGCTACGATGATCATGACGGCAAGCGTCGCTTCGGCGGTTGCGGGTGAGTTTGGAACATGGGCTCACATCCATGTTCCCGTCATGGCCATCGACCTATTCCTGCTGGTAGGATTTTATTGGCTAGCCATGCGCAGCGAGAATTTTTGGCCCATTTGGGCCACCGGTTTCCACCTGATCACAGTCGTTTCGCATTTCGCCATGCTGTTCAGCGACGATGTCAGGCAGATGCTGTATTACGGGTTTGGCGCTTTCTGGTCGCTGCCTGTGATGCTCGCAATGGTGATCGGAACCACTCTCGACCGCTCGGGCACGCCAGCACAATCCTGAATTGCATTTCAGCTGCGCCTTGCGCGCAGGAAATCAACAGCAGGCCTGATGACAGCCCCATTCCAAACCACCCATTTCTGGAAGATCGTCGAAACCTGGCAGCACGAATTGTTGCTGTTCAGCACCATCTGGTTTCTCATTGGCGCGATCGATGATTTGGTCATCGACGGGCTTTGGCTGCTGAACCGTTCAGGGCGGTGGCTATCGCGTTACCGCATGGCTCCACCGATGCGGGCGGATGAACTGCCTGCGCCCAAAGATCCTGGACTGATCGCCATATTCATTGCCACCTGGCAGGAGTCGCAGGTGATTACAGCGATGATCGACCGCTGCCGTAATGCCTGGGCCGGAGGAGAAACCAGTTTTCGGATCTATATCGGCTGTTACCCCAATGACCGCGCCGGCGTCG
Organism: Sphingorhabdus buctiana; assembly: GCF_042680825.1. Taxonomy (NCBI): domain Bacteria; kingdom Pseudomonadati; phylum Pseudomonadota; class Alphaproteobacteria; order Sphingomonadales; family Sphingorhabdaceae; genus Sphingorhabdus; species Sphingorhabdus buctiana. The sequence goes on from NZ_JBHUEL010000003.1 coordinate 103,993, forward strand.
CGGCGATCATGGCGGGCTGTAGCGGATTTGCCGAAGCACGCCTTGTCATGTGCGAAAGCAACGGGCCAACCTCCAAAGCCGATTGCCTCAACCATCTATGGCGGGCTTTGGTGAATGATGAACTCGCCTCGGGCAAACGCGCCAAGGCCATTGTCCTGCACGATGCAGAGGACATGGTCCATCGCGACGAACTGCGGGTCTTCGATTACCTCATCGAACGTGCAACCGCAGTCCAGTTGCCCGTCATCCCAGAGATTGTTCCCGGCTCGCGCTGGATCAGCGGCCATTATTGCGATGAATTTGCCGAGGCGCATGGTAAGGCGCTGGTCGTGCGTGAGGCGGTGGGTGCGGCAGTCCCCCTTGCGGGCGTCGGATGTGCGATATCGCGCACGCATCTTGGCAATATCGCGCTTGAAAATGGCGGCGTTCCATTCGACCAATCATCGCTGACCGAGGATTATGAACTTGGCCTAGGCGTAGCTGGCGACGGCAACCGCACCATTTTTGCGCGGATACAGGACGCCGATGGCCAGCTGGTTGGCACCCACGCTTGCTTCCCCGATACGCTGGGCGCGGCAGTCCGCCAGAAAGCGCGCTGGATGACTGGCATTGCGCTGGCCGGGTGGGATCGCCTTGGTTGGAAAGGCGGACTGGTCGAATTTTGGATGCGGTTACGCGACCGCAAGGCGGTATTTGCCGCGATCGTATTGACCGCGGCCTATCTGTGCATCTTGCTCACCGCCCTGTTGGTCCTGGGTTATCGATCTGGCGCTCATCAACCGCGACCATTTGGTGATTTCCTTCTGCTCTTGCTGGGCGTGAATGCGATATTACTGAGCTGGCGCCTCTGCGTGCGCGCCTGTTTCGTGGCGCGGGTGCATGGCTGGCGACAGGGCCTGCTGTCGGTCCCGCGAACCATTATCGCCAATATCATATCGGTGATGGCTGCCCGCCGCGCAGTGGCCGCCTATTTGCGGCATGTGTTTGGCGCTGCGCTGCGTTGGGAAAAGACCGCGCATAACCATTTCCCGGCATCGCCTTCGCACAGTAACTGAATTCAGGACTCGCCTTCTCCGAAAAGACTGGGCTGGGCTGCTGGCGGCGCGATCTTCGACACGGGAGCACTCTTCAGGCTCTTGCCGCCTTCAATATTGGCAGCAACCGGGCCATCCGCGAAGTTGATAAGCACCTTGCCCGCAGAAATGGCATCGCCGGTTTTGCAGATCGTGGTCTTGCCATCAGCGGTGGTCACTCGCGCAAAGCCCCGACCCAACGGCGCCTCGGGATGCAGCGAGTTGAGCAGGCGATCAAGGCCCGACAATTTGGAACGGCGCTCCGCCATTTGCCGTTCGACCAAAGCCGTCGGCAACCGGACCGACTGCAAACGTTCGGCAGACATAGCCAATCGCCGCCGCAGCATCGCCGGCGCAATCCGCCCGCTAATCCCTGCAAAGGCCATTTTCGAAAGGTCGGCCCGCCGTTCCAGCCCGCGCCGCAACCGATCGCCAAGATCATCTGCACGTTGCTGCCTGTTGCCGACGATATCGGCGAGTTTGGGAAGTAGTCGCGCCTGTGCCAAAAGCCTTTCACTTGCGCGTTCGACAAACCGCCGCAGCGCCCCTGTCAGCCGCAAGTCGGCTTGCCCTATCTGCTGGGCCAGATCGAGCCGCACCGGCACCGCCATCTCCGCTGCAGCGGTTGGTGTAGGTGCCCGCCGGTCGGCGGCAAAATCGCAAAGTGTGGTATCAGTTTCGTGCCCGACGGCGGAAATGACGGGAATCGAGCATTCAGCCACGGCGCGCACCACGACTTCTTCGTTGAACGCCCACAGATCCTCAATCGAGCCACCCCCACGTGCAACAATCACCAGATCAGGTCGAGCAACCGGTCCATCGACCGGCATTACCGAAAAGCCGCGCACCGCAGCCGCAATCTGTGCCGCTGCGCCGTCACCCTGCACCATGACCGGCCAGAGGATGACATGGCTGGGAAAGCGGTCCTCCAATCGGTGCATCATGTCGCGGATCACGGCACCGGTGGGCGAAGTAACGATCCCGATTGTCCTGGGCAGATAGGGTATCGCCCGTTTGCGCGCACCATCGAAAAGGCCCTCGGACGCCAGCCGCGCCTTCAGCTTTTCGAAGAGCAGCATCAGCGCGCCCTCGCCGGCAAGTTCGAGCCGATCGGCAACGATCTGGTAACTTGAGCGTCCGGGATAGGTAGTGAGCTTACCCGTCGCGATCACTTCAAGCCCGTCTTCGGGGGCAAATGGCAGTCGTGCGGCATTGCCCTTCCACATCACGCCATCAAGCTTGGCATCGGCATCTTTCAGGCCGAAATACAAATGGCCCGATGCGGCGCGCTTGAAACCCGAAAGTTCACCGCGCACGCGGACAAGGCCAAAGCGATCCTCAACCGTGCGCTTCAATGCGTTCGAAATTTCCGAAACCGACAAGGCAGGGGCATTGCTGCCTGCCTTTGCCTCGGCTAACAGCCGCGAATTGCCTTCATTGTCGGGAAACGGGGAGTCCATCGCTTGAATATCTTGCTTATCGGTTCGGGTGGACGCGAACATGCGCTGGCGTGGCGGCTTTCGCAATCACCGAGTTGCGAAAAATTGTTCGCAAGTCCTGGTAACCCCGGAATCGCGGAATGCGCCGAATGCGTCGCCATCAATGTGACGGAGCATGCGGCAGTTGTGGCCTTTTGCAAGGAACAGGATATCAGCTTTGTCGTGGTCGGTCCCGAAGCGCCGCTGGTCGACGGCCTTGGCGATAGCCTGCGCGCTGCGGGCATTAAGGTGTTCGGCCCCAATGCGAATGCGGCGGTCCTTGAAGGTTCAAAGGGCTTTGTGAAGGATCTGTGCGCACGGGAAAACATCCCCACCGCCGCCTATGCGCGCCACAAGGACAAGGCAGCGGTACTCGCAGACCTTGCCCGTTTTGGCTTGCCGGTTGTCATCAAGGCCGATGGCCTCGCCGCCGGCAAGGGAGTGATCATCGCCGAAACCGAGAAGGAGGCGCGCGACGCGATCGAACATATGTTCGGCGGGGGGTTTGGCGATGCCGGTGCCGAGGTGGTCATCGAGGAATTTATGACCGGCGAAGAGGTCAGCTTCTTTGCGATCAGCGACGGCCAGAATGTCGTACCGTTCGGGTCCGCGCAGGACCACAAGCGGGTCGGCGATGGCGATACCGGTCCCAATACAGGCGGCATGGGGGCTTATTCGCCTGCTCCGGTATTCACACCGGCACTCGAGGCAGAGGTGATGGAGCGCATCATCCAACCGACGGTTGCTGCGATGGCGCGCGACGGGCGTCCTTATAGTGGTGTTTTCTTCGCCGGGCTGATGCTGACCGATCAGGGGCCAAAGCTGATCGAATATAATTGCCGCTTTGGCGACCCGGAATGCCAGGTGCTGATGATGCGGTTCGAGGGCGACCTGGCCGCGCTTCTGTTGGCCGCTGCCAGCGAAGGTGGATTGGCCGGGGCAGCGCGCCCGACCTTGTCCGACGGGTATGCGCTTACGGTCGTCATGGCTGCAAAAGGCTATCCGGACACGCCTGAAAAAGGCGGTGCAATTGGTATTGGTGTAATCGGCGATGCCCGTATTTTCCATGCCGGAACCGCGAGCAACAATGGCCAATTGGTGGCCAATGGTGGCCGTGTCCTGAACGTGACGGCGCGCGGAGCGACGGTGACCGAGGCGCAGGAACTGGCCTATGCTGCAGTCGATGCCATCGATTTTCCAACCGGTTTCTGCCGCCGCGATATCGGCTGGCGCGAGGTTGCCCGGGAAAAAGCTGCAGGCTGAAGCAGATGCGACGAATATGGTTTATGCGGGGCACTGGACAGCGCCACTGCGCGGATTAGATTGCGGCTCGCAAGAATCACATCAGCCATGAGCTGTAGGGGGAGTCCAAAATGGAATCGAGCGCACTCATTCTGTTGATCATCGTGGTGGCGGCCCTCGCCATCCTGTTTTTCGCCTGGCCACGCAAAAAGGCAGAGCCGCCCAAAGAAGCGCCAAAGATCGAGGCGCCAACGCAGCCCGTAACGCCACCGGTCGCTCCCAAAACAGTCGAGCCCGAGCCGGTTAAAGCGGCAGCCGTGCCCTTGATGGAACCGGCACCGACCAAGTCCAAGGCACCGGCCAAAGCTAAGGCACCTGCAAAAGCGAAAGCGCCAACGGCGAAGAAGACGGCAGCGAAGGTTGAAGCCAAGGCGCCCGTCGCAAAAAAGGCCCCAGCCAAGACCGCCAAAGCCGAACCTAAAAAAGCTGCTCCTGCAGCTGTTGCAAAAGCAGCACCCAAGGCTGAGGCCAAAGCCAAGGCGGCGGCCCCTACAAAAGCCAAGGCGACCGCAGCACCTGCTGCAAAGAAAGCCGCAGCACCCAAGGCAGCGGCTCCTGTCGCGAAAGCAGAGCCCAAGGCCAAGCCCGCACCGAAGCCGAAGGCAGACAAACCGGCTGCGGCACCCGCGATCCCGGACAATATCGAATTGCTCAAAGGGGTTGGACCCAAACTGGTGGTGCAGCTCAAATCACTCGGTATCACCAGCCTGCAGCAAATTGCCAGCTGGAGCGCAGCGGACATCGCCGAGATCGATTCCAAGCTGGGTGTGTTTGCCGGCCGCCCGAACCGCGACAATTGGGTAGATCAAGCCAAGCTGCTGGTTGCAGGCGACGTCGCCGGTTTCGAAAAGAAATATGGTGCCCTCGGCAGCGAAATAACCAAGGGGTGATGGCAGCCGCCAATGCGGCACATCAAAGCGGGAAAGGCGGGGTCAAAAGACACCCGCCTTTTTCCTATCAACCCGGCCGGTAGCGCCGCTTGGCATTCTTCACCGCATCGGCCCATTCGAAATGCACCCGCTTGAACTTGCCTGCGACATAGAGTTTCATCTGGTCGGTATAATGTGGTGAATCCGGCCGGTTGGTGGCGGCGCCATAGGGCTGGATCGATTCCGATAGCACCTTGCCTGCCTTGTCCCAGCGCACCAGCATGATGAAACTGTCACCATGGCGCACGCGCATCTTGCCGTCGGCCTGCTCGCCATCCCACATCGTCGTTGCGCGCAGCGTATCGGTGCCGCCAAGCATCGGTAGGTCAACCTTGCCACGGCGCAAGCGCTGGATATCGCCCAACGCCGGATCGAGCCGACCGAAACGCTCGGTAAACTCTTCCACCGTTTTCTGAAGGGTCTCTCGCGGATTGGGCAACGGATCATTCCGCCAGTTGGCGCGCGACGCATGGCGGATCAGTCGTTCGGCAATGGCGTCTGCCCTGCCCTTGCCATCGCTCGACCAATCCCATTCGCGGAGCAGTTTTTGCGCTTCCGCCAGCTTGGCATTACCCTTGGCATCAACCGCCAGCAGGCTGTCCATCCATGGTTTGACCCAGCTCGACTTGGCATAGCGGGTGTCCATCTTGATCGCGAGCAGCTCTTCCGGGGTAATAGATGTGTCGTTCATCATCAGGCCAGTGCCCATCAGCCCCCGATTGGTCATGCCCAATTCGATGCCGAGATAGGGCGACTGTGTCTTGGGATCGATTTCAGACCCCGGGCCCGCAGCCAGATAAGGCGTATTGTTTGCATTCTGCACAAAGCCGGATGCCGGACTAACCACCTTGGGGAAGCGGTCAAACGGAACCGGCCTCTTCCATACCGGTGCTGACTTATCGCCCGGGAGGATTTTGGTGTAATCAAAACCCGGCTTCCGATCCGGAAAGAGCGCATTGTAGATATAAGCGATCCGACCGGTCTTGTCGGCATAGATGAAGTTGGTGCCGGTGATGCCGCCGGTCGACATGGATTTGGTCCATTCCTCCCAACTGGTCGCCTTGGTGTTGCGATAATATTGCTCGACCGCCTTCACATTGTCGATCCCGGCATAGCGGATGGCAAATGCGCCCTTGTCGTTCTTGATCACCGGGCCGTGCACCGAACGATAGATGGTCTGCGGGATCGGCACGGTGAACCAGCCGAATTTCACCGGCAGCCAGATACGCTTTTCCTGAAGCGGCAGCCATTTTCCATCATAGCGATACTGGTCGCCCGCTTCGTTGAGTAACAGCTGATAGATATCGACCAGGTCGGGCCGGTTGACCGTATTCGTCCAGCCGAGGTGGCGATTATGGCCGAGCAGGACGAATGGCGAGCCGGGAAATAGAGCCCCCGCCATATCCAGTCCTTCGCCCGAATGGGTGACAGCCTCATACCATGCAACATGCCCTTCGAGCGGTTGGTGCGAATTCGAAATCAACCAGGTCTTGCCATCCGCCATCCGGCTTGGCGCAACGGCCCAGGCATTGGAGCCGTTCATTTCAGGATCGCGCCCAATCGGCGTCATCGCCGCTGCGCTTTCATTTGGCGGCGGTTTCCCTTCGACCAGCGTCGAAATGTAATTATCGAGACCATAAAAGAACGGTGCGCGCAGCACGAACCCTGCGACAATATCCTTGCCGTTCACCGGGAAAAGGTTTGAGAGCCTGACTTCCTCGGGATGCTTTTCCGCATAGGCATTGAGGCCAGCGGCATAACCATCGAGCACCGCGCGGACATCTGCAGGAATTTCGTCATAATGCCGATCCACCGTCTCGCGCACGCCCAACAGGTTGAAGACAAAATCGACCTGCGCACCATCTTGCCCGGCGATCGCGCCATAGCGCCCACGGGTCATCGAAACGACCTCTTCGATGGTACCGAAATCGTCTTCCGAATGGGCAAAAGCCAATCCATAGGCCGCATCGGCATCGGTCTTGCCATTGATGTGCGGAACACCAAATTCGTCGCGGACGATTTCGACATCATAGCTTTTGGTCGGTGGAGGCGCACCCCGATCGGCTGCGAGCGGTTCCCAGAACAACCCAGCACCACCTATTATGGCGATGACAGCCGCCCCGCCCCATAGCCATTTGCCCATCTAGCTCCCCCCTTTGTCGATGTTATCTTGCCGCCAACGCGCCATTGCCTAAAGAGCGTTGCATATAGAAGATTCAGGGAAAGGAAAGTTCACCTATGCGCCGTCATCTGTTCGCCCTCATCCTCGCCACAGCCAGTGTGCCCGCCATGGCACAAAATGGTCAGGCTGGATCGGGTGTGGAGCCTTCTACAATTGCCAACAGCCAGGTTCGGCCTATCGCCTTTGCATCCCGCGCCAATGATGATGGCGTGCTCGTCATCCTGATGCGCGATGCCAACCTGCCGCAATCCGCGCTGGGCAATTCGGCCGAAGCGTCGGTGAAAGCAGCAATTTCGGCAGCGAAGTTTGAAGGCAAGGATGGTTCGAAACTGGTGCTGCGCGGCATTGGTCGCCATGCACGTATCGACCTGGTCGGTGTCGGCAAGGATGGCGATGCCGCAGATCGCATGCGTCGCGCAGGCGGCCGTGTGGCGCAGGACCTGCGCGACGAAGCCCATCCGATAAGCATCGTGGGCGCTGCAAATAGCGACGAGGCAAATGCCGTCGCGCTTGGATATAGCCTCGGCCAATATCGCTTTGATCGCTACAAAACCGTCGGCAAGTCGACGCCCTCCACCCAATCGACCACCATTGTCGTGTCCGATACCAAGGGTGCCGAGGCAGCATGGAAATCGCGCGGTTCGGCGCTGGCCGACGGAGTGACACTGACCCGCGACCTTTCGACCGAGCCCGCCAATGTCATCTACCCCGACAGCTTTGTTGCGCGGGTGCGCGAAGCCTTTGCAGGCGTTCCGGGCGTGAAGATCGAAGTTCTCGATGAAGCCGCTATGCGCCGCCTTGGCATGGGCAGCCTTGCGGGGGTCGGCCAAGGTTCTCGCCGTCCGCCGCGCCTGATGCTGGTCGAATATCGTGGCGGCAATGGCGCGCCGGTCGCCCTTGTCGGCAAGGGCATTACCTTCGACAGCGGCGGCATCTCGATCAAGCCCAATTCGGGCATGTGGGAAATGAAATCAGATATGGCGGGTGCCGCCTCAACCATGGGGGCAGTTCTCTCGCTCGCCAAATCGCGCGCCAATGTGAACGTCATGGCAGTCGCCGCGCTTGCGGAAAATATGCCCGGCGGCAATGCCCAGCGCCCCGGCGATGTCGTGCGCACCTATAGCGGCAAGACGATTGAGATCATGAACACCGACGCCGAAGGCCGCCTCGTGCTTGCCGATGCCAATGAATATGTCATCGCCAACCACAAACCGGCGGCGCTGGTGAACATTGCCACGCTGACCGGCGCGGTCGGCAATGCCTTGGGTGGCGATTATGCAGGCCTGTTCTCTCGCGATCCGGCATTGGCCGCGCAGATCACAGCGGCGGGCAAGGCCACTGGCGAAGAAGTGTGGCAATTGCCCCTCAACCCCAACCACACGAAAACGATGAAGTCCGATATCGCCGACATCAAGAATTCGGCCGATGGCGGACGCCCGGGCGCAAGCCTTGGTGCGGCCTTTATCGGCTTCTTCGTCGATGAGGCGACACCCTGGGCACATCTCGATATCGCCGGGGTTAACTGGGCCGACAGCAGCGACGATGTCACCCCCAAAGGCGCATCGGGCTGGGGCGTGCGCATCTTGGACGAGTTTGTTCGCAACTGGAAACGTTGAGAAAAAATCGACCCCTCGTCCCTTGTGTTGCAAAAATGCAACATTACATCTTTGCGTGAGGCTTCCTAAATTGGTTTTGGGGAAGCGCTGAGACACAAGGGACGAGGCACATGAATCTCGAGAAATTTACCGACCGCGCGAAGGGCTTCCTGCAGTCGGCCCAGACCGTTGCGATCCGCATGAACCATCAGCGGATTTCGCCCGAGCATATCCTGAAAGCACTGCTCGAAGACGAACAGGGTATGGCATCGGGTCTGATCAAGGCCGCAGGCGGCGACGCGGCCACTGCGCTGCGCGAAACCGACGCCGCGCTGGCCCGCGTTCCTGCGGTAACAGGCGGCGGCGCACAGCAGACCCCCGGCCTCGACAATGATTGTGTCCGCGTGCTCGATGCAGCCGAACAGGTCGCGCAAAAGGCGGGTGACAGCTTTGTCACCGTGCAGGCCATCCTGCTGGCACTATCGCTGGGTGGCAACACTGCCGCGAGCAAGGCCCTGGCCGCTGCGGGGGTAAAGCCCGATGCGCTCAACGCTGCAATCAAGAACCTGACCGGTGGTCGCACTGCCGACACTGCGGGCGCCGAAGACCGATATGATGCGCTCAAGAAATTTGCCCGCGACCTCACCGAAGTGGCGCGCGAAGGTAAGCTAGACCCGGTCATAGGCCGTGACGAGGAAATCCGGCGTACCGTGCAGATCCTTGCCCGTCGCACCAAGAATAACCCGGTGCTTATCGGTGAGCCCGGCGTAGGCAAGACCGCAATTGCGGAGGGGCTGGCACTTCGCATCGCCAATGGCGACGTTCCAGATAGCCTGAAGGACCGCAAGCTGATGTCGCTCGATATGGGTGCACTGATCGCGGGCGCCAAATATCGCGGCGAATTCGAAGAGCGCCTCAAAGGCGTTCTCGACGAAGTGAAGCAGGGCGAGGGCGACATCATCCTGTTCATCGACGAAATGCACACGCTGGTTGGCGCAGGCAAAGGCGAGGGCGCGATGGACGCCTCCAACCTGCTGAAGCCGGCTTTGGCGCGCGGCGAACTGCACTGCATCGGCGCAACCACGCTCGATGAATATCAAAAGCATGTCGAGAAGGACCCGGCGCTGCAACGGCGTTTCCAGCCGGTGTTTGTCGGCGAGCCGACGGTCGAGGACACGATCTCGATCCTGCGCGGCTTGAAAGAGAAATATGAGCTGCACCATGGCGTGCGCATCACCGATGGCGCACTGGTGAGTGCCGCGACGTTGTCGCACCGCTATATTTCGGACCGCTTCCTGCCCGACAAGGCGATCGACCTGATGGACGAGGCCGCATCGCGGCTGCGCATGGAGGTCGAATCCAAGCCGGAGGAAATCGAGAATCTAGACCGCCGTATCATGCAGCTGCAGATCGAGCGCGAGGCGCTGAAGAAGGAAAGCGATGCGGCTTCGAAAGACCGGCTGGCGACGCTTGAAGCCGACCTTGCCAATCTTGAACAGCAGTCGACCGAGCTCACCACCCGCTGGATGGCGGAGAAGGAGAAGATTTCGGCCGAATCCAAGATCAAGGAAGCGCTCGACCATGCCCGCATCGAGTTGGAGCAGGCGCAACGCAATGGCGATTTGGCCAAAGCGGGTGAGCTGCAATATGGCACTATCCCCGGCCTCGAGAAGCAACTGGCCGATGCCATTGCTGCCGCCGGCAACGCCATGCTGCGTGAGGAAGTGACGAGCGAGGACATCGCCTCGGTGGTCAGCCGCTGGACCGGCATTCCCGTCGACAAGATGATGGAAGGCGAGCGCGAAAAGCTCCTCAAGATGGAGGAATGGCTTGGCGCGCGCGTGATCGGGCAGAAGGATGCGGTCGAGGCCGTATCCAAGGCCGTGCGCCGTTCACGCGCTGGTTTGCAAGACCCCAACCGTCCGCTCGGCAGCTTCCTCCTCCTAGGCCCCACCGGCGTCGGCAAGACCGAGCTGACCAAGGCGCTCGCGCAATATCTGTTCGACGATGACAATGCGATGGTGCGCATCGACATGAGCGAATTCATGGAGAAGCACAGCGTATCGCGGCTGATCGGTGCGCCTCCGGGCTATGTCGGCTATGACGAAGGCGGGGTGCTCACCGAAGCCGTCCGCCGTCGCCCCTATCAGGTGGTGCTGTTCGACGAGGTTGAGAAAGCGCACAGCAATGTCTTCAACGTGCTGTTGCAAGTGCTCGACGATGGCCGCTTGACCGACGGGCAAGGCCGCGTGGTCGATTTTTCGAATACGCTGATCATCCTTACCTCCAACCTGGGCAGCCAGTATTTGGCGGCATTGGGCGATGATGAGGATGTCGAAAAGGCCGAACCGCAGGTGATGGAAGTCGTCCGCGCGCATTTCCGCCCCGAATTCCTGAACCGGTTAGACGAAATCATCCTGTTCCACCGCCTGGCGGCGCAACATATGGCACCGATTGTCGATATCCAGGTCGGCCGCGTGCAGAAACTGCTCAAGGATCGCAAGATCACGCTCGACCTCAGCGAAGGCGCGCGCAGTTGGCTCGGCCGTGTCGGCTATGACCCTGTCTATGGTGCCCGCCCGCTGAAGCGCGCGATCCAGCGTCATTTGCAGGACCCGCTTGCCGACTTGATCCTGAAGGGCGAAGTCCCCGATGGGTCTACCTTGGCAATCGAGGAAGGAGATGGCGCACTGAAATTCTCGGTGAAGTCGCCCAAGTGAATGTTTGACGCAGTGCGCAATCTGCTGGCATAAACTTCCGCGAAAGAGGGAGATCGACATGTCGAGATTGCGCACCGTTTCCATTGCAACTCTTGCCTTAGCCCTTGCCGCTGTGCCCGCTGGTGCAAAGGACAAGGATGAAACCAAAGTTGCGCCAAAGATTTTCCAGGATGTAGTCGATTGCCGCAAGATAGAGGCCGATGCTGAACGTCTTGCCTGTTACGATAGCAAGGTCGCCTCCCTGGAATCTGCCCAGCAGAACAAGCAGCTCTACATTGCCGACAAGGAAGAAGTGAAAAAGAGCCGCCGCGGCCTTTTCGGCTTGGCGCTGCCGGACCTTGGCATTTTTGGTGGTGATGACGAGGACGACACAGACGAAGACGTCATCAAGCAGATCGAGGCAGTGATCAAGACTGTCCGTACCAGTTCCACCGGTTATGTTTTCACGCTTGAGGATGGTGCCGTCTGGGCGCAGACCGAAGATCGCTATCCTGGTATTACTCCTAAAGCAGGTCATAAAATCCTGATCAAACGGGCTGCAATGGGAAGTTATGTCGGTTCGGTAGAAGGTCGGCCATCTTTCCGGATCAAACGCCGGATCGACTGATCGCCAGCCCAATGGTCAGCATATTGACACCCCCGCCGGACTGGCAAATTAGGGCTGCGTCGGCTGCTCGTCTGTTCAATGCGGGGGATATTGCTGCAGCCTCATATGAGTTGCATGCGCTCTATTCGCGACCGCCTCGGCATCTGGATACTTTGATGCTGATGGGATTTGTTGCACGGGCCGGCAATGTAACGGATGAGGCTGAACGTTGTTTTGCTGCGGCCCGTCGGCTTGCACCGGCTGACGTTCGGGTCTGGAACATCTATGCCAACAGCCTGGCGGCTAGTGGGAAGTTTGACGAGGCCTTGGCCGCTTTCAGGTCGTTACTCAAACATGATCCAAAATCGCTGGACGGGTATATTAATTTCGCACTGACTGCGAACGACGCGGGCGATTTCGGCTTGGCAATTGAGATTGCGGACAGCGGACTGCAGACATTTCCCGGCAATGCGCGCTTGTTAGGGATCAAAGCCCTCGCGCTCAAAAATTACAGCGAGATTCCTGCAGCATTACCTGTTTTTGAAGCGGCGATCAGGGCTGAACCAAATCGCGCGCTGACGCGGAAAAATCACGGCGCTGCATTGATGGCGGCGGGCGAGTTCGAAGCTGCGCGTGCCGAGTTTCAGCAAGCAATCCGTCTCGGGTTAAACGATATCCCGACACATTGTTGCCTCGCCGCGGCGGAATTGGAATGTGGCGACATCGATGGTGCGATAGCTCGCTATCAACAGATATTATCCGCGGCACCGGATCATGACGAGGCTTCGCAAGGATTGACACGCATTTTGGTGGAGTATGAACGACCCGAAAATCCATTTGGACATTGGGCAAGCTATGCAAAGTCGCGCCCATATGAAGCGGACGGCTGGTTGCGTTGGCTGTTCGCGGCGCTAGGACATAGTCGATTTGCAGAGGTAGACGAGATTGCGGCAGAGGCGCAGGCCTATTTGGCGAACAATTCTGCAGTAAGCGCCATTCAGTACTTCGCACGCGCTATGCATGGCAATGCCGAAGGGCAAATGGGCCCGCTGAAGGACCTTGTCGATTCTGGCGCGGCAACTTTCCGAGAGTTTCTGGTTCAAGTTGCCATCAAAGCCGGTGACGGCCAATTGGCGGAACAACAGGCCTCCATTCTCACGAATGAAACACCATTCAATCAGGCAGCTTGGGCCTATCTTGCAACCGCGTGGCGCATGTTGGATGACGAGCGCGAATTCTGGCTGTGCGATTATGAGCGGCTGATCCAACCGATTGAGGTTGAGGCGGACGGGTTCGACAGTTCCGTCGGATTCGCTTATGCTGTAGCCGAAACTTTGGCTTCATTGCATCAGACACAATATGAACCAGGTGACCAGTCACTCCGGAACGGTACGCAGACGTCAGGATCGTTGTTTGATCGGCGCGATCCTATGATAGCCTGTTTGAAACAAGCCCTGACGATTGCGATAAACAAATGGGTCAGCCAGTTTCCCGATGCGAGCGACCACCCGTTTTTACGGCGCAAAGGCACTGGCATCCGCTTTTCTGGATCATGGTCGGTAAAGCTCAGACCCGGCGGATTTCATATCCCGCATTTCCACGGCCAGGGATGGATTAGTTCTGCCTATTATGCGCAACTGCCGTCTATTATGGATGGTGCGACCGAAAATTGGGAAGGATGTATTGGTTTTGGGGAGCCCCCAGCAATCTTTGGACTCAACCATCCGCCTCGCAGGATTATAATCCCCAAGACCGGAACCTTGGCGCTATTTCCATCCTATATGTGGCATGGCACAATACCCTTTTCCGGAACTGACATGCGACTGACTGCAGCCTTTGATATGGTGCCGTTTAACGCCTGAAATTGGCATTGCTTGCCAAGCCAGCCATTGCTGTGTCGCGACTAGCAGACGCGGGCCGTGCTCCTTGCTGCTTTCGGCCAAGCTTTGCAAAGAACCTGCCTGCCTCTAGTGCTCAAACGAAAACGGCGGGGTAAAACCCCGCCGTCCCGTTCTGGCATTTTTAGGTTCGATTAGAACTTGACTCGTGCCTGTATTGTGAAGTTACGGCCCAACGCGTACGGATCATAGAAGTTGATGTTACTGTTCGACTGCTCGAAAAAGCCGGTTGGCGTCTGCGGCGGATATTTGTCGAGAAGATTATTCACGATACCCGTGATCTCAAATTTATCGCTGACCTGTGCACGAAGCGATAGGTTGATAAGGTTGAGATCGGGGATGCGAGCGCTATCTGGCCAGAAGCCTTCAAGTTCTGCACCCGGGAAGTTCTGACGTCCACCCTTCTTCCAAACGTAACGCACCTGGGCAGTGATGCCATCCTTGCGAAACGAAGTGGTCAACGTGTTTGCATACTTCACGGTCACGCCGCCAATGCCGGAGAAAACGGTGTCAGCGAACTCGGTCGTACCGATCTTGTAAGTATCGACATATGTGAACACATCGCTGATTGAGAAGCGGCCGCCAAACAGTTCGGTCGACCAGTCAAGACCGACGTCTACGCCCGCCGTCTTCAGCGGTGTAGCGCTGTTAGTGACGGTAGTGTTGACGCTGTCGATCTGACCCGTACCACTATTGCGAACAATGCGCGAGCATGCGTCTGCAGAAGCCGCACCGAAGCACTGGCTGATGAAGAAGCCTGCACCCAGACCAGCAACGCGATTGCTCAACTTGATGTTGTAATAGTCTGCAGTTGCGGTCAGCGAACCGCCAGCAACGTTGTCGAAGCTGAGGACCGCACCAGCAGTCCAAGTTTCAGCCTTTTCTTCAGAAAGATTTGGGTTTCCGAATGAGAAGGCCTGGACCTGGGAGTTGTTCTGCTGGAAGCCGGCAAAGTTGAAGCCTGGAGCCGAAGCCTGACAGTTTGCCAGAATTGTAGCCGAACGTGCTGCAGTGTCATTGCAGGGGTCAACATAACTCGGGAAGCCCTGGTCACCGTTCTGGAACAGTTCGAAGACGTTCGGAGCTCGAGCCGCGCGGTTGTAAGAAGCACGGACCTTCAGGAAGTCGACCGGCGTAAGCTCTGCTTCAGCCTTCCAGTTAAACAGGCCACCTACAGACGAATAGTCGGAATAACGGGCGCCTGCACCCAGCGACAGGATGTCGAGAACAGGCAGACGGACTTCGCCGTAGATCTCCTTAACGTTGATCGAACCAGAAATACCCTGCACAGCGTTAAAGCCGTAAATATTGCCAGTGCGCTGCGCGTCGTCAACAACAGTTTCACCGGTATCCTTACGATATTCGACACCAGCTGCGATACCGATCGGACCGCCAGGCAGTTGGCCAACCGATCCAGTGATGTTGGCAGCAACGCGGGCCTGTTCGAACGATTCACTCTGTTGCGTATCGATACGGACAAAACTGAGCATCGCAGGCGTCAGGGTGTTGGCGCCAAAGATGTTGAGCGGTACGCAACCCGGCAGCGAGCCAGCGGGGCAACCACGCAGACCCTGAGCGACAGCGGTACGATTGATGTTGCCGATGCCACGCAGTGCGTTATCGACGCGACCAAAGCTTCCGATGACCGACAGCTGCCAAGCATCGCTTAGGTCATGATCAACGATTGCGCGAACGTTGATCGCGTTGGTTTTGAAGCGGCCATCGCGAGGACCGGTTTCTTGGAAACGACGGTTGATTACGAAATCACCGCCTGGATTAGCCCGGCTGTTGAGCGCAATACGCAGATCAGCAGGGATCAGCGGCGAGTTTGCAGGTACAACGATACCGGTCGCCGGCGTAGGAGCCAGGTTCACCTGCTGGTTGGCATTTGTGAACGAAGTGTAAACGCCAAGACGGGTCTTGTCGCTAAACTCATAACGACCGGTCGCCGTGAGGGTCAGGCGGTCATAAGGCGTGATGAGGTAGTTTTGCGGAGCGAAGTTGTAACGTGACGATCCATTTGCACGAATTGGAACCGCGCACTGGCCGCCACTTGCATACGGAGCGAGCTGACCAGCGTCGTTGAACGACAGCGTACCAGCATTAACGTTTACGCCAGCAGTAGCAGCATTACAGTCTGTATTCGCGCCAGCAAAGGTTCCGGGCAGCAAGGTGCTGAGGTTGCGGAACGGGTTGCCAGCGAGTGACGTAATCGAAGCCCAAGGAGCGGTTGCCGAACCACCGCCAGCTGCCACGAGGTAGCCAGCAGGGATTTCAGAGGGATCGTCAACGAGCAGAAGCGGGCCACCGGTTCCGGCATCCGAATCAACTGCGGGGTCAAATACGAGAGCACCCGAGACGCGGCTATAGCCATATCGGCCTTGGCTGACCGAGCTGCGGTCGGTGAACGAACCATAAACAGTCAAGTTACCCTTGCCGTCGGCAAAATTACCGCCGACTAGGCCCGAAACGTTGAAACCAAAGCCGGTGCCATCTTCAGACTGCCCAACCTGACTAACGAGTTCAACGCCCTCAAAATCCTTCTTAAGGATGAAGTTGACAACGCCCGCAATAGCGTCCGAACCGTAAACGGCAGAAGCACCACCAGTCACAACGTCGATGCGCTCAATCAGACCGGTCGGAATCTGCGAAACGTCGGTCACACCTGTAGTGGTCGAGGCCGGAAGACGCTCGCCATTCAAAAGGATCAGGGTGCGGCCAGGTCCAAGACCACGAAGGTCAATGGTGGAGAAGTTCTCACCACCGGCGTTGTTCGACACGCGGGTGTTACCAGGGACGACCTGCGGAAGTTCGTTGAGAAGCGTTTCGACGGTGGTGGTACCGGTCAGTTCGACCTGCTCGGCACTTACCACAGTCACCGGGCTTGCCGCCTCGATGTTCGGACGCGCGATGCGCGAACCGGTAACGATGATGGCGTCGCTTGCCACTTCCTCAGCCGCTTCGTCCTGCGCGAACGACGCTGTGGAAATGAGCGCAATGCCAAGCGCTAGCGGCGCAGCCGCATATTTGAATTTGCTAATACGTGTGTTTTTCACGTTTCCAGCCCCTATCCAGAGTGGGCAAGCACGCTCCTGCATAACGAAGTAACGGCCTGCCTATTTCAACTTCTCTAGCAAATTACCCCCGCGGAAAACCGCTGACGAATTCGCCAGATTGCTTTGTTTGTTGGAACAAAATTCCGGGTAGGGCAAAGAAAATGTCCGCTTTGTCCTGTGTTTATTGCGGCCTGTCACTATTTTGCAACACAGGCTGGCCGGGTGCAATCGAGTGCGAATCAGGGCCGAGCGGGCAACAATGAAAGCGGATCGACCCGCGCGCTATTCCATTTCATTCCCCAGTGGAGGTGCGGCCCACTTGCCCGGCCCGTCGCCCCAACCTTACCGATCACTTGCCCCTGGCGGACAGTCTGACCCTCCTCAACCAGCAATTCGGAGCAATGGAGGAAGGCGCTGTTGAGGCCCATGCCATGATCGACCATCAGCAAATGCCCCTCGAGAGTGAAGGGATCCTTGGCAGCGAGCACCACCACGCCATCGGCCGGAGCAACAAAGGGCGTGCCGGTGGGCATCGCAATGTCGAGCCCGCTATGATAGCTGCCGGGGGTGCCATTGTAGACACGCTGGGCACCGAAAGGCCCGGAAATGCGTCCTTGCAGCGGCCAGATAAAATCCTGCCTCCAACCATCACTCGCAACCTTGATGGCGCGGGCGCCGTTGATACGGGCAAGCTCCGCTCCACGCCTCGCCTGGAATTCGGCGCTGGTCTTTGCGCCGCCCAATGGGTTGGCATTCACATGCTGAATATCCCAATTACCCGGTTTGACCGCGAGATATCGCTCGATACGGCGGCCATCCGCAAATTCCGCGACAAGGCTGGCGCTGTTTTCGGCATCGCGATCGAACCCGATCAGGAAAAAGCCGTCAGGGGTCAGCGGGACGGCAGCACCATTGAAAGTGACCCCAACCGCATTTGCTGGCGCACGCCCGATAACGGCCGCGCCTTGCACTGCCTCACGAGCAAGCCAAAAATCGCTGCGCGCACTTTCGGGAGCAGGGCTTTGCGAGACGACGGCTGCAGGCTGCGTAGATGTGGTCGCGTGAGTCGGCGCTGATGCAGCAATGGGTGGCGGGGTTGCCGAGCAACTGGCGATCGATGCAAGCCCGATCAGCAGCATCGAATTTCGCGAAAAACCCATCCGACCCGGCCTTCAGCCTTTCGACAAGGCGGCGCGGACCGAGATTTCAGCCGAAGCGTAGGGCTCTTGCTTCGCCACACTCCAATAGCGGAGTTCATCGAGGTCGATTTTTTCGCCGCTAACCGCACAGACAACATGGTCGCCGCTCGAAAGCATGCGGAAGCCATTGGCCATATAGTGCAGCTTCGCCTGCTTGTTTCGATTCATCATCAGCATCTGCCCGATATGGCCCATTTTCACGGATTCGGCAATCGCCACGGCAATGTTACATTTGCAGCCAATATTATGTGGTGCGCTGGCATCCATTTGGGCTATTTTCCAGCAGTGGGCAAAAACAGGGTCAGTACGATAGAAAAACTGTCGGCTGCGCAGGTGGAAACCTTGCGGCATGTTTATGCGCACCAGAATTCGAAAGAGATTGCCCGGCTGATGGGCGTTTCACCCCACACGGTGGATGCGCGCATAAAGGCCGCAATCCGGATATTGGGGGTTTCAACGCGTATCGAGGCCGCAAGGATCGTCCATGATGCCAGCGATCCTGCAGCATACCAACCGTTGGTATACCAACCCCCGGAACTGGCATATCCGCCGCAAGCCGCAGAAACGGATCAGGCCCAAAGTGAAAAGCGGCAGTCCGGCATTTTCAGCATCGGCTATCCGTTTCCCACCAAGGGTCGGCCATTCAACACGCATGGCCAGAGGGAGCGGATCTTGTGGCCGATACTGATAGCCTTTGGAACGATCATGGCATTCGCAGCCCTCTACACCGTCCTGCTCGGTTTGGGGGCGATGCTCTCCTGACCGGGCCTCACTTTCGGTCGAAGCCCGACCATCAGCCTTGTAGGGAGTATCGCATGCTCAAAGATCGTATCGCCGCAGCCCAGCGTATCACCACCGAACTGCACGAAGCCGAATTCGCCATCGACGAAGCCATCGTCAAACTTGCTCGTGTTGCCGCAACCTTGCCCACCGCGCGGATCGAGACCCGGATGTCGGCAATTGTCGGCCAGGAAGCGGTCGCAAAGGTGACACAGGCGGTTGCCGCTGCCGGGCATGTCCGCCAGATGATCGCCGAAGCGCATGAAGCCCTGGGCGAAACCCAAAAGCAGGTTGGCCTTGGCGCGCGGATGTTTGGCGCGGGCCTCAACAAGCCACCCGCAGCCAGCCGCAACGTCCCTGCCCCACATAACCAGAATTTGGCCGGAGATGCCGACACCGACGCAGCAGTGGCCGTAGGCTGATTTGAACCAAACCACGGGGCGCAGGGCCAATGGACCATAAACTGATATATTATATTGTCCTTGCCGCCACCGTGGCCGCCGCATTCTGGAAAGGTGCACGCAGTGAAAAATGGGGCGCAGTGACGGCGCTTGCAGGATCGGTTGCATCGACTGTCACCGCCTTCAACGCCAATTGGAGCGGGCTGATTGTCCAGCTGTTGTTGGTTGATCTGATGGTGCTGGCGAGTTTTTGGTGGCTTGCGCTCAACAGCCGTCGCTTCTGGCCTTATTGGGTCACAGGGTGGCAATTGGTTGCCGTCTTGGTGCATTTGCAGCGCGCATTGTTCGCAGACATCCTGCCGGAACCTTATGCGCTGATGACGATGTATCTTGCCTATCCGACGCTGTTGCTGATCCTCTACGCATCAATGCAGCATGGTCCGCAAGACCGCTCCTCCCCTTGCTGAGCGTCGTCTGACCCGCCTTTCCAATTGCCGCGAGTTCCAGACTGAAAGGATCGCTTGCCATGGCGGCATTCAAAGGTCGCGCCATCATCTATCCCGGCCTGCTGATCGCCGGATGGATCATCGGGCGCAGCATCAGCCTCTCTGCCGCGCCCAGCCCGTCGACGGGCGATGCGCCGATCCGCCTGGCGATGTACGAAACGAGCAAAGCCATTGCCCCAACGAGTGTTGCTTGCCCCTCGCCTTTTCCTGTTTGGGAGCCGTCGCAACAGGTTGTCCAAATCGGCCCAATGGCACAGGCGCCACATACCGTGCGTGGCAGGACATGGCCATTGGCCCCTGCGCCAGCAGGACCAAGAGCGGATACGGCCTTTCCGCACCCCACCGACAATTTCAACCTGGTCGAACTGGACCGCACGGTGGCGATGCCCGACTTCGCCTCAAATAGCTTCGCAGTTGGCAACGAGACTGCCGGACCTGTGCCGGTCGATGCCAAAATCAAACGCCTGCAACTTTATGGTTACGGATTTTGGAGGCAGGGCACTGCGCCTGCTTCATTGGCACCCAATGCGCAATATGGCGGAAGCCAGTTCGGCATGATCGCCACATGGGATCCATTCGGAAGCGCGGGCAATGGCCCGGCATTGCTTTTACGCGGATCAGGCACGCCCGACGGGCAGCAGCGCGAGATCGCACTAGGCACGCGTTGGCGCCCATCTCGCCACGTGCCACTCTCGCTCTCGCTGGAGCGGCGTTTCAGGGCGAATTCGCCCGACAGCTTCGTCGGCTATGTCGCTGGCGGGGTTGATCGGATACCGCTGGTCGGCAGGCTGGCGCTCGATGCCTATGGGCAGGCGGGCTATTCGCTGGGCGGGCAGTCGAGCCCCTTTGTCGACGCGCAGGCGCGGCTACAATATCCCTTGGCAAAGCCGCTTGGCATTCCGATACGGATTGGGGCGGGCGCCTGGGTCGGCGGGCAACAAGGCGCGTTTCGCGGTGATATCGGGCCAACCGTTTCGGCCGACATCGAAGCGCGCCTTACCAAGTTCACCCTGCAGCTCGATTGGCGCAAACGGGCGGTCGGAAACGCCGCCCCCGATGATGGATTGGCGCTTACGGTTTCGACCGGTTTCTAACCCTGCGTGCGTCCGCGCTCGATAACTGCCATGCGGCGCGCCTCGACCT
Organism: Sphingorhabdus buctiana; assembly: GCF_042680825.1. Lineage (NCBI taxonomy): Bacteria > Pseudomonadati > Pseudomonadota > Alphaproteobacteria > Sphingomonadales > Sphingorhabdaceae > Sphingorhabdus > Sphingorhabdus buctiana. Next base: position 124,841 of record NZ_JBHUEL010000003.1, read on the forward strand.
CATCGGCGCTGACGCGGCGATTGGCGGCGGTTGAAACCCGCGCTTCATGCGCCATCGCTTCGCCAAAGGGCAAGGCATAGCCATCATCGATGATCCGCTTATAGGTTTGCACCATCGCCGGATCGACCGACGCTATGTCGCGCGCCAACGCCTTGGCGTGTGTCATCAATTCATTGGCAGGCACGACGGAATTGACCAGCCCCCAAGCGCAGGCGGTTTCAGCGTCAAGGAAGTTGCCGCTGAAAGACAATTGCTTGGCGCGCGAAATGCCGATCGTGCGCGACAGTTTTTGGGAGAGCCCCCATCCGGGCATGATGCCGACGCGGGCATGCGTATCGGCAAAGCGGGCGTTGGTGGAGGCAATCAGGATGTCGCAGGCAATCGCGACCTCGAACCCCCCGGTGATGGCAACGCCATTGATCGCACCGATAACCGGCTTGCGGCAAATCTCGATTGCCTTGACCGGATTTTCATCGGCGCTTTCGGCATTCGCCGCGCCCAGATTGCTGGTGTCCGACCCTAATTCTTTGAGGTCGAGGCCTGCGGTGAAGGCGCGTTCACCGGCACCAGTCAGGATGACGCAGCGGACGCTGTCATCAGCATCCACAGCTCGCATCGCTTTGGCCAATTCGCTGCGCAGCGCCCGTGACAAGGCATTCATCGCCTCTGGGCGGTTGAGGGTGACGATGGCGATGCCATCTTCGATTTCTGTTGTTACAAGTGCCATCCAGGCTGGTTAGCTGCAGCTTGGCTGCCCGGCAAGCCTGCTTAACCTGGCAACTGGAACCGCACTCGGCTGCGCCACCAAGACGCAATCGGCTGGCCTGAAGCATCAAGCGCCGGCAGGAAGGAGGCGCGGCGCATCAGCGATTGGCAAACCGCATCGTCAAATTCCTTTGGGCGCGTTGTTGCCTGGATTTTGCATCCGCTTGGTTTGCCATCAGCACCGACGCTCAAACGGAAATCGACAAAGGCGGGCTGCCCGGCTTGTAGCATCTTTATCGGATAGTCAGACGAAACCACCCATTTTCCCGGATTGTCCGTCGGTGTCGCGTTACGCGACAATGTCTTGTGCTTTTCAATGTCAACGCCCCAACTCGCAACCAGATCATCGACGCATTTGTCGAGTGCAGCAAAGGCGGATTTCAATGACCCGGTTTCGAGTTGCACTGCTTTGCGCAGCGGCTTGCCAAACTCCAAATACCGGACTGCGGAATAGCGTTCCGGCGCGATCGGTGCGAGTTCAATCCAGGGATCGCCGTGCCTCTTCGCCTTGATTGCGGCCGCCTCTGACGGATTGGGGCCGGCTATGCGGATTTCCCCGCCAAACACCAGCGCGCTGGATTCGCCAAGATTGCCATTTAGGAAGAACAATGGCTGTGCCTGTTCGGTAGGGCCGAAACGCACGGCTAAATCGGCCTGTGCCACGTCAGTTTTGACCGGACCTCCGGCAACCACCATGCGAAAGCTTTCGCCCGGGCCATATTTGTCCAAAAACAATGTGGTCTTAGAAGTGCCTTCGCCGAACTCACGTGCAAGGCGGCAGCGTTCGTCGGCATAGTCGACATGCCATTTCGACGTCGGGGCCAGTTTCAACGGCTCAGGCGCAGCCTGCACCGGATTCGTCATCAACGCCGACGAAGCAGCAACCGCCAACAAAACAAATGCCCGCATAATCACTCCCACACAATCAAGGTTGGGATAACTAATGCTGCAGACGCTATCAACCCTTAGAACAGGCGCGACCTATCGGCTTCAGGGTTGATCAAGCATCCCTTCTCTCAGCAACCACCCTGGATAGCGGATTCGGGTTTCGGTAATGATCCGATCCCTGGCTTCGCCGACTTCCTCCGCTTCAGCATCGCGATCACGCAAAATGAGGACGCGTTTGGCCTGGACATCGATCAGCAATTCTTCGCGACCGATCAGCCCGCCTACAGTCAAGGCGGAAAGCAATGCTTCCACATCCGCATCGCGTTGTTCCAGCGCGCTTACCCGCCGGTTCAGTTGGTCTTCATATTCTTCAGCCGCGTTCGTCTGGCGTTTGACCTGCGCCAAATCGACCAGCACCTTTCGATCAAGGCGGCGGGTGGCGCTGGCGGCCAGTTTGTCGCCAAGAGAAGGTGTAAATCTATCGACAAGGATCACACCTTCCACGCCGACTTCCTCGCCATTGACGACAACATTTAGGTTTTCGACCCGATCGCGAGGCTGGAGCAAGCTCGACAATTCAGACTGGACAATCGCCCGTGCCCGGATTTCTCGCCCGATATTGTCGAGCGATATGGCGAGTGGGATCGACAAGACGCCAAGCACCGCCAAAATTCCTGCCAATTGCATCGCGGTATGCTGCGGTGTCAGCGATGGCCCGAAACGGTTGATCCGGGCAACGATCGTTGCCGCAAATGCGATTGCAAGCGTATTTGTCAGGAACAGCAAGGCCGCCCCGGTCACGAAATCGGCGCGCCCTGTGACAATGCCGAACGCGACCGTCGCCAGCGGGGGAACCAGAGCGGTGGCAATTGACACACCCACCATTACGCCGCTCAAGTTGCGAATGACGGCGATTGCACCCGCAATCCCGCCGACAACAGCCACACCCAGATCCATCAGTGTCGGCTGTGTCCGCGCGCGCAATTCAGGAGTCACATCCTGTATCGGCGATATGAGGATGATCAGCATCGCAACGACGATCGCGATGAACATGCCCGCCGCCAGCGTCACCAGTGCGCGTCGGATTAGGCCGGTTTCTATTGTGGCAAGACCAAAGCCGACCCCCATGATCGGTCCCATCAGGGGCGATACGAGCATCGCGCCAATCACCACGGCGGTCGAACTTTGCAGCAGGCCTAGCGTCGCAATTGCAGAAGCAAGCGCAATGAGGATCAGAAATTTGCGATCAAGTCGCGAATCGCGGGCTACTCCCGCCAGTGTGAGGGCGCGGCTTTCGTCAGTCCGTGCATCCTCCGACAGATCAACAAAAATGCCGGAGCGTTCAGCCCCGGCATGATTGGTTGCGCTGTCCGACCCTGATGTTCCTGATCGGCTCGCCATTTATGTTTTTCCCTCAGAGCTTGCCGGTAAGTTCCGGCACGACATTGAAGAGATCGCCGACAAGGCCGATGTCCGCGACCTGGAAGATCGGGGCGTCTTCATCCTTGTTGATCGCGATGATCGTCTTGGAATCCTTCATGCCCGCCAAGTGCTGGATCGCGCCGGAGATACCGACCGCAATATAGACTTCCGGCGCAACGATCTTGCCGGTCTGGCCGACCTGATAGTCGTTGGGCACATAACCAGCGTCAACAGCAGCGCGCGAAGCACCAACGGCGGCGCCCAGCTTGTCTGCCAGCGGGAAGATGGTGGCTTCAAAGGTCGGTCCGTCCTTGAGCGCGCGACCACCCGAAACGATGATCTTGGCGCTGGTCAGTTCGGGGCGCTCGAGCTTCACGATTTCCGCACCGACAAAGCTGGAGGTGCCCGCATCGCCGGGGCCCGAAACCGCTTCGACAGCAGCGCTGCCGCCGCTGGCATCAGCCTTGGCAAAGGCGGTGCCGCGAACGGTGATCACCTTTTTCGCATCCGACGACTGCACGGTTGCAATCGCGTTACCGGCATAGATCGGGCGGGTAAAGGTATCGGCACTTTCGACCGACAGGATGTCGCTGATCTGCATCACGTCGAGCTGGGCAGCAACGCGCGGGGCAATGTTTTTGCCATGCGCGGTTGCGGGGAACAGCACGGCATCGTGATGACCCATCAGCTCTGCCACCAGCGGCGCGACATTTTCGGCGAGCTGGTTTGCATAAGCGGTATTGTCAGCGACGTGCACCTTGGAAACGCCTGCAATCTTGGCAGCCGCGTCGGCAACCGCACCGCAATTGTGGCCAGCGACCAGTGCATGGACTTCGCCAAGCTGCGAAGCTGCGGTTACGACGGCCAGCGTCGCATCCTTCATCGAGGCATTGTCATGTTCGACATAAACGAGCGTCTTCATCATGCGACTCCCATTTCCTTGAGCTTGGCAACAAGCGCATCAACATCTGCAACCTTGATACCGGCGCTGCGCACCGGCGGTTCAGCGACCTTGAGCGTCTTCAGGCGCGGGCTGACATCGACGCCATAATCGGCGGGGGTCTTCTGCGCGAGCGGCTTGGACTTCGCCTTCATGATGTTCGGCAGCGATGCATAGCGCGGCTCGTTCAGGCGAAGGTCGGTGGTTACAATCGCCGGGGTCTTAAGGCTGACGGTTTCAAGCCCGCCATCGACTTCGCGGGTCACTTCAACTGCATCGCCCTTGACTTCGACCTTAGAAGCGAAGGTGCCCTGCGGACGGCCTGTGAGCGCAGCCAGCATCTGGCCGGTCTGGTTCGAATCGTCGTCAATCGCCTGCTTGCCGAGGATCACAAGGCCGGGGGCCTCTTCTTCAACGATCTTGGCGAGGATCTTGGCAACGCCCAAGGGTTCGACATCTTCGGCAACCACGAGGATCGCACGGTCCGCACCCATGGCGAGCGCGGTGCGCAGCGTTTCCTGCGCCTTGTCGGGGCCGATCGAGACTGCAACGATTTCGGTCGCCGCGCCCTTTTCCTTCAGACGGATCGCTTCTTCGACAGCGATTTCGTCGAAGGGGTTCATCGACATTTTGACGTTCGACAGATCCACACCCGTGCCATCCGGCTTTACGCGGGGTTTCACATTATAGTCGATCACCCGTTTCACGGGGACGAGGATCTTCATGGGTCTCTCCCTTTCCAAACCGACTCAACTTACGGGGCAGGATAGCCCCAAAAACTGGCGCCCTATGCATGACGTTTACGTTAACGTCAAGCACAAGACTTCACTTCCTGATGCGTCACCCTGAACTTGGTTCAGGGTCCATTTCGCCTCGCAAGCATAGGGTGAGGCTGACAGATGGATGCTGAAACAAGTTCAGCATGACTGCTTCGGTGCAGGCGATCAGGCCGCGCGTACCTCGGCGACGATCTTCTTCGCGGCATCGCCCAGATCGTTGGCGGGAACGATCGGAAGGCCGCTGTTCGCAAGGATATCCTTGCCCTGCTGGACATTGGTGCCTTCGAGGCGGACGACGAGCGGAACCGAAAGGTTCACTTCCTTCGCCGCGGCAACGATGCCCTCGGCGATGATGTCGCACTTCATGATGCCGCCAAAGATGTTGACGAGGATGCCCTTCACCGCCGGGTCTTTCAGGATGATCTTGAAAGCAGCGGTGACCTTTTCCTTGTTCGCGCCGCCACCGACGTCGAGGAAGTTCGCCGGGAATTCGCCGTTGAGCTTGATGATGTCCATCGTTGCCATGGCAAGGCCTGCGCCGTTGACCATGCAGCCGATATTGCCGTCGAGCTTGATGTAGGCGAGGTCATATTCGCTGGCCTCGACTTCTGCCGGGTCTTCCTCGGTCAGGTCGCGCAGTTCGGCAAGGTCCTTGTGACGGAACATCGCGTTGGAATCGAAGCCGACCTTGGCGTCGAGAACGTACAGCTTGTCACCTTCCGGGGTCGGGCAGATGGCGAGCGGGTTGATTTCGATCTGGCTGGCGTCGGTGCCGAGGAAGGCTTCATACAGGCCTGCGAGGATCTTCTGGCACTGCTTGGCGAGATCGCCTTTGAGGCCAAGCGCAGCAGCGACACTGCGGCCATGGTGCGGCATCAGGCCGGTGGCCGGATCGATGGTGATGGTGTGGATCTTTTCAGGCGTGTCGTGCGCCACGGTTTCGATGTCCATCCCGCCTTCGGTCGAGGCGACAACCGCGATGCGGCTGGTTGCACGGTCGACGAGGAGCGCGAGATAGAATTCCTTGCCGATATCGACGCCATCGGTGATGTAGAGGCGGTTGACCTGCTTGCCTTCGGCACCGGTCTGGATGGTCACCAGCGTGTTGCCGAGCATGTCCTTGGCATGCGCTTCGACTTCCTCAAGGCTCTTGGCGAGGCGGACGCCGCCCTTTGCATCGGGACCCAATTCCTTGAACTTGCCCTTGCCACGGCCACCGGCATGGATCTGTGCCTTTACCACATAGAGCGGCCCGGGAAGCTGTTTCGCGGCAGCCACGGCTTCCTCCACGGTCATCGCCGGAATGCCCTTGGGCACGGCGACGCCAAATTTCGCAAGCAGTTCCTTGGCCTGATACTCATGGATATTCATGGAAAAAGCGTCCTTTCGATGGCGGAGTCGAAAGGGCCTTAAGCACAGCTTGCGCGCTAAGGGAAGTAGGCCAAACCCGCTTTTTTACGTGAGCAGCCCCAGCGCCACCAACTCGGCCCGCAACGTCGGGGCATCGACGAAATGGTGGGCGTGGAAACCGTTACTGCGCGCACCCTCTACATTGGGCAGGCTATCGTCGATGAAAAGCCCCTCGCCCTCGGCCAATCCAAAACGGTCGAGCGCGAGGCGGTAGATGGCCGGATCAGGCTTCAGCAGCTTTTCCTCGCCTGAGACAACGACGTCGCGGAAATGGTCGAAAACCGGCTGGGTCGGGCGAAATGCGGCCCAGAATTCCGCGCCGAAATTGGTGATGGCGAACAAGGGCACCCCGCGCGCCGCCAATTCTTCCAATATTTCGTAAGACCCCGGCACCGGCCCCGGAATCGTCTCGTTGAAACGCGTCGCATAGGCTTCGATTTGACTGGCATAAGCGGGATACTCGGCCTGCCGTTCGGGAACCATTTCAGCAAGCGGACGGCCTGCATCATGCTGGAAATGCCATTCAGGGGTGACGACATTTTGCAGGAACCAGTCAAGTTCGGCTTCATCGCTGATCAGTTTTTCGAACAGGTGGCGCAAATCCCACTGCACCAGCACCCGGCCGACATCAAAAACCACTGCGCGAATCGAAGTCATGCTGTTTCCCGACACTCAAACGCAAAAAACCGCCCGCGGATTTTCCGGGGCGGTTGCTGCTGGCATGCGAGGCACGCCTGCCAATCCGGCGAATCAGCCCTGGCGGGCCTTGAAGCGACGGTTGGTCTTGTTGATCACATAGGTGCGACCGCGGCGACGAATCACGCGGTTATCGCGGTGACGGCCCTTGAGGGACTTCAGAGAATTGACGATCTTCATCGGACTTTTCCGTTAAAACATGGGGCCAATGGCCGGATTTGAAGGCGCGCCTCTATGGGGGAGTCGGCGCAAAGTCAAGCACCATTGCGGCTTTCGGACGAAGCAGATAGGGTTTGGCCATGAACCTTACCCGTTATGCTTCGCTGATCCTGCTGCCGCTGACGCTGAGCGCCTGCATGATACCGACCGGCCCGGTTGAGGTCACGCGTTTCAACCGCGTAGCCGAGGGCATTGTATACGGCACTGGAAGTTTTGCTGTCACCGCCACCAACGGCGACAGCCTTGCCCTTTCACCCTATCTAGCAGCGGTACAGCGCGAAATGGAGCGGGTCGGTTACTCAAAGGCCTTGGACGGCAGCGACGTGATTGCCGAAGTATCGGTGCAGCGCGTGCAGTTCAACGGCAACGACCGGAACCCGGTTTCGGTGGGTGTCGGAGGATCAACCGGCAGCTATGGTTCGGGGGTTGGCGTTGGCGTTGGCCTCAACCTCAACGCGTTGGGCGATCAGCGCGGCATCGAGACGACTTTGAATGTGCGCATCGTTCGCACAACCGACAATCTGGTGATCTGGGAGGGCCGCGCTGTGCAGCGTGGCGCGCTGAATTCGCCTGCTGCGCAACCGGGTATAGCTTCGTCCAAACTGGCTGAGTCTCTGTTCAAGGACTTTCCCGGAACCAGTGGCGAGACGGTAACCGTTCCCTGAGTCAAATAAATCAGTCTGGCCAAGCTTGTCCGCAAAGCTCTCCCGGCCTAGAACCGGTTCATGACCATTCACAGCATCAATGCCGCATTCGACAGCGGCAATATCGTCGTCGAGTCGATCAATGGCGCCACCGCCAAGCTCACCATTCGCAAGGACAAGGATTCGGACTTCTTCCAATGGTTCCACTTCCGGGTGGTTGCAGAGGCGGGCAAGGAGTTCGTCCTCAAGATCACCGGCCTTGAAAAAAGCGCCTATCCCGGCGGCTGGCCTGATTACCGCGCCTGTGTTTCGGAGGACCGTGACTATTGGGGGCGTGCCGAAACCAGTTACGACAAGGCCGAAGACGGTGGCACGCTTACCATCCGCTACACCAGCGTTTCGGGCCTTGCCTGGTTCGCCTATTTCGCACCTTATTCGATGGAGCGGCACCACGATCTCGTCTCTGAAACTGCGGGCATCGAAGGCGTCGACTATCGCTGCCTCGGCACCAGCCTGGAGGGCCAATCAATCGACTGCCTCGAAATGGGTACCGGCGATACGCAGGTCTGGCTCTACGCGCGCCAGCATCCGGGCGAGAGCATGGCCGAATGGTGGATGGAAGGCGCATTGGACATGCTGACCGACCCCAGTGACCCGCACACGCGCAAATTGCTCGAAAAATGCCGCATCCATGTCGTGCCCAATTGCAACCCGGATGGATCGCGTAGGGGCCATTTGCGCACCAATTTCTTGGGTGTGAACCTGAACCGCGAATGGGCCGAGCCCAGCGCCGAACGCAGCCCCGAAGTGCTCGCGATCCGGAACGCTATGGACGAAACCGGCGTGCATTGGGCGATGGACGTGCATGGCGATGAAGCCATCCCCGCCGCCTTCATGGCCGGGTTTGAAGGCATCCCAAGCTGGAGCGAATCGCAAGGCCAGCGGTACACCCGCTTCATCAATCGCCTCGCCGAACGCACCCCCGATTTCCAGACCAAGCTAGGTTATGCCATTTCCGGCCTCGGCAAGGCGAACCTGACCATGTCGACCAACCAGCTCGCCGAACGCTTTGGCCCATCACATGGCTGTGTTTCGATGACGCTTGAAATGCCGTTCAAGGACACGGTCGACGCCAACGATCCAGAGCAAGGCTGGTCACCTGAACGATGCAAGCTGCTCGCGCGCGAATGCCTGGCAACGCTGGCGGAGATGGTTTGAAGCGTGCCGATGCACATCATCGAAGACGACCTTTCCGGACCTGAGATCCGCGCGCTGCTCGAGGAGCATTTTGCCGGAATGCTCGCCAACTCACCCGAGGAGAGTTGCCATTTCCTCGATTTCGACGGGTTGAAGGGACCTGGGGTTACATTCTGGTCGATCTGGAATGAGACCGAATTGATGGGCTGAGGGGCGGTGAAGGAAATCGACCCGGCGCACGGCGAAGTCAAATCGATGCGCACGCACAGCGCGCAACTGCGCAAGGGTGCGGCGGCGGCGATGCTTGAGCATATTATCGCCACGGCACGCGAACGGGGATATCAGCGGCTGAGTCTGGAAACAGGTTCGACCCCGGCCTTCGATCCGGCGCATGCGCTCTATCAGCGCTATGGATTTGAATATTGCGGGCCCTTTGCCGATTATACGGAAGACCCGTTCAGCCGCTTCATGACACTGGCGCTTTAGCGCCAATTGCACAAAGGCAACCTCCCCGCTAAAGGCCGCGCAAACCAAGACCAAAGGACACTCCCATGCCCAAGCTCATCCTCATCCGCCACGGCCAGTCGCAATGGAATCTCGAAAACCGCTTCACCGGCTGGTGGGATGTCGATGTCACCGAAAAGGGCGCGGCCGAGGCTTGGGCGGCGGGTGAACTGATGAAGGCAAAGGGCATTGCCCCCGATACCTGCTTCACCAGCGTACAGACCCGCGCGATCAAGACGCTCAATCTCGCGCTCGAAGCGATGGGCCGGTTGTGGCTGCCAGTTACCAAGGACTGGCACTTGAATGAACGCCATTATGGCGGCTTGACCGGCCTCGACAAAGCCGAAACCGCTGCGAAGCATGGTGATGAGCAGGTGCATATCTGGCGCCGCAGCTTTGATATCCCGCCACCGCCGCTCGAGGCGGATTCGCCTTATGACCTGTCGAAGGACCCGCGCTACGCCGGGATCGCCATTCCCAATACCGAAAGCCTGAAGGATACGATCGCGCGCGTGCTGCCTTATTGGGAGGGCGTGATCGCGCCCGAATTGAAGGCGGGCAAGACTGTGCTGATCTCGGCACATGGCAACAGCCTGCGTGCGCTCGTCAAGCATCTTTCGGGCATCTCGGATACGGAAATTACCGGCCTGGAAATTCCGACTGGCCAGCCCATCGTCTACGAACTCGATGACGCGCTCAACGCGACCGACCGCTATTACCTGTCGGAGCGTTAAGGTCTAACCAGCCGCCTCGCCATATTTGGAGCGCTTGTCGGCGTACATCGACTTGTCGGCTTCAATCATTACCTCACTCGCACGGGAATTTCCCTCGATTAGGCAATGGCCGACAGATACATTGACCTTTAGAACGGGTCCTGCGGTCTTGACCGGAAAGGCCGTCAGATGGCGGCGCAGCGAAGCGGTTTTTTCGCGCAGCTTTTCCGCAGTGATCGAATCGAGCAGGATCGCAAATTCATCGCCCCCAATGCGCGCAATCACATCCGATTTGCGGGTTGCGCTGCCCAACGCCTCTGCGATGCCGCACAGTACGGCATCACCCGCAGCATGGCCGTGGGTATCATTCACCGATTTCAGCCGGTCGACATCGAGATAGAGCAGGCCAAAGGTTCCGCCATATCGATGCGCGCGCCAGCACCAGCGATCGAGTTCCTGCATCAGATACCGGCGATTGAACAGCGGGGTCAGCGTGTCCATCGCAGTCAGGCGTTCCAGCTCTGCTATACGTGCCTTCAGTTGCAGATTTTCGCGCGAAAGGTCGCTGACGCTACGGTCGGCATCGGGTGCGGAAAACTGGTCCTCGCGTTCGTCCATGTCAGCTCCGGTTATCTCGTTGCGACCCGGATAACCCGTATTTTGCGCGCATACAGGCTATTTTTGAATAAATTGCAATAGTTTACATGACTTGCGGTATTTCCCGCTCGGCAATTGCGCTGACGCAAAGCCGCCGCTACAGAGCAAGTCCTCGGCGCGACGGGCAATCAGGGACTTCAAGGTGGATAGCACAGCACCCGTAATCGGTATCATCATGGGCAGTCGATCAGACTGGGAAACGATGCGCGAAGCATCCTCGGTCCTCGCAACGCTGGGCGTGCCGCATGAATGCAAGGTCGTTTCCGCACACCGCACCCCAGACCGGCTTTATGCTTATGCAAAGGGCGCTGCCGACCGCGGGCTGAAATGCATCATTGCCGGCGCAGGCGGTGCAGCCCACCTGCCGGGAATGGTCGCTTCGATGACGCGCCTGCCCGTATTGGGCGTACCCGTACAGTCGCGCGCGCTCGACGGAATGGATAGTCTGCTTTCGATCGTCCAGATGCCCGCAGGCATACCTGTCGGCACGCTCGCCATCGGCAAGGCTGGTGCGACCAATGCCGGGCTGCTTGCGGCAGCGATGCTGGCAACAAATGATCCAGAACTCGCCGCACGGCTCGACCAGTGGCGGACCAACCAGACCGAATCGGTTAGCGAGACGCCCGAATGACGATGCTGCCGCCGGGCTCCACCATCGGTATCCTGGGGGGCGGTCAACTGGGCAAGATGCTCGCCATAGCAGCGGCCGAAATGGGATATCGCTGCCACATCTACGCGCCTGAGGAAAATTCGGTCGCAGCGGAGGTTGCTGCTGAATTCACCTGCGCCGATTATGGCGATGTCGCCGCGCTTTCGGCCTTTGCCGACAACTGCGACGTCATCACCTATGAATTTGAAAATGTCCCCGTTGCGCCGCTGCGCGTGATCGAGGAAGGCGCAACAATCCGCCCCAATATCCGCGCGCTCGAAATCGCGCAGGATCGGGTGGAGGAAAAAAATTTCGCATCCGCATTGGGCGGGAGAACGGCGAAATTCGCGACCGTCACCAGCCCCAACGATGCCGGTGCAGCATTGGACGCGGTCGGATATCCCGCGATCCTGAAAACCATCCGCATGGGATATGATGGCAAAGGCCAGGCCCGCGTGCATTCAGCTGAAGGCTTGTCCGACGCGCTTGACCAGATCGGCCCACAGCCTGCGATTGCCGAGGCGATGGTGCAGTTTGATGCGGAATTTTCGGTGATCCTCGCCCGCAACGCGCAGGGCGAAATCCGTTTCTGGGATAGTCCGCGCAACCGGCATGATGGCGGGATATTGGCGCTGTCCGTGCTTCCCGCCGGCGCTCTGATCGAAGCCCAACAGCAAGAAGCGCGCAAGCTGGCTGCAGCAGCGGCGCAAGCGCTCGACTATATCGGCGTAATGACCATGGAGTTTTTCGCGACCGCCGAAGGACCGCTGTTCAACGAAATGGCGCCCCGCGTTCACAATAGCGGGCATTGGACAATCGAAGGTGCGGTCACGAGCCAGTTCGAGAATCATATTCGTGCCGTCTGCGACCTACCTTTGGGCGATACCGGCCTCACCGCTGATCGGGTCGAAATGGAAAATCTGATCGGCGATGCTGCCAACGATTTTGAAAAGCTGTTCGCCGACCCCAATGCCAAAGTCCATTTATATGGAAAAGGCGCGCCAAGCCCAGGCAGAAAAATGGGGCATGTTACGCGTCTCTTCCGCTGAGCCTTGTCAGGCCCGCAGGAAGTCGGCAAAGCAGCAGCCATGAACCATCCCGAAATCATCATGGTGGTCGCCCGTGCAGACAATGGAGTCATTGGTGCCGATGGCGACCTGCCCTGGCGCATCCCGGCAGACCTCAGGCATTTCAAGCAGCTTACCAAGAACCTGCCCATGATTATGGGACGCAAGACTTTCGACAGCCTGCCGGGGCTGCTCGAAGGTCGTCGCCACATCGTTCTAACCCGCGATACCGAGTGGGAAGAAGAAGGCGCGGAGGTTGCGCATACAGTCGAAGAAGCCTTGAAGCTGGCCAACGGCCCGCATGTCTGCATCATCGGTGGCGCAGAGATATACCGGCTGTTCGTCGACCATGCCGACCGGATCGAGCTGACCGAAGTCAAGGCATCGCCCAATGGCGATACGATACTCGAACCGTTCGATGCAAAAACCTGGAAGGAGATTTCGCGGGTTTCGCATCCGGCAGAGGGGAGTACGCCCGCGTTCGATTTCGTGACATTGGTGCGCAAGGAGGGGTAGCGCATGCGTAAATGGATATGGGGTCTGGCCGTGCTCGTCGCGGTTTCAGCAATTGGCTTTTTCGGCATTGCGCCAGGCTATGTCGAAGCATCGATGAACAAGGTCGATGGCAAGCCATTGCCCAAGGTAAGCGCAGAGGCAATCGCGCTGCACAAGACGCTGACCATCGTCGACCTGCATTCGGACACGCTGATGTGGAAGCGCGATATGCTCGACCGTGCAGATCGCGGACATATGGATTTGCCGCGCCTGCAGGAAGGCAATGTCGCACTGCAGGTTTTCTCCAGCGTGTCGAAGACGCCCAAAGGCCAAAATTACGATGCCAATGGCTCCGATAGCGACAATATCACCCTGCTCGCGGTTGCGCAGATGCAACCGGCGCGCACCTGGAATTCGTTGCTGGAGCGGTCCTTGTGGCATGGCGAAAAGCTTGACCGGGCCACCGCGGCATCAAAAGGCACGCTGGTCAAAGTTGCGGCCAGCGGCAATGTCGACAGCCTGCTCGAACGCCGGGCGAAACAGGAAGATGCAACCGGCGCATTGCTATCGATCGAAGGCCTGCAAAACCTTGAAGGCAAGGCCGAAAATCTCGACAAACTCTACAATGCCGGTTTCCGCATGGCCGGGATCACCCATTTCTTCGACAATGAACTCGCCGGATCGATGCACGGCATCAAAAAAGGCGGGCTGACGCCGCTGGGCCGCGAGGTCATCCGGCGGATGGAAGAAAAGGGTATGATCGTCGATATCGCGCATTGCAGCCGCCAATGCGTCACCGAAATTTTGGCGATGGCCCGCCGCCCTGTCGTGTCGAGCCATGGTGGGGTGCAGGCGACCTGCAAGGTCAACCGCAACCTTTCTGACGAGCATATCAAGGGCGTAGCAGTGACCGGCGGCATCATCGGCATCGGTTACTGGGATGGCGCAATCTGCGATACCAGCCCCAAATCGATAGCCAAGGCGATGAAGCATGTGCGCGACCTGGTCGGCATCCAGCATGTCGCGCTTGGATCGGATTATGATGGCGCGACCACTGTACGCTTTGACACATCAAAGCTGGTGCAGGTGACTCAGGCCCTGCTCGACGAAGGCTTCACCCCCGATGAAATCCGCGCGGTGATGGGTGGCAATGCCCTCCGTGTTCTGCGCGAAGGATTGAAGCCGATGGCAAAGGCACCGCCTGCCGCATGAGCATACCCCGCCTTTCCGCCCGCGATATTATGCCCGATGCCTTGCGCGGAGCCGTCGTCGCGCTCGGCAATTTCGATGGTTTTCACCTAGGCCACCAGGCAGTCGCGGGTGAGGCTATCCGCCAAGCCAAGGCTGCGGGCAAGCCCGCCATTATCGCCACCTTTGATCCGCATCCGGTGCGCTTTTTCGCACCGCATGTGCCTTGGTTCCGGCTGACCACACTAGAGCAGCGCCAGCGCCTTTTTGCCGAGGCAGGCGCCGATGCAATGCTGGTGTTCGATTTCGATGCCGAGCTCGCCGCAACCACGGCGGAGGATTTCGTCGTCAAACTGCTCGCCGAACGGCTGGGTGTTTCGGGTGTGGTGACGGGTGAGGATTTCACCTTTGGTAAGGCACGCGGCGGCAATACCGGCGTGCTGCGCGATCTGGGTGCCCAGCATGGCATCACCGCCACAACCGTCGGCCCAGTGACCGATGCGGGCGGGGTGATTTCCTCCAGCCGCATCCGCGATGCCCTGAAGGCGGGCGAATGCGAAACCGCGACGCGCCTTCTCACCCGGCCTTTCGCAATCGAGGCGATCGTCCAGCATGGCGACAAAAATGGCCGCGATTTGGGTTTTCCCACCGCCAATATGGACATGGGCCATTACCTCCGCCCGCGCTATGGCGTCTATGCGGTGCGCGGAAAACTGCCTGACGGACGGGTGCTTGATGGCGCCGCCAATGTCGGCATCCGCCCGCAATTCGAACCGCCCAAGGAATTGCTCGAGCCGCATTTCTTCGACTTTGCCGAAATGATTTACGACCAGATGATCGAGGTCGAATTCCACGCCTTCCTGCGACCCGAAGGGAAATATGACAGTCTCGAAGCGCTGATCGCCCAGATTGCGCAAGATTGCGAGGATGCGAAGGCTGCATTGCGTCGGTAAGCAAGCTCCCCGCAACAGACGTGTTTCTTGGCTTTATCCTTGCGGCGTAATCCCCTAAGCACCCGCGCGATATGACCGAAAAGCAAGACTATAAAGACACCGTCTTCCTGCCGAAGACCGAGTTCCCGATGAAGGCTGGCCTGCCGCAGAAGGAACCGGGCATCCTTGCGCGCTGGGAAGAACAGGATCTGTATCACAAACTGCGTGAGGCGCGTGCGGGCCGCGAGAAGTTCATCCTCCATGATGGCCCGCCTTATGCCAATGGCGACATGCATATCGGCCATGCGCTCAACCATATCCTGAAAGACATGGTGTGCCGGACGCAGACCCTGCTCGGCAAGGACGCGCCCTATGTGCCCGGCTGGGACTGCCACGGCCTGCCGATCGAGTGGAAGGTCGAGGAGCAATATCGCAAGAAAAAGCTCAACAAGGATGAGGTTCCGGTAAAGGAATTCCGCGCCGAATGCCGCGCCTATGCACAAGCGTGGGTCGACATCCAGCGCGACCAGATCAAGCGGCTGGGTGTGCTCGGCAATTGGGACAAGCCTTATCTGACGATGGATTTCGACAGCGAGGCGACGATTGTTTCCGAGCTGCTGAAGTTCGCCGAAAGCGGCCAGCTCTATCGCGGAGCGAAGCCGGTGATGTGGTCACCGGTCGAAAAGACCGCGCTGGCCGAGGCCGAGGTCGAATATGAGGATATCACCTCGACGCAGATCGATGTGGCGTTTGAGATTGTAGAAGCGCCCGAAGTTCCGAAGCTCGTCGGGGCATTTGCAGTAATCTGGACAACAACACCTTGGACGATCCCGGTTAATCAGGCGATCGCCTACAACCCGGCTTTTGAACAGCTAAGCTACGAAGCCTGTTACGGAGTTTACGCTGCTTCGGATGGTCGCCGATACGTATTGTCTCAAGCGTTAGCTTCCGCATTTGCCGCTCGTGCTGGCTTGGAGCTAACTTTAGAATCTGCACTATCTGATATATCATTGAAGGGCGCAGTCGCCCGCCACCCGATGCACCATCTGGGCGGCTTCTTTGCCAAGCCGCGCCCCTTCCTGCCCGGCGATTTCGTCACCACCGACAGCGGCACGGGCCTTGTCCATATGGCGCCCGACCATGGCGAGGATGACTTTGACCTGTGCAAGGCAAACGGCATCGAGCCGCAATTCGCGGTCGAAAGCGATGGCAAATATCGGGCCGACTGGGGCTGGCTTGGTGGCCAAGGCAGCGTCATCAACCCCAAATTCAACGCGCCCGACGGGCCGATCTGCACCGACCTGCGCGAAGCCGGCGGGCTGCTCGCGGCGAGCGCGGATTACCAGCACAGCTATCCGCACAGCTGGCGTTCCAAGGCGAAGGTCATCTATCGCTGCACCCCGCAATGGTTCGTGCCGATGGATCGTGGCGATTCCACTTTGCGCCAAAAGGCCATGCAGGCGATCGCCGATACCCGCTTCGTCCCCGAAAAGGGCCGCAACCGCATCGGTTCGATGGTCGAGGGCCGCCCTGACTGGGTACTGAGCCGCCAGCGCGCATGGGGCGTGCCGATCACGCTGTTCGTTGATCGCAAGACCGGCCAATATCTCAACGACCCAGCCGTCAACGCGCGGATTGTCGAGGCGATCAAGGCCGAGGGCGTCGATGCTTGGGAAGCCGCACGTGCGCAGGAATATCTGGGTTCGGACTACAAGGCTGAGGATTATGAACAGGTGTTCGACATCCTCGACGTCTGGTTCGATTCGGGTTGCACCCATGTCTTCACGCTCGAAAGCGGCAAATGGCCCGAGCTGCAATGGCCCGCCGACCTGTATCTCGAAGGTAGTGACCAGCATCGCGGCTGGTTCCAGAGCTCGCTGCTGCAAAGCTGCGGCACGCGCGGCCGCGCGCCTTACAATGCTGTCCTGACCCATGGCTTCACCATGGATGCCAAGGGCCTGAAAATGTCGAAGTCGGTCGGCAACACCGTCGACCCCTTAAAGGTCATGGAAACCAACGGCGCGGATATCATCCGGCTGTGGGCGCTGTCGGTCGATTTCACCGAAGATCACCGCATCGGCGATGAAATCCTGAAAGGTGTGGCCGACCAGTATCGCAAGCTGCGCAACACCTTCCGCTACCTGCTCGGCGCGCTCGACGGGTTTAGCGAGGAAGAACGCGTCAGCGATGTTGCGCAAATGCCCGAGCTGGAGCGTTACGTGCTCCACCTGCTCGCGGACATGGACGCGAAGCTGAAGATCGCGGTCAATGATTTTGACTATAACAGCTATGTCCGCCTGCTTTCGGATTTCGCCAATAACGACCTTTCGGCCTTCTTCTTCGATATCCGCAAGGACTGCCTCTATTGCGACGCGCCGGACAGCCTGAAGCGCCGCAGCTATCGCACCGTGCTCGACATATTGTTCCACTCGATGGTCCGCTATGCCGCACCAGTGCTGGTGTTCACGGCAGAGGAAGTCTGGGCCTCGCGTTATCCTGACGCAGACAGCGTGCATTTGCTGGAGTGGCCGGAGGTTGATGCTGGTTGGATCAATGTCAATCTATCCGACAAGTGGTCGCATTTGCGGGATTTGCGCTCGACCGTTCTCGAGCCCATTGAAGTTATGCGCCGCGAAAAGATCGTCGGATCGAGCTTAGAAGCGGTCGTCAAACTAAGGGTAAAAGACGCGTTCTTGGAAGAGCGAGCTAATTCACTTGATTTCACCGAAATCTGCATCGCAGCTGAAGTCGAAGTGACCGGTTTTACCGACGATTCTGTAGACGATGCTCGACAGATTACCTTCAGCGGCAAAACCACCAACCACAAATGCGGCCGATGCTGGCGCCACCTGCCCGAAGTGGAAGAGGATGGCGCGCTGTGCGGGCGTTGCGACGAGGTGCTGAATGGGTAACCCCAAATACCGCCTGCAAGGCCTGATGCTCGCATCATTCCTGTTCATCGCCGACCAGGCAGTGAAGTTCATCATGATTGGCCCGTTGGCGCTCGAAAGCCGGCGGCAGATCCACATCGTCTCCTTTTTCGACCTGACATGGGCCGAAAACCGCGGCGTTTCGATGGGCTTCCTTGAGGCGAGCAGCGATGCACAACGCTGGCTGCTCGTCGCGCTGACCGCGCTGATCGCTGGCGTGGTGGGCGTGTGGATGTGGCGCGAGAAATTGCGCGGCGATGTGCTCGCGCTATCGATGGTGCTGGGCGGGGCGCTGGGCAACATCGTTGACCGGGTGCGCTATGGCTATGTCGTCGACTATGCCGACCTACATTTCGGCAATTTCCGCCCGTTCTGGATTTTCAACCTCGCCGATGCCTGCATCACCATCGGCGTGCTGATATTGCTTGCCCGCGCGTTCCTGTTGCGCGACAAGGGCGACACCAACCCATAAGCGTTCATCCCGCGTCAAGCGGGAAAGGGATAGCGGAGTAACAATGACGCGCAAGTTCATCACCCTATCGGCCAGCATGCTGGCACTTACCGCGCTTTCGGGCTGCGGTTCCTCTGGCGTGTTCGATCGTGAACGACCTGATGAATTTGCCGTCGGCCGTGCAGCACCACTCACTGTACCCGCCGATCTTTCGACACTACCCGCGCCGCAACCCGGTGCACCGCGCCCGCAGGAAGGCGAAACCAAGGCAGCGATGCTCGAAGCCATGTTCGGCGCTCCCAAACAGTAAGGCCAGGATTATCATGAAGCAGAAACTTATCCTCGCCGCGGCCTCGACAGCCATGCTGTTCGGCCTTTCGGGCTGCCAGTCGATCGGCAATGCCTACCAGTCGCTCTATGACTGGGACATTCGCGGTGATGACGCGCCGCAGCAGGCAACCACCAGCCGCGTTGCGCCGCTGGTTGTGCCGCCTGATTATCCACTAATGCCGTCGCAGGTCGCAACTACCCGCGCGCAAGACGGCACCTCGCCCGAGCAGTTGCTGGAAGCTATGTTCGGCGGCGATGCTGCCCGTTCAGCAGGCGAGCGTGCAGTCGTATCGGCGGCAGGCACCAGCGAAATGGGTATCCGCTCGACTGTTGGCGATCCCGAAACCACGACGGTGAACAAGGGCGCTGTAACCCGCGACATCATCGCTGCACCGGAAGGCGACGGCCAGAGCGCGCAGGCAGCGGTTCCGCAATAAGGCCATCGGGCTTTTTAAGCCCGCACTTCCTCCACGCCCGCGCTGTTGTGGCGCAGCGCTTTCAGCACCGTATCGACGATATGCGGGGCGTTGAGGCCTGCTTCGTCATACTGCTTTTGCGGTGTATCATGTTCCTGGAAAGCATCGGGCAGGCGCATCGTGCGGATTTTGAGGCCCGCATCGGTCAAGCCAAGGTCGCTCGCCAGCGTCAACACATGTGCGCCGAGTCCTCCGATTGCAGCTTCCTCGACCGTAACGACAACTTCGTGCGTCGCCATCAAGCGGCGGATCAGTTCCTCGTCGAGCGGCTTGGCAAAGCGCAGGTCGGCAACGGTGGTCGACAGCCCCTTGGCGTCAAGCGTATCGGCAGCCTTCAGCGCTTCCGCAAGGCGGGTGCCGAGCGAGAGGATCGCGACGGTCTTGCCTTCGCGCACCACGCGGCCTTTGCCGATTTCGAGCCGCTGCGGCACTTCGGGTAGCGGAACACCCACGCCATTGCCGCGCGGATAGCGGAAGGCGATCGGGCCGCTGTCGTATAGCGCGGCGGTATAGGTCATGTGCACCAGCTCCGCCTCGTCGGCGGCGGCCATGACGACCATATTAGGCAGGGTCGCCAGATAGGTGACATCGAACGAGCCGGCATGGGTGCTGCCATCAGCACCGACCAAGCCTGCACGGTCAATCGCGAAGCGAACCGGCAGGTTCTGGATGCAGACATCGTGCACCACCTGGTCATAAGCGCGCTGCAGGAATGTGGAATAGATCGCGCAGAAGGGCCGCATCCCTTGCGCCGCCAGCCCCGCCGCAAAGGTTACCGCATGCTGTTCGGCAATGCCGACATCGAAGGCGCGCGTCGGGTGCGCCTGCGCAAATTTGTCAACGCCGGTGCCGGTCGGCATCGCAGCGGTTATCGCGACGATCCGGTCATCGGTTTCGGCCAGCTTGGCGAGCGTTTCACCAAAGACATTCTGGTACGCGGGTGGGCCGCCGCCCGGGCCCTTGTCCTGCTTGCCGGTGATGACGTCGAATTTCACCACGCCATGATATTTGTCCGCTGCCGCCTCAGCCGGGGCATAGCCATGGCCCTTTTTCGTGACGACATGGATCAGGCACGGCCCCTCTGCCGCGTCGCGGACATTTTCGAGGACGGGGATGAGGTGATCGAGATTGTGGCCGTCAATCGGGCCGACATAGTAAAAGCCCAATTCCTCAAACAGCGTGCCACCCATCGCCATGCCGCGCGCGAATTCATCGGTCTTGCGGGCGGCGATATGGAGCGGTTCGGGCAATTTGCGCGAAATGCGCTTGGCGACTTCGCGTAACGAAAGGAAGGGCCGCGAGGAAACCAGCCGCGCCAGATAGGCCGAAAGCCCGCCCACCGGCGGCGCGATCGACATGTCGTTGTCGTTAAGGATGACAACAAGGCGATTGCCCGCTGCCTGCGCGTTGTTCATCGCCTCATAGGCCATGCCCGCCGACATCGAACCATCGCCGATCACGGCAATCGCCTTGCCGGGTTTGTTGTTCAGCTTGTTGGCAATGGCAAAGCCCAAGGCCGCCGAAATAGAGGTCGAACTGTGCGCCGCGCCGAAGGGATCATATTCGCTCTCGGTGCGCTTGGTGAAGCCCGAAAGCCCGCCGCCGGTGCGCAGTGTGCGAATCCGGTCGCGGCGGCCAGTGAGTATCTTGTGGGGATAGCATTGGTGGCCGACATCCCAGACCAGCCGGTCTTCGGGAGTGTTGAACACATAATGGATGGCAGTGGTCAGCTCGACCACGCCCAAGCCAGCCCCCAAATGCCCGCCGGTTACCGAAACAGCGCTGATCGTTTCCGTGCGCAATTCGTCTGCCAGCTGGCGGAGTTGGGAAGGTTCCAGCTTGCGAAGGTCTGCCGGAATCTTGACCTTGTCGAGCAAGGGCGTGACGGGTGTGTCAGTCATGCAAGTCAGCTTTAACGATGTTTGGAGGATGTGTCGAACGGGATATTTTCCCGTAGCGTTGGCCTAGTCGCAATCCGCGCAGGTGCCGCGCACCTCGACCACAGGGCGAACGGCGTTGAAACCAGCAGCTTCGGCGGCCTTGCGAACATTGCGGGTCAGGCTGTCGTCGTCGATATGCGTCGCGCTGCCGCAACTGTCGCAAATCAGGAAGATGCAATCGTGCAGGCAGCCGGGATGGGCATTGGCGAGATAGGCATTGGCGCTTTCGACGCGGCTGGCGAGGTTGTTCGCCACGAACAGGTCAAGAATGCGATACACGCTGTTCGGCGCCACGCGCTTGCCGCGCTTTTGCGAAACGAGGTCGGCGATGTCGTAGGCCGAGGCGGGCTTGTCGAAAGTTGCCAGCACCGAAAAAATATCGGCACGCATGTCGGTCCACTGCTCACCGGCGGCGGTCAGCGCCTTTTGGGCAGCATCGGCCAGATCATGCCCATGATGTTCGTGATGATGATGTGCGTGCGTGGCCATTGCAGGAATTTAGGCCTTTTGTGCCCGGGGGGCAAGGCCGCTCTCGCTTAACGCGAGGCGCGAAGGTTCAGGTCGTGGCCAAGGGCCAGAATTGCGACACCAACCATGGTGTAGAGGATTTCGTCACCGCCATGCGGCAAGGTCAACGCGCCCGACATCACACCGATGCCAAGTGAGCCAACGGCAGCGGGCATCATGAAGCCATGCACAAAAAGGCCCTTCACCAAGGCGACGATGCCAAAGACTATGGCGAGCGCCAAACCGACTTCGTGAACCAGCGGGGAAAACAGGAAACCGCCAGCAGAGGCGAGTAGGGCAAGCATGATCGAAGTCGCGAGACAGTGGACAAGGCAAAGGCCAGCCAGGCTCAGACCGAGCCCGTCCCAGCGCTTTTCCCGCCAATATGCCTGCAATGCGATCACTATAGTGCCTTCCTGAGTCGCTTTTGGCACATCGGGTACCACGATACAACATATCATTTCATTTCTATGGGCCGAATTGCGGATCGAAAGCCGGAAAAGGCCGCTTCTGCCCCGGCTGGGGATTATGTGACATCGTGTTACAAGTTTGTTAACCATCGCGGGGTAGCAGCTTCTTATGCGCAAGAAGCTACTCCTTTCCCTGTTCGTCGCCCTTGGCCTTACGGCCAGCCCGGCGAGCGCGCTTTATGAAGGGTTGCAATGCGTGCCCTTTGCCCGCGCGATGACGGGCGTCACCATTTATGGCGATGCGCATACCTGGTGGGAACAGGCTGAAAACCGTTACGAACGTGGCAATCTGCCCAAGGTCGGTGCGGTGATGACCTTCATTCCACATGGCAATATGCGCCTCGGCCATGTAGCCGCCGTGCGCAAGATCATCGACAAGCGCACGCTGCTGATCAGCCACGCCAATTGGTCAACAATTGATGGCATCCGCGGGCACATCGAAGAAGATGTTCGCGTCATCGACGTTTCGGAGGATAATGACTGGAGCCGCGTACGCGTCTGGTACACCCCCAATGGTGCGCTCGGCGGCAACGAATGGCCGCTCCATGGCTTCATCTATCCGTCAAAGGTTCGCAAAGAAAAAGAGGCGCGCGCCGCATTGGCCGCTGTGCTCGCTCGTACGCCGCCTGCACGGCCCAGCTCGCAGCAAGCTATTTTCAGGGAAGAAGGCCCCGAACGCCCAACCGCGCGTATAGCTTCTGCCCAGACAGTGCAAAAACCGGCCAAGGGCCAAACCCGCACCAATGGCCAGATCCAGACCAAGTCGAAGGGTTTTGCCCTTTCACCGCGGCTTCTTGCCGAACTCGACAAGGCCGAAGATTTCGCGCTTTCGTCCAGCCTGCTCGCGGAAATCGATACGGCTGCGAAAAAGGAAAAGAAGCGCAACCGCAAAAGCTGAACGGCCGGCATCAGCTTTGACTCTGGTCAATGACAGCACCCAGCATCGCACTCATAGCTTGGCCATATCAGCCAAGGAGGCGAACATGCTCAAAGTCGAATCAGACGCAAAAGCCGGTTATCTCGAACTCACCGTAGATGGCGTGGTCCACAAGGATGAGTATCAACAGGCAGTCGACGCCGTTGATGAATTGCTCAAAACGCATGAGCAACTCAATGTGGTTGAGGTCGTTCGCGACATTGGCTGGATTGATGCAGAAGTGTGGTGGAAGGATCTTTTATTCCATCTGTCACACCGCAATTTCGTCCACCGCGCCGCCGTGGTCAGCGACAATGGCTGGATTGGCCCGATGACACGGATGTTCGCGCCCTTCTATCCCGCTGCAATCCGCACCTTCGGGCTCGACCAGCTGGAATATGCGAGGCAATGGGCAAAGGTTGGCGACTTGCACCGCGCCGCTGACTAACGCCCGAACTTCCGCTGCGTCTTGCCGAAACGCAGCTTGCGCGTGCCCGGCTTGCCTTCATTCGCCCGGCCCTTGGGTGCCGTGACACGTTGTTCGTGGGGTAGGCCCAGTTCCTCCGCCTCCAGCGCGCGGATTTCGTCGCGCAGGCGGCCGGCCTCCTCGAACTCGAGGTCGGCGGCGGCGGCGCGCATTTTTTTCTCAAGTTCCTCGATATAGGCGCGCAAATTGTGGCCGACGAGGTTGTTGGCCCCCTCGGCATCGATCTCAACCAGCACGCCATCGCGGCTCGCGGTATCGGCGACGATATCGTGGATGTTGCGCTTGATTGTGGTCGGGGTGATGCCGTGCAGCTCATTATAAGCGCGCTGCTTCTCGCGCCGCCGGTCGGTCTCGCGCATTGCGCGTTCCATGCTGCCGGTGATACGGTCGGCATAGAGGATGACCCGTCCATCGACATTGCGCGCCGCTCGCCCGATCGTCTGGATCAAGGAGGTTTCGCTGCGCAGGAAGCCTTCCTTGTCGGCATCCAGGATGCACACCAGCCCGCATTCGGGGATGTCGAGCCCTTCACGCAGCAGGTTGATACCGACGAGCACATCATAAACGCCAAGCCGCAAATCGCGGATCAGCTCGATACGCTCCAGCGTTTCGACATCCGAATGCATATAGCGCACGCGCAGGCCAGCCTCGTGCATGAACTCGGTCAAATCCTCCGCCATCCGCTTGGTCAGCGTCGTCACCAACGTGCGATAGCCAGCTTCGGCCACCTTGCGGCATTCGTTGATGCAATCCTGCACCTGGTCTTCGACCGGGCGAATTTCGACCGGCGGATCGATAAGGCCGGTGGGGCGGATTACCTGTTCGGCGAAAACGCCGCCCGCCTGCTCCATCTCCCACGGCCCCGGTGTTGCCGAGACGCAGACCGTTTGCGGCCGCATTGCATCCCATTCGTTGAAGCGCAAAGGCCGGTTGTCGATGCAGCTTGGCAAGCGGAAGCCATATTCGGCGAGCGTCAGTTTGCGCCGATGGTCCCCGCGCGCCATCGCGCCGATCTGCGGAATTGTCTGATGGCTTTCATCAACAAATAGCAGCGCATTGTCGGGCAGATATTCGAACAGAGTCGGCGGCGGCTCGCCGGGCAAGCGGCCGGTAAGGAACCGCGAATAATTCTCGATCCCCGCGCAACTGCCCGTTGCCGCAATCATCTCGAGGTCGAAATTGGTCCGCTGCTCCAGCCGCTGCGCCTCCAATAGCCGGCCCTCGGCAACCAATTCCTCAAGCCTATGGGCAAGCTCGAACTTGATCGCCTCCATCGCCTGCTTCATCGTCGGCCCTGGCGTCACATAGTGGCTGTTGGCATAGACGCGCACCGCGTTCAGCTTTGCCCCCGCTTTGCCGGTCAGCGGATCGAATTCGACAATTTCCTCCACCTCGTCGCCAAACATGCTGATGCGCCAGGCCATGTCTTCATAGTGCGACGGGAAGAGTTCGAGATTGTCGCCGCGCACGCGGAAATTGCCGCGCGCAAAGGCAGCATCATTGCGTTTGTATTGCAGTGCGACGAGTTTGCGGATCAACTCGCGCTGATCGATGGTCTCGCCAACCTTCAGATCGAAGATCATCGCCGAATAGGTTTCGACCGAGCCGATACCATAAAGGCACGACACCGAAGCCACAATCAGTACATCGTCGCGCTCGAGGAGCGAACGGGTGGCCGAATGGCGCATCCGGTCGATCGCTTCATTCACGCTCGATTCCTTCTCGATATAGGTATCGCTGCGCGGCACATAGGCCTCTGGCTGGTAATAGTCGTAATAGCTGACGAAATATTCGACCGCATTTTCAGGGAAGAAGCTCTTGAACTCCCCATAAAGCTGCGCCGCGAGGATCTTGTTGGGAGCGAGCACCAGCGCGGGGCGCTGCAGCGACTCCACCACTTTTGCCATGGTGAAAGTTTTTCCCGAACCGGTGACGCCAAGCAGCACCTGGTTCTTTTCTCCTGTCAGCGCGGTTTCGACCAGTTCCTTGATCGCTGTCGGCTGATCGCCTGCTGGCTGGTAATCCGAAACCAGCTTGAAAGGCTTCCCGCCCTCCACCTTGGGCGGGCGCGCCGGCCGGTGCGGGGTGAAACTGCCGTCAGTCTCGGGTTCTTCCAATCCCCGGCGGATGATGAGTTCGGACATGTTCGCTATATGTGCTGGTTTTTGAGCAGGGGCAAGCGATAGGTTGGACCACTGGAAACCGCCTGCCACCCTAACCTGTTTTGAGCCCCATCTGCCGCAAAATCCCCTCAGCCGACGAAATGCTACGGCTCTTTTTCAGGCGCGATGCTTTTCCTCTGCAAAGGAGAATCATCATGCACGAATTGAGAGACATGATCGCACTGCACCCCCAGGTGCAAGGCAGCACCAACGACACGCTGATTGAATGCGTTGAGCAATGTTTTGCCTGCGCGCAAACCTGCATCGCCTGCGCCGACGCCTGCCTGGCAGAACCGATGGTGATGCAGCTGCAACAATGCATCCGCTTCAACCTCGACTGCGCAGATGTGTGCCTCGCTGCAGGAACGCTGGGTATCCGCCGAACAGCCAGCAATGAGTCGATGATCATCATGTTGATGGAAGCTTGCGCCGCAGCCTGTGGTGATTGTGCAGAAGAATGCGAGAAGCATGCCGACGAGCATGAACATTGCCGTTTGTGTGCTGAAATGTGCCGCGAATGCGAACAGAGCTGCACCGAAGCAGCGCGTTCGATCCGCGAAGCGGAAATCGCGAAACTGCTACCGCTTGAACAATACCCGGTCTTCTGGCCCGAAACCCCAGCGCCAGATTACCCATAGGTAGATGCCAAGGATCGCCGGGCCTCCGAAAGCCAGTTCCGCCCATTCGGGTAGGCGGGTTGCGCCAATGCCGATCAGGATCGCGGCGGCAACGGCAGGCAGCAGGCTCCAGCGCCAGATGCTTAGCGGCTCACCCAACAGTCTGGCGAGCAGCACCGCCTTGGCAAGCGAGGCAACGCCGAGTGCAAGCATCAGTGCAGCGGCCACTGCTGCGGCTTGTGCGAGGCCCAGATATTGCGGTTTGAGCCCGAGCATCGGCACCATCTCGATCAGCACCAAGCTGAGTGTGACTTGCAGTGCCAGCATGAAGAGCGAAAGGAACAGGTTGCGGTGCCGCGCCATGTAAACGAGCGCGCTTTCACTGACGACTGCGGTTGCTGCGGCCACTTCGGCGGCCAACAGGAATGCCATCGCGGCAGTGCCCCCGACGAACTCCGGCCCGACCAGCCCCATCACCGCCTCACCCGGTATACCAAGCGCGAGCGCAATTCCCGCCTGCGCTGCGATGATCCAGAAACCGACCTGCCCTACCTGCTTGGCAATCTCGCCATAGTTTTTCGCCTGCAGGTTGCGGGTGATGACCGGTCCCAGGATCGGATCGAAACTCGATTTCAGTTTTTGCGGCAGGCTGGCGACTTGTTGTGCGACATAATAGATACCGACCACCGCAGGGCTCGCGAACAAGCCGAGAATGGCGAGATCGAGCCGGCGGCTGCCCCATTCAATTGCGTCGGCGGCAGCGAGCGGCAGGTTGCGGCGGGCGAGCGCGTATAATTCGGATGGTCTGGGTTTCCAGCCCCAAGGCAGCCCGTAACTGCGCACCAGTGGCCACATCGCGGCCAGCATCGCAGCGATAATCGAAACGACATAAGAGAGGATAAGGCCGTCGCGCGCCGAGTAGAAGAACAACGCGCCAGCAGCGATGCTGATCGTCCAAGGCTCGACTATCGCGCGCGCCCTTACGGTCGATGCAACGTCGAAACGATAGGCGAGCGCGGCAAGCGCGATGTCGGTCCAGACAATGGCAAATATGGTGAGCGGTAGGAACCGATCGAGCCCGTTCAAGGCGCTGTTCGGGAACATCAATTGCGGCAGGGCAATCAGAACCGCCGCCCCGATTGCGGAAGCGAAAGTCGCGACCAGCATCGCATCGCCAACGACATGCGTGTCAGGCCGATCCTGCTTCGACAAGGCCTCGGCCAGCCCGCGCCGCAATCCGAGTGTTGCCAATTGCGCAACAAATTCGACGATCAGGATCGCATAGGCAAAACGCCCCAGCACCTCTGGCCCGTAAAGTCGCCCGGCGATGAACAGGAAGGGGATACGCGCGGCAAGCCGCAGCACGAAGCCGAACACATTGGTCCGGCCACCCTTGGCGAGCGCCTTCAGATCGGCTTCGTTCTGCGCCGTGGCTTCCGTGCCGGTATTGACTGTCATCCCCCTTCGGAACTGTTGGGCATAGTAACGCGGCCCGAGGCCGATGTCACCTTTCGGCCTTCAGCGGCCGGGAAAGCAATGCTTCCACGACTTGCCCGACGCTCGCACTGCCATCGAGCAATGCACAGACCGCCGCCACGATCGGCATTTCGACGCCCAGGCTGATCGCCGATTGCAAGAGGACGGGTGCGGTAAAGGCGCCCTCTGCGACGGTGCGCCGGTCTGCCATCAACTCGGTGGCAGACTTGCCCTGCCCCAACCCGCGGCCCAACGAAAAGTTCCTGCTGTTTTCGGAGCTGCATGTCAGCACCAGATCGCCCAGCCCCGACAACCCGGCCAAAGTTTCAGCCCTTGCCCCGCGTGCGAGGCCGTAACGCTGCATTTCGGCAAAGCCGCGCGCGATCAGCGCCGCCCGGGCATTCAGCCCCAGCCCCGCGCCATCCACCACACCGCAGCCAATGGCGAGCACATTCTTCACCGCCCCGCCAATCTCTGCCCCCACGACATCGTCGGACCAATAGGGTCGAAAGGCGGGCGTTGCGACCAGCCGCACCAGCACCTTGCCCAAGGCTTCACTTTCGCAAGCCAATGTGATTGCGGTCGGTTTGCCCGCTGCCACTTCATGCGCAAAAGTCGGGCCCGAAAGCACCGCGAGAGGATTTTGTGGACGCAGTTCGGCAACGATTTCGGAGACAAGCAATTGCGTGCCAGCCTCTATGCCCTTTGCACATAGCAAGAACGGCGCATCGGTTTGCGGCAGGGATTGCAGCGTAGAGCGCAAATGCTGTGCGGGCGTGACCAGCAACAACGCCGAACAGCCGGCCATTTCGGCTATGTCTCCGGTCGCACGGATATGCGCCGGCAAGTCGAGATTGGGCAGGTAAAGCGGATTACCCCTGCCGCTGTTGACCGCATCGACCACTTCGGGTTCGAGCGCCCACAACAAAACGCTGTCATGGTTTTGCGCCATGACACTAGCCAGAGCGGTGCCCCATGCGCCTGCGCCAATGATACCGATGGGTTGGCCGGTCATGCCTTCACTCCTGCCCCGCGCACTGCTTCCGCATCGGGATCGAG
Source organism: Sphingorhabdus buctiana (assembly GCF_042680825.1). NCBI lineage: Bacteria > Pseudomonadati > Pseudomonadota > Alphaproteobacteria > Sphingomonadales > Sphingorhabdaceae > Sphingorhabdus > Sphingorhabdus buctiana. The sequence goes on from NZ_JBHUEL010000003.1 coordinate 153,827, forward strand.
TGGCCATCGCGGGCGGGCGGCGATATCGAGCGGGTCGGTCAAGCCAGCAGCAAAGCGCTCTGCCCCCGCCCAGGCGATCATCGCGCCATTATCGGTGCACAACCAGTGCGGAGGCGCAACGAAACGCATGCCATATCGTTCTGCGACGCGCTGCAGCATCGCACGGATGGCTTCGTTCGCGGCCACGCCGCCAGCGACCACCAGCGCGCCGATCGGTTCGATCCGCGACAGGCTGTATTCGAGCCTGTCCTCAAGGCAATCGACCACTGCCTGCTGGAAGGAGGCGGCGATATCCTCGGGCTTGTACGATCCTGCCTCATGCGCACGCAGCACCGCGCTTTTCAGCCCTGCAAAGCTGAAATGCGGTTCATCGGCACCTTTGAGCGGCCGGGGCAACGGTACCGCTCTGGCATCGCCCTGCTTGGCGGCTTTCTCGACCGCCGGGCCACCAGGAAAACCAAGGCCCAATATCTTGGCGCTTTTGTCAAACGCTTCGCCCACCGCATCGTCGATGGTGGTGGCCAGCCGGTCATAATCACCGACGCCGTTGACGCGAAGAAGCTGGCAATGCCCGCCGGAAACGAGCAGCAGCAAATAGGGAAATTCGAGATCCGGATCGACCAGCCGCGGCGAAAGTGCATGGCCTTCCAGATGGTTGACCGCAATCAGCGGCTTGTTGGCGGCCATGGCGAGCGCCTTTGCGGTCACCAGCCCAACCATCACCCCACCAATCAACCCCGGCCCTGCGGTGGCGGCAATCGCATCGACATCCTTCAATGTCATTCCCGCATCGGCAAGCGCGGTTTCGACCAAGGGCGTCATCAGCTCGGCATGCGCGCGCGCGGCGATTTCCGGCACCACGCCGCCAAAGGCGCGATGGTGATCCTCTTGCCCCGCCAGCGCGTGGCTCAATATGGTGCGGTCGGAACGCACCAATGCCGCTGCGGTTTCGTCGCAACTCGATTCAAGGCCCAAAATCACTGCCATCGGCTTCCCCTTAGGGATGTGCCCCGCTATGGACAAGCCGCATGACCCCAAACCCCACTTCTCCGCTTCGTATCGGCACCCGTTCCTCACCGCTCGCTATGGCGCAAGCGGAGATGACCAAGGCGGCATTGCTGGCTGCGCATGGCTGGGAAGATGCGGCGGTCATCCTCGTCCCGATGCTGTCGAGCGGCGACAAGGTGCAGGATCGCCCGCTCGCCGAAATCGGTGGCAAGGCGCTGTGGACCAAGGAACTAGAGCGCGCCTTGATCGACCGCGAAATCGACATTGCGGTGCATTCGATGAAGGATGTCGAAACGATCCGTGCGGATGCTTTCCGCATTGCAGCGATGCTGCCGCGGGCCGATGTGCGTGATCGGTTGATCGGTGCAGACAGCATCGCTGCGCTTCCCAAGGGCGCAAAGGTGGGCACATCAAGCCCGCGCCGCGCCGCGCAGTTGAAGGCTCTGCGACCCGACCTCATCACCGAAAGCATCCGCGGCAATGTTGCAACGCGCCTGTCCAAAGTCGCCAATGGCGAATTTGATGCAACGCTCCTCGCCGCAGCCGGCCTTGAGCGGCTGGGGCAATCGAAGGTGGGCGTAGCGATAGCGAGCGAAGAAATGCTACCGGCCGCCTCCCAAGGTGCCATCGGCATTGATTGCCTTGCCGACCGTCCGGATGTTGCCGCTTTGCTGGGGCCGGTCAACCACCAGCCGACCTTTGATTGTGTGATGGCAGAGCGGGCATTCCTCGAAGCGCTGGGCGGCACCTGCCATTCACCGGTGGCTGCTCAGGCGACATGGGATGGCTCATTGCTCAATCTGACAGGGGAAATCCTTCGCGATGATGGCAGCGAGCGGCAAAAGGGACAAACCAGCTGCCTTCCCGGCGATCACCAAGCACCGGCCGAGCTGGCGCGCAGCCTGTTGGAAGCTTCTTCGCCCGAACTTCGGGCTTTGTTCTAGGCATGAAAATCCTCATCATACGCCCGCAACCGGGCAATGATGCCAGCGCGGCGCGCGCTCAAAAGGCAGGCCACACACCAATCCAGCTGCCTTTTTTCGAAGTTCGCATGCGAGATTGGGATGCGCCCGATCCGGCGCAGTTTGATGCACTTTTGATCACGAGCGCCAATGCCGTGCGCCATGCGGGCAATCAACTGGATGCCTTCGCCGCGCTGCCCGTGCATGCCGTCGGCAGGAACAGCGCGGATGCCGTTCGGGCGGTGGGCTTCAATCTCGCATCCACGGGAAACACTGGCGCCGAACAGGCGATCGATAACGCGCGCGAGGCAGGACATCGGCGTTTGCTTTGGCTGGCGGGCGAAGATCAGACAGCATTCGCAGTTCCCGCAGATATGCATATCGAAACGCGCGTCGTTTACGCTGCAGATCCCATCGAACTTGGTGAGGATGCGCAGCAAATGGTTTTACAAGCGGATGTCGTTGCCCTTCATTCCGCACGGGCGGCGGAGCATTTCGCCCATTTTGTCGATGCGGCGGGCCTGGATCGCAGCAGCATAGCTTTGGCTGCCTTTTCCCAAGGAATCGCGGATGCAGCGGGACATGGTTGGCGCGCGATTGCGGTTGCCGAGCGGCCCGAGGATCAAGCGCTGTTGTCGGCAGCGCACACGCTCGTTAGGATAGCGCCATAAACAGGTCGCAAGGGGAATGGGTTTGAACTGGCGAGCAGGCGTCGCGCTTTCGATTCTGGCATTTGTCGGCGGTGGTCTGGCGATTGGTTGGCTGTCGTCGTCTGGCATAACACCTTGGGAAACCGCCGCGCCACCGGCACCTGCGGTAACCGAACTGCCCGACGAAACGGCACCCCCGCCAGCCAATACGATGATGACGACTACGGTCGCCCCACAAATCCTCCAGCCGATTGCAGATTCAGCCCGCACCGAAGCAATGCTCGTTGCCATCGGGGCCCGCCGCGCGATTGCAATGGGTGCACCGCTGGGGGATCTGAATCCCCGGCTCGATGCCGCTTTCGGGAAGACGCAGCCGGAGGCGTTGAGCCGAATCCGGGCAGTCGAAAAAGAGGGGCTGACCCCGGTGAAGCTGGCAACCGAATTCGATACAATCGCCGAGAGCCTGACCGAAGACCGCGTCCTGACCTGGGATCGAATGCAGCGCGAAGTCGCAAGCCTGTTCGTGCTTCGCAAATCGGACAGCGCCAAACCGACACATGATGCGCAGTTGCAACGCATCCGTGACCTGGTGCTGACAGGCAATATCGACACCGCCATCAAATTGGTTGCACCCCTGCCAGGCGCAGCCAAGGCTGAGGATTGGCTGCTGAAGGCACGCCGGTATCGCGATGCCCAGCTAGCACTTGATGCGCTTGAGAAATCCGCCATGGCGATGCCCGTGGTCGCTCCCCAGGCGATCCCATTTGCACCAACCCCATCCGAGCAGAGCACCACTACCCAAGATTGATATGTTAAATCGCAGCCGTGACCCTGCGCTGTGGAAAATGTCATAAATCTTTCATAAATCTTTCGGGCGCTTATATCGTTGCCATGGTAACGAGGTCATTTCCTATTCCAATGCAAGAGCAAGGCGGCGCTGCACCGCCCGCCCTGCCATTACTGCTGCGCGAAGTGGCCGGATTTGCGCATACTCGAATGCGCGCCACTTTTGCACCGCCGGTGCCGCTGGAAATTGATGGTCGAGGCAAAGACGTCTTTGTAATTCCCGGATTTCTTGCATCTGATCGCACTACTGCAAGATTGCGTCGTTCGCTGGAAAAGGCGCGCTTCAGGGCGCATGGCTGGGGCCTTGGGCGCAATTTGGGTGTCGATGCAGATATCTTTGACCGGATCGACCGTCAGTTTGACCGGAACGGCATCAGTGAACTAGCAACTTTGATTGGCTGGAGCCTTGGCGGCACCATCGCTCGTGAATATGCAAAGCGCGCACCGCACCGAGTTTCACGCGTGATTACCTTGGGCAGTCCTTTTTCTGCGCATCCCCGAGCAAACAATGCTTGGCGAGTTTATGAGTTCGTAGCAGGGCACAAGGTCGACAATCCACCGGTCCAAGCGGTGCTGCACGAAAAGCCCCCGGTACCGACATTCGCCTTCTGGTCAGCACGCGACGGCGTTGTGGCTCCTGATGCGGCGCGTGGTCGCGTTGGCGAAACCGACTACGCCACCGAACTCGATTGCTCGCACATGGCCTTTGTTGCCGATCCAGACGCGATACGAGCGATTGCGCACGCCATCATAAGCTGATCAGCGCGCAGCCTCGACCGCCTCGGCGACATTGTCGCTGAAAAATCCGTCGATACCCGCGTCCAGAAACGCCTTTATTTCAGCCACCAGATCGCCGTGCGCGGCAGGGTTGATTCCGCTCTTTTGGGCAAGCGGCAGGAAATAATTTTCGCGTCTGAATGTCCAGACATGGACATCAAGGCCAGCCGCATGCGCATCGGCGACAAGCTGGGTTGGACCATCGAGGTTGCCCAATATCGTTCTTGGAATAACCATCGCCTTTTCGACACCAATCCCGTCGGCATAGGCGGCAATCGCCTGCAGCCCTTCGCGCGTGGCCATTTCCACATAGCGGACTGACGGATCGTCAGCCGGTCCATCATCTTTGGACATCAGCTGGATAAGCCGCAGCTTGGTCTTTCCGCGAAGTGCCTTCAAATTGTCGACTTCAAAGCTCTGGATGAAAAGCGGATCGTCTTTTTCCACATATCCATGCTTTTCGAGCATAGCGAGCAGGGGTGCCTCATGCGGCAACCCGATCGATGCGAAATAGCTGGGATGCTTGGTTTCGGGATAGATGCCGATGCGCCGACCGGTCTCTTTTTCCTTGGCCTTTGTGAGCCGAATGATTTCTTCAAAAGTCGGGATTTCGAACTGGCCGTCATAGGTGGTGTTGGCCTTGCGCAGCAGCGGCAACCGTTCCTTCGCGCGCAATGTCTTCAACTCGGCGAGCGTGAAATCCTCGGTGAACCAGCCGGTCATTTTCTGGCCGTCGATCATCTTGGTCGCCTTGCGGTCTGCAAACTGAGGCTTGTCGGCGACATCGGTGGTTTCGGAAATCTCATTCTCGTGCCGCGCCACGAGCACACCATCCTTGGTGAGCACCAGATCGGGTTCGATGAAATCAGCACCCTGCTCTATCGCGAGCGCATAACTGGCGATGGTATGCTCAGGCCTCTCCCCGCTCGCTCCGCGATGGGCGATGATGATTGGATCCTTTGCCATGGATGATTTTCCTTCATGGGCCTTGCTGCTCGTAAAAGCGGACAGTGCCAAGACGATAGAAAGCAGCAAGCGGAATTTCATTCACGTACCGAGATTGAGATGGGAGTGCGCGCTTCATCGAGCTGAATTGTTACATCCGCGCGACTGGGCATCTCTTCCATGATCCAGCGCGTCAATCGCTCATAATGGGCGATGAAGCGGGCGACCTGTTCGTCGGTCATCGCGGCGGCGGCGCGTTGTGCTCCGTCTTGCGCCTGGTAGGCATGTTCCTGCTCACAGCGCCATGTATGAACGACTTCAAACGAGGGCGGACGCAGATAAGCGAGCCGGTCTAACCGCGCGAACAATTCGGCGGTTTCGCCGCCCAGATGGGCATTCCAATAACGGCGCCAGATACCGTGAGGATCATCCACGCGCTCGAGTTCGTTGACCGGTTGCGCCAGCAGGTCAGCCGGAACGGGCATGGCGCCAACGCACCAGCCTTCGAAAAGCAACAGGTCGCATGGCCCCTCAAGCAATGGCCAATCGCGTGACGATAGCGGCTCGTCGGCGCGTTTGTCGAAACGCGGCAGCATTACCGGCACACCGCGTTTCACTGCATCCAAAGTTACAATCCCGATTGCGGTGTCGTGCGTCCCCGGCGGCCCGCGCGTTGCAAATAGGGGGTGCGCCTGCTCCGCCATCCCTGCACGCACCGTCCGCCCAAGATAGAGGTCGTCGAGCGAAAGCACGCCCACCTTCAATCCCTGCGCGATGAAATGCTCCGCCAATTGCGCAGAGGCAGTCGATTTTCCCGACGCCTGCGTGCCACACAGCCCGACGATCAGGGGCTGGCCTGGGGTCAGCCAGCGCTCAATCGACGCGGCCAAAGCGGTCGAAATGGGGTTCATACCCCGAACGCAGCTCCCCATTCGGGTGCCTTGAACCCGACCAATAACCCGCCCGGATATTCAAGCACCGGCCGTTTGATCATGCTTGGCTGCTCCAGCATCAGTGCAATTGCCTTACCCTCATCCAGATTGGTCTTGGCTTCATCGGGCAGTTTCTTGAAGGTCGTACCCGCGCGGTTGAGAATCGCCTCCCATCCCTTCGCTGCACACCATGTCTTCAGCTTCGCTGCATCCGCTCCGGCCTTTTTATAATCGTGGAAGCTATAGGCGATTCCCTTGCCATCCAGCCAGACGCGGGCCTTTTTCACTGTGTCGCAATTGGGGATGCCGTAAAATATGATGCTCATTTGACTGTCCTTGCTATCATCTGCTGCTCTAGCGGATGGATATGGGGAGGCAAGCATGAGGGTGCATATCGGTTGGGCAATGGTGCTCGCGTTGTTAACGGCGGTCGGCGGATACGCGGCGGCTAAGCCGACAAAGACACCCAAGGGTTATATCGTCGCCGAAGTTCAGATCACCGATGCCGAAGCCTATAAAACTTATGTACCGGGTGCGACGGCGGCGGTCGCCAAATTTGGTGGCAAGTATCTGGTGCGGGGCGGACGGGTCGAGCAACTTGAGGGGCCACCGCCTGCCGGACGTTTTGTGATTGTCGAATATCCCAGTTTTGAGGCAGCGCGTGCCTTTTACCACTCGGCAGACTATCAGGCAGTCGCTCCGATCCGGCGAAAGGCGTCAATCTCGCGCTTCTGGGTCGCCGAGGGGTTGCCTGCCACCAAATAGGCTTCGGCTTTCCCAATGGTACGCCATGGTCTATGCGCCGCGCATGGCAAACCAAGGCATCCTAATCCTCACCACTGGCGGCACGATCGACAAAAATTATTTCGACGCGCTGTCCGAATATCAGATTGTCGATAGTGGCATTCCAGCGCTGCTTGATGAAGCCCGCGTCGCCTTGCCCTATCGCCTGGTCGAGTTGATGCGCAAGGACAGCCTAGAGCTGACCGATGCTGATCGCGCGCTGATCGCAGCAGCCGCCCGCGAGGCCCCCGAAACCCGAATCGTCGTGACGCACGGCACCGACACTATGACCGAAACAGCCAAACTGCTGGCGGCCGAAGTACCCGGCAAGACCATCTGCCTAACCGGGGCCTTGAGCCCCGCGCGTTTTGCCGAAACCGATGCCAATTTCAACCTCGGCATGGCGATCGCCACCGTCCAGGTTGCACAGCCGGGCGTCTGGATTGCCATGAGCGGGCAGGTATTTGACGGGCTGAAGGTCCGAAAGGACCGCGAGGCTGGAAAGTTTGTTGCGCTCTAGCCGCGCCGCTGGTGCCACCAGCGATAGGCCAGCCATGCTGCAAGCGGCAACCCGACTGCCCCCACCAACCCCAAAGTACCAGACTGGGTCGACATTGCAGCGGCACCGATCCCGGCAAAAACAAAAGCCACTGCGAGGTTTGCCAGACCCGTGAGCAGCAGGAACAGGCGAAAAGGCATGGCAGACATTCCCGCCGCTAAAGTCGCCAATTCGGCAAATACCGGAACCGGGCGCGACAAGATCAGCACCAGGGGCCCGAGACCCTCTGCAAAGCGATGCGCGCGCGCAAGTTCCTCTTCACCAAGCAGCCTTCGGGCAAGCGGGCGGGCGGCCAAGGCACCGGCGCCATAGCCCATCAGGCTTGCCGCCATCAGCCCGGTCCAGATAACCGCCATGCCAAGGTAGAAACCGAATATCGCCCCTGCCAATGTATTGGTGACACCGTTGGGAACGGGCAGGAAGATATCCAGCGCCAGCGCGAGGATGATCAGCACCGCCACCAAGACCGGGTTATCCTCTGCCTTTGCGACTGCGGCATTGGCAATCCCCTCAATCTGGTCAGCAAAGGCCAGCGGTACGATCAGGACGAAGATCGCAACAGCCGCAAGCCCCAGCCACTGACCAATCCGCCCTCGGCCCATCAGCCGTCCAGCCTCTTGCCAAGTGTGATTACGTCCTGCTGCTCATATCCGATCGCCGAATAAAATCCGCGCGCGCCCTCATTGTCGCCGCGCACCATCAGGCGGATCGCAACGCAACCTCTGGCTTTCAACCAATCTTCCGCCGCTGCCATCAAGGCCCTGCCAAGGCCGCTGCCGCGCTGGCCATTTGCAACGGCCAGATAATAGACCCAACCGCGATGCCCATCGAAACCGACCATTGCAGTGCCGGAAAGATCGTTTCCGTCGCGGGCGATGAGGGTGGCGGAGGTCGGATTGGAAAGCGCGGTATCGAAATCACGGGCGGGATCATTCCACGGTCGGGTCAGCCCCGCCACGTGCCACAAGGCTATCACAGCGTCACGGTCAGCAACGCTGGCGGCCTCGATGCTTACTCCCATTCAATCGTTCCAGGCGGCTTTGACGTATAGTCGTAAACCACGCGGTTGATGCCCTTCACCTCATTGATGATCCGCGTGGCTACGCGGCTCAGGAATGCAGCGTCGAAGGGGTAGATATCGGCTGTCATGCCATCGACGCTGGTAACCGCGCGCAGTGCACATACGCTATCATAAGTTCGGCCGTCGCCCATCACGCCGACAGTGCGGACGGGGAGGAGCACGGCAAATGCCTGCCAGATCGCATCGTACAATCCGGCGTTACGGATTTCTTCGAGATAGACCGCATCGGCCTTGCGCAATATGTCGCAGCGTTCCTTGGTAACTTCGCCAGGGATGCGGATGGCAAGGCCGGGCCCCGGAAAGGGATGGCGACCGACAAACTGATCGTTGAGGCCCAATTCGCGGCCCAGTGCGCGCACCTCATCCTTGAAGAGTTCGCGTAGCGGCTCGACCAGCTTCATATTCATCCGTTCGGGAAGGCCGCCGACATTGTGGTGCGACTTGATCGTGACCGAAGGCCCGCCGGTGAAGGAGACCGATTCAATCACATCGGGATAGAGCGTGCCTTGGGCAAGGAAATCCGCCCCGCCCAGCTTCTTCGCCTCTTCCTCGAACACATTGATGAATTCGGCGCCGATGAATTTGCGCTTTTTCTCCGGATCGGTAACGCCCGCAAGGCCCGCCATGAAGCGTTCCTCGGCATCGACCACGACAAGCGGGATATTATAATGGTCGCGGAACAGGCTTTCGACCTGCTCGCGTTCGTTGAGGCGCAGCAGGCCATGATCGACAAAGACGCAGGTCAACTGGTCGCCGATTGCCTCATGGATCAGGATTGCAGCGACCGAGCTGTCGACGCCGCCCGAAAGCCCGCAAATCACGCGGCCCGACCCGACCTGTTCGCGGATCTCGGCAATCTTGGTCGCGCGAAATTCGGCCATCGTCCAGTCGCCCGAAAGCCCGCAGACTTTGTGGACGAAATTGGCGATCAGCTTTGCCCCATCGGGCGTATGCGCGACTTCGGGGTGGAACTGCGTGCCATAATAGCGGCGCTCATCATCTGCGATCAGCGCAAAGGGTGCGCCGTCCGAAGTTGCAACGATACGGAAGCCGGGGGCGAATTGGGTCACCTTGTCGCCATGGCTCATCCACACCTGGTGCCGCTCACCCACCTGCCACAAGCCGTCAAACAGTATGCACTCCTCGGTGACGGTCAGGAAGGCACGGCCGAACTCGCCGCCTTCACCAGTCTCATGCCCGGGGCGCACTTCGCCGCCCAATTGGTGGCTCATCACCTGCTGGCCATAGCAGATGCCAAGGATCGGCAGGCCAGAGTCAAACAGGCATTGCGGCGCACGCGGACTGCCATCTTCGGGTACTGATGCGGGCGAACCCGACAGGATGATGCCCTTGGGCTTCATCCGTTCAAACGCAGCCTCGGCGGCGTTGAATGGGGCGATTTCGCTATACACCCCAGCCTCACGCACGCGGCGGGCAATGAGCTGGGTCACCTGCGACCCGAAATCGACGATAAGGATGGAATCCGAAGGCTGGATGGTCATGGCTGGCCGTTAATGGCGAAGCGCGCGCCTGTCCAGTTGCCAGTCGCGAAATTGCCCGATAAGCCTGCGCGAGAGAGGGGAAAAATCATGAATCTGGTGTTGCGCATATTGGTTGGCCTGTGGGGCCTGGGTTTCGGGCTGCTCGCGGTACAAGGGATCATCGACCCAAAAGTCTTTACGACACAATTCGGGATCGAAGCGCCGGGCGCATCGATAAACAGCGTCCGCAGCGATTTCGGGGCCTTCTTCCTGGTATCCGCAGTGGGCGCATTATGGGGCGCTTGGAAACCTGAAAAGGCAAACCTTCTCTACGTCCCCGCTGCCTTGTTCGGAACTGCACTGGTCGGTCGCCTGATTGGCCTAGGTCTTGGCGATCCGGCTTCGGCCGCCAACAACCAGGCTATGATCATCGAAGGCGTCAGCACCATGCTGATGCTGTTCACAGCACGCCGATTGAAGACCGCCTAAGCCGCATCCTTCGCCGCGCGGCGGGCGGCCAGTTCGGCCACCGATGCCGCGCGCATGAAGGGGTTGGTTGCCCTTTCCAATGCGATGGTGGTCGGCACCGTCGGCTCGCCCGCCTCGCGCATCGCGTTGACCTTTTCCATGCGCGACACAAGGGCGCTATTGTCTGGCTCTACCGTCAACGCAAAGCGCCCGTTGCTCTGCGTATATTCATGCGCGCAGTAAATGCGGGTTTCGTCGCCCAGCGCCTCAAGCTTGCGCATGTTTGAATACATCTGCTCCGCCGTGCCTTCAAACAACCGTCCGCAGCCCATGGCGAATAGCGTATCACCGACAAAGGCGACCCGCTCGGTCGGGAAGTGAAAGGCGATGTGGCCCGCAGTATGCGCAGGGACATCCAGCACCTGTGCTTTCACTTTACCAAGGGAAACGCTATCCCCTTCGGCAACCTTCCGGTCGAGCGTCGGGATGCGTTCGGCCTCTGCGGCAGGGCCAGTGATCGTGCAACCGGTCGCTTCCTTGATCGCCGCATTGCCACCCGTATGATCAGGGTGCCAATGGGTGTTCCAGATTTGGGTAATCGTCCAACCGCGCGCCTGTGCCTCGTCGAGCACCGGTTCCGCCACCGCCGGGTCGACCGCCATGGTCTCACCGCTTTCGGGCTCGTGCACCAGCCAGACATAATTGTCGGAAAGAACGGGGATGCGGACGATTTCCAATGCCATCACCAGTTCCCCACATTGGGCATCGACGCCCAGGGTTCCTGCGGCGGCAGATACCCTTCTTGCAGCAGTTCGACCGAAATTCCGTCGGGTGACTTCACGAAAGCCATATGGCCGTCACGCGGCGGGCGGTGAATGATATGGTCTGCGTCCATCAACGCCTGGCAGGTCGCGTAGATATCATCGACGCGATAGGCGAGATGCCCGAAATTGCGTCCGCCGGTATAGACCTCTTCCTCGCCATTCTCGGGCGGCCAATTGTAGGTCAGTTCGACCTCGGCCAACCCCTCCTGCCCCGGCGCAGCTAAGAAAATCAGGGTGAAGCGCCCTGCCTCGCTGTCGAAACGCCGCACCTCTTTGAGGCCGATCAGTTCAAAAAAGGCTATGGTCGCTTCAGGGTCAGAAACGCGGATCATGCTGTGGAGATACTTAACGGACATATTTCAACTCATCGATGTTAAGGCACGGTTCATCGCAGGAAACCTATTCGACGAACCGCGCTGGGTCGGCGCAAACATGGACCGGCAAGGCAGCCGACGCAAGGGGCGTACAGGCGCTACGAACCGATTTCGAACGAACGGAAATGCGAAATGCTTGAAGATGAAAGCGTACAGGACAGGCAGGGATTTTTTGGCCGGCTCACCGCCAATCAGGGCAAGGCATGGCTGGCAGGAACAGCATTGCTCGCAAGCGGGCTTGTCGCAGGCGGCTATTTGATGGGTGATGGTCTCGTCCGCATGAAACAGTCTGACCGGGCGGTGACCGTTCGCGGTCTTGCCGAGCGTGAAGTGACCGCCGACCTTGCCACATGGACCATCAGCTATTCGGCGAAAGCGGGCGATCTGCAAAGCGCACAGGCAGACCTTGACGCAGACACACGCGCCATCCGCGCCTTTTTCACCGAACTCGGTTTCAAGGGCGACGACCTGCAACCCACCGGCGCCAACGTTTCACAATATTCGGAAAATGGCGTGCCGACTTACACGGTCAAGCAACGGCTTTCGTTGCGCACCACCGATATCGGCAAGGCGCAGGCGGCGGTCAAACGGCAGTTCGATCTGGTGAAGCAGGGTGTCGAACTCGAAGAAGGATCGGGCATGAGCTATACCTATACCAAGCTCAACGCGATCAAACCGGAAATGGTCGCTGATGCCACCAAGGATGCACGCAAAGCCGCCGAACAGTTCGCCAAGGACAGCGGCACCGATGTCGGCAGCATCAAATCCGCAACGCAGGGCTATTTCGAAGTCACTTCGCGCGATGGCGATGCGACCGGCGGATGGGGCGTGTCGGACACGCCTTACAAAAAGGTCCGCGTGGTCACCACGGTCGAATATTATCTGGACTGATACGGGGATTGACCCGCTTGTAACATGGCGGGTGCGGGGGTAACGCATCGCTTCTCAGGAAAAGGGAAGAGAGATGCGCTACACCCCGCTTTTAGCCGCGTTGCTGATCACCACACCGCTTGCCGCACAGACCGCCCCGAAAGACCAGGGCGACCGCTACTCGGGTGCCGCTGGTGCGAGCCGTTCGTCGGTCATCGCGCAGAACGGGATGGCGGCGACCAGCCAGCCATTGGCGACGCAGGTTGCACTGGATATCCTCAAAGCGGGTGGCAGCGCAGTCGACGCCGCCATTGCCGCCAACGCTGCGCTTGGACTGATGGAGCCGACAGGCAATGGCATCGGCGGCGATCTGTTCGCGATCATCTGGGATCCCAAGACGCAAAAGCTTTATGGCCTGAACGCAAGCGGGCGCGCCCCGATGGGGCAGAGCCTGAAGCAATTACAGGACCGGACGAAGAAAATGCCGCGTTCGGTGCGCGATTCCGATGGCACAATTGCCGACTGGGGCTCCGCTTCGGTTACGATTCCGGGAACGGTTGACGGCTGGTTCGAAATGCACGGGCGTTTCGGCAAGCTGCCGATGCGGTCGGTTCTTGCTCCGAGCATTCGTTACGCGCAGCAGGGTTTCCCGGTCAGCGAGCTTATTGCCCAATATTGGAAGAGCAACACTGCCGGTTTCGAGGCGCTGCACAAGGAAGGCGTGATCGAGGAAATCGACAATATGCGCCGCACCTATATGCCCGGTGGCAAAGCCCCGGCAGAGGGTGAAATCTTCAAGAACCCAGACCTTGCCCTGACCCTGATCGAAATTGCCGAGGGTGGCCGCGATGCTTTCTACAAGGGTTCGCTCGCCAAGGCGATGGACCAATATTTCAAGCGCATCGGTGCCCCGCACCGCTATGAGGATTTTGCCGCGCACAAGAGCGAATGGGTTGAGCCCGTGTCGACCAACTATCGCGGCTATGATGTGTGGGAAATCCCGCCCAATGGCCAAGGCATTGCCGCCTTGCAGATACTCAACATCCTTGAAGGCTATGACCTGAAATCGATGGGACGCGGCAACGCCGATTTCTGGCATGTCTTCATTGAAGCCAAGAAACGCGCCTTTGCGGACCGGGCAAAATATTACGCCGACCCGGCCTTTGCCAAAATCCCGCTCAAGGAACTGCTGTCAAAGGAACGCGCTGCGAAACAGCGGGCGGATATCGATATGGGCAAGGCGGCATTGGCCGACCCGGCGCTTCCGGTCGATGGCGGCAACGACACGATATATATGACCGTTGCGGACAAGGACGGGATGATGGTGAGCCTCATCCAGTCCAACTATCGCGGCATGGGTTCGGGGCTGGTACCCGATGATGGAAATGGCCGCACTTTGGGCTTCATGTTCCAGGATCGCGGCGCACAGTTCAGCCTCGATGCCAAACATGCCAATGCCTACGCGCCTGGCAAACGGCCATTCCACACCATCATCCCTGCCTTCATGACCAAGGACGGCAAGCCGTTACTGTCCTTCGGCGTCATGGGCGGGGCTATGCAGCCGCAAGGGCATGCGCAGATCGTCGTCAATATGGTCGATTTCGGGATGACGGTGCAGGCGGCAGGCGATGTCGCACGCTTTCACCATGACGGTTCGACCGATCCCGAAGGCGGCAAGGCGATGACCGATGGCGGCGTGGTCGAGATAGAAACGGGGGTGTCGCAAGCGATTGCCGATGAGCTCACAAAGCGCGGGCATAAGGTCAAATATTCGGTCGGCCCCTATGGCGGTTACCAGGCAATCTGGCGCGATCCGGTTACCGGCGCCTATTGGGGCGCAAGCGAGTTCCGGAAAGACGGTCAGGCTGCGGGGTACTGACCCGCAACTTCGTCCACCGTCGCGAGCAGCAGGGCTATATCGGCGTCGCGCGATAGGCGATGGTCACCGTCTTTGACCAATGTGACGCGCACGTCGGTTGATTGCAGCGTTTCGGCGAGCTTGAGCGAAATCTTCCACGGCACATCGGCATCCGCCTGCCCGTGGAGCAACCGCACCGGGCATTGTATGGCGATTGCGCGGTCGAGCATCAGGCTGGCCTCGCCTGATTCATACAGGCCCTTGTAAGTCGGCGTCGGTTCGGGGCCATAAGGGTTATGCTCGAAATGCACGCCCTTGGTGAGGATGTTCTCGCGCTGCGCATCGGTAAATCCCCAGCGGGTGAAATCGGGCGCGGGCGCGATGCCGATCAAGCCTGCCAACCGGTGGCCCAGCACTTCGCCAACCAACAGCATCAGCCAGCCGCCCATGGATGAACCGATCAGGACGACCGGCCCGTCCACCAGATCATCAATCATCGCGAGCACATCGTCGCGCCAACCGGTTAGCGTCTGGTCTGCGAAATCCCCCTCGCTCTCACCGCAGCCGGCATAATCGAGCAACAGGCATGCACGGCCATTGGCAACCGCCCAGTCGAACACCGCGGTCGCCTTGCCGCCGGCCATGTCGGACATATAGCCGGGCAGGAAGACAAAAGTCGGTCCCGCGCCCTCCGCTTTGCGATAGGCGAGCTTCAGCCCGTCGGGGCGTGCAAAAAAGTTAAGGGAAAGCGACTGACTCAAATTTGAGTCACTCAAATGACCCAATCGACGGTCAGCATCTGGCTGACCTCCTGCCCCTTGGCACGTCGCTGGATCACCATGATCTGGTTGAGCCGTTCGATGGTGCGGCTGCCGGTGGTCACGCACCAGCCGGGCACCACGGCGTGCACCAACGCGCACAACCCGCCCCATATCATCGTAACGCCGAATTTCGATGCGACCCCGAAATGTTCGAGATAGCTTTCGTCGACACTGCGCGGATGATCGATGAAGAGGCGACGGAACATGGGGCAACTCCAAATGGTGGATCTACGGCCCCGCTTAGACGCTGCACCTATTCGATGTCAAAGCCCCAGCCGGATTTCACATCCTTGTCCTGTGCGCACATCGTTTTCAATTCGCGCCACTCGTCCGGGGTCAATGCCGGTTTGTAAGCGGCTCCTTTGACGACCGCGTTTTCGAACAGCTTGCGGCGTTCATCTGAGAGCGGATGGCTTGATGAATAACTCGCCATGGTTCGCGCTTGCCGATCCTTGATATCCCCACTGCCATCCATCGCGGCTAGTCGGTTGAAGAAGTCGGCGGTACCCACCGGCGAAATGTTCGCACGCTTCAAGGCCTGCAACGAACGCTCATCGGCCTCGCGTTCGGAATCGCGGGTGTAGGTGGTCGAAAGCATGCTGTTCAGCGTACTGCCGCCGCTGCCATCAAAACCGCCAAGCACCACCGCCAGCCCCATCTGCCGGAGCAGGCCCTGCATCACATGACGTTCGCGGACATGGCCGATTTCATGCGCCAGCACCCCCGCCACCTCATCGGGCGACTTGGCCTGGCTCAAGAGCCCTTGGAAGAGCAGCACCTTTCCACCCGGCAAGGCAACCGCATTGAGCATGTCGATATTGGCCACCTCGACCTGCAGGTCCTGCGGATTATCATCGAGCGATCGTGTCAGCTTGGCGAGCGCAGCCTTGCCCTGCGGCGTATCGCAGAAACGCCCGCCAAAGTCGCCGACCAGCGCATCGCCCAATTTTTGTTCGACGCTGGAGGGCACCAGCGGCGCCAGCCATTGCGGCGAGAACAGCACCACCGCCACCACGGCGGCGCTGATGCCTGCGAAAACTAAGCTGGCCTTGCCCAAGCCCAACCTGTCGATCAGCCCGCCATAGGTCTTGGCAGCTGGCAGCATCGGTACCAGCTCACTCGGCACATTGCCACGCAGGCCCAACCGCCAGCCATCTCTACCCTCTAACCCATAGACCTTGGTATCGGCCTTGTTTTCGAGAAATCGCAGGTCAGCAAAATCAAAGGGGCCAGACTGTTTATCCTGTTCGCGCAAGTAAAACTGGTGTCCTCTGGCTTCGATCTCGACATTCCGTCGGACGGCGCTCTGCCCGTCGAAATGCCATGCATCGAAAAACATGGGCATCAGATTGCACCGACATCAAAGGCATCGAGCAAGCCTTCACCATGGCTGGCGCTTTGCGTAGTCGATTGCGTCATCCGGTCGAGGTTAACCTCACCAAAGGCTTCGGTGTGTACCACGAAGAATTTCCAGCGACGGTAACGGATGATCGAAGAGGCAAAGGCAATCGGGATGATCGCCACCAATATCCCGATTACGAGACCGAACGACAGGATAGATTCGCCTGCCTCCAACTGCTGCGCAAATTGCGTGGGATCGGCGGCGATGAAAATGCTGAACGGAGCAAAGGCAGCCCCATAAGCCAGCATCCAGATTGCCAGGTTGCCGAGCCAATAGAGGATCCAGTCGGGCGAGCGTGCAGTGAAATCAAATTCGAGATCGCCGATGCGCAGCGCGCCAATCGCAACGCGCATGAATTTCGAATAATAGAGCAAGGCGGCGAGCGGCATCAGGATATAGATACCCAGAACACCGAAAATGATCATGACAGCGGCCGCAACCCCGCCGGCGGTTGAAAAGGGAGTGCCACCAGCGCCCGAAGCGGCGGCGCTTACGCCGATCATGATAGCCCCGACAAACAGCAGGAAGGGGACCAGATAGAAAAGCAGGTAGCGCTTCATCAGGGCTTTCCAATCGGCATCCGACTGGAATTGGTAGGGACCAAAGCTCATCTTGCTCCACCGTTCATTCCACAGCGACATGCTGGCCCAGGGATAAAGCAGGTAGAGCGGGATCGCGGCGACGACATTCTTCCAGATATAGGAAAAGCCATAGGTAAAGCCTTCATCGTCACTGCCGCCGCGAATTCCGCGCCAGTAAGTGCGGCTGAGGCGGTATCGCAGCGCCCGGAAATAAGCGAGGCCCGTGAGGTAGAACACGAACATGATCATCGCAAAGATGATGATGCCCGCGAGTAGCGGTTGCCCTTGGAACACCAGTCCGTTGATCACCAATTGCATGATGACCAAAGGCAGGCCGAGCAGGAAAAAAACCATGACGAAGCCGATGAACAGCTCAATCCCGCGTCCGGTCCATTCAAGCGGTTCATCGATGAAGCGGGTATGCGACCAGAGATATTGCCGTTCCCGCGTCGTTGCCCAGAAGCGATAAATGCCCAGCGTCACCAAGGTCAACAAAACGTTGGGCAAAGCAATCTTTGCAAAATCGGTCCAGCTGCCATGGAAAGTGACGGCACTTGGCGCCTTCCCCTGATGTTCGGTCATCGTGCGCCTTCCTCCACTTATTGCAGAGGGATAGGTGCTTGAATCCGCACCCCATTGTCAAGCAGCGCCGACCGGCTTCTGTCACCGAGCAGGTAAAATATGGTGATTTGAGAGGGAGAATGGCAGGCGAAAGCTAGGAAGCATACTTCCGGTCTCGACCGCGATGGTGTCAGCTTTGTCAGTTTCGACGCATTTCTGCGCACTTGCGGCAGGGCGCTTTGGCTGGCAAAGGGGCGGCTCCAATCAAAGCTGAAAGTGTGCAAATCCAATGTCCGAAATGATCCGTGTAACCCTTCCCGATGGCTCCGCCCGAGAAGTTGCGCGCGGAACCACCCCGGCGGATATTGCCGCTGCGATCGGCCCCGGCCTCGCCAAGGCTGCGCTGGCCGCGCGCGTCGATGGCGAGGTGCGCGATATCATGCGTCCGCTCGAAGCCGATACCAACCTCGCGCTGATCACGGCGAAGGATGAGGCGGATGCGCTGGAACTTGCCCGCCACGATTTTGCGCATGTGCTTGCCGAGGCGGTGCAGAAACTGCACCCCGGCACGCAGATTACCTTTGGCCCGGCAACCGACGACGGTTTCTATTATGACGTGATGGCCCCGGCCAATCGCGGCCCGTTTACCGAGGATGACCTGCCTGCGATCGAGGAAGCGATGCGCGAGATCATCCGCGCCGACAAGCCGCTGCGCCGCGAAGTCGTTGCGCGCGATGACCTCATCAAGACCTGGAAAGATGCTGGCGAAAGCTTCAAGGCCGAGTGGGCGGCCGAACTGCCCGAGGGTGAGGAGCTGACGGTCTATTGGTCGGGCGACGACTGGATGGATATGTGCCGCGGCCCGCATCTGGCCTCGACCGGAAAGCTCGACCCCGCTGCATTCAAGCTGATGCGCGTTGCCGGGGCTTATTGGCGCGGCGACCAGAATAATGCCCAGCTTACGCGCATCTATGGCACCGGCTGGCTCAACAAGAAGCAGCTCGACGCGCACCTGCTGCGCCTCGAAGAAGCCGCCAAGCGCGACCATCGCAAATTGGGCGGCGAGATGGACCTGTTTCACCTGCAGCAGGAGGCGCATGGTTCGGTATTCTGGCACCCGCATGGCTTCACCATCTGGCGGCAGCTCGAAAGCTATATGCGCCGCGCGATCGACGATGCAGGCTATCGCGAGGTGAAGACCCCGCAGGTGATGGACGCCCACCAATGGGAGCAGTCTGGCCACTGGGGCAAATATCGCGAGAATATGTTCGTCATCCCTGACGAGGTGCCCAACACCGAGGATGAAGGCCCGGTGATTTCGGGAGACGCCGACTGGATGGCGCTGAAGCCGATGAACTGCCCGGCGCATGTCCTGATCTTCCGTCAGGGTATCAAGTCGTACCGCGACCTGCCGCTGCGCCTGTTCGAGCATGGCTGCTGCCACCGCAACGAACCGCACGGCGCGCTCCATGGCCTGATGCGCGTGCGCCAGTTCACTCAGGACGACGCGCACATCTTCTGCCGCGAAGACCAGATCGTGCAGGAAGTGCAGGATTTCTGCGCGCTCGCCGACCGGGTCTACAAGGATTTCGGCTTCACCTATTCGATCAAGCTCGCGCTGCGCCCCGAAAAGCGCTTCGGCAGCGATGCCGACTGGGACAAAGCCGAGAATGAGTTGCGTGATGCCGTTGTCAAGGCGGGCCTCGCCACCGAAGAATATGGCTGGGAAGAATTGCCCGGCGAAGGCGCTTTTTACGCGCCCAAGCTCGAATGGCACCTGACCGACGCAATCGGCCGCACCTGGCAGGTCGGCACGATCCAGTCGGACCGTGTTCTGCCCGAACGTCTGGATGCCAGCTATATCGGCGAAGATGGCGGCAAGCATCGCCCCGTCATGCTCCACCGTGCAATCTTCGGCAGCTATGAACGTTTCATCGGCATTTTGATCGAGCATTATGCCGGTCGCTTCCCGGTCTGGCTTGCACCCGTACAAGCCGTTGTCGCGACAATCGTTTCCGATGCCGATGGCTATGCAAATAGCGTAGCCGAGAAACTGAAGGCAGCCGGCATCCGTGTCGAAACCGACCTGCGCAACGAAAAGATCAACTACAAGGTGCGCGAGCATTCGCTTGCGAAGATCCCGCACCTGCTGGTGGTGGGTAATCGCGAGGCAGAGGAAGGCAAGGTTGCAATCCGCACCCTGGGCAGCGAAGGCCAGCGGATCATGAGTGTGGACGAGGCCATAGCGATGCTGGTCGCCGAAGCAACACCACCGGATTTACGCGGATAAAATGCGCGCACTGATCATCGCTTCGTTGGGCCTCAACATTGCGGTGCTCGTGCCGGTATGCACCAGCCTCCTGCTCAAGGCTGACTGGACGGTTTCCGCTTATGGTGCCGAAACCCCGGCGCGCGGGATCCTGCTCTCGATTTATCTCGCCATATTGCTGTGCTCGATTGGGCTTCTGTTCAAACCATCGCCTGCGATGGTTGCGGCGCTGTTGCTGGTGCAAGTCATCTATAAGGTGACGACGCCTTTCACGGTCGGCAGCTTGGGCAATCCGGTTGTTATCACCAACCTCGCTATAGCTGCGTTCCACAGCCTGACGCTGTGGTCGATTTGGAAACAGGCCGCAGCTTGACGCTAGAGACATTTTTCGGGGGGCTATCGCCGGCAACGCTGACTGCGGCGCTGGCACTGGTCTTTGGTGCATCGGTGGTGCGCGGGTTGACCGGATTTGGCCTTGCGATCATCCTTGTGCCGTTGCTTGGCCTTATCGTCGAGCCTGCTGAGGCGGTGGTCATTTCCATCCTGCTGCAACTGCTGGCGGGGCCGATTGGCCTCAAACGCATCATGGCTGATGGTGAACGCAGCACCGCGATCCCGATCTCTATCGCCGCGATAATGGCGACGCCGTTCGGCGTCTGGCTGCTGTCGTTGACCGCACCTGATGTCGCGCGGCTCGCCATTGCGACCCTTGCGCTTGCCGCTTTCGGACTGATGTTCGTACCTGCCAAGGAAGGGGCAATACCGGGTCGCAAAGAAACGCTGGCGACAGGGCTGGCCGCTGGCGTGCTTACGGGCTTTGCCTCGATGCCCGGGCCGCCCGTCGTTCCCTTTTACCTGCGCCGGAAGCTGTCGCCCGACGTCGCGCGCGCTTCCATGCTGATGGTGTTTTTTGCCACCGCGATTGCCGGAAGCATTGCCGCATTCGCGCTGGGTGTGGCCAACCTGCACCTGCTCTGGCTGTCGGTGCTGTTCTACCCGGCGCTTTATATCGGCACGCGGTTGGGTGAACTCGCCTTCGGAAAGGTCAGCGAACCGGTATGGCGCACGCTCGTCGGGATTATCCTTGGGGTGGCGGGTGTGGCAGCCGTGGTGCGGCTGCTCAACTAACCGAATTTCCGGGCAATCCAGTCGCTGCACAGCTCCACCGCCCTAGGCAGCAATTCTGGCCGCTCGATATAATAATGGTCGGCACCTGCGACATCGGCATATTCCTTGTCGGTATGGCCGACCGCTTCGAACAAGCGCTGCGCATGGCTCGGCGTGCAGGCGAGATCGGCGGTGTTGTTGATCACCAGCACGGGGCAACGGATCCGCGCCGCATTGCCCAGGCCGGTCGCATTGGTGTCGTCATAGCTCCATTGCGACAGCCAGCTGCGTAGCGTTGAAAAACGCGCAAGGCCCACCGGACCGTCATTGGCGACTTGGGGCACGCCCAGATAGCATTCATAAGGCCGCCGGTCCGAGGGATCCTGCGATGGATCGGTCCAGCGCACATCGGCCATCGTGCCATGGACGACGAAAGCACGCTCGGCATTGGGCGTGTCGCTGGCGCGAATTGCAGCCAGTTCTTCCTTTACCCAGGCGGTGATCCGACGGTTGCGTGCAATCTGCGCGGTGCGGAAGCGTGCTACAAATGCATCGTCATAGGGCGCCTTGTTCGGGTTTGCGGGATCATAGATGTTAAGTTCGGGATCGCGATCAAACGGCTTGTTCTCATCAAGGATCGACGGGTCGATCCACTCGGTCAACGTCATCGCCCGGCTGATATGCGCGGCAAGAAGCATGATGCCATCGACCTTGGGCATTTCAATCGCCGTCAGATCATAGGCATCGCCTGCGGGGGTGTGCGTGATCGTCGGATTTTCGGCCTGGTCTTGATAGAAGAGCGACATCGATCCACCGCCGGACCATCCCCCCAGGATGAACTGTTCATAGCCCAGCCGATCGCGCGCATGGCGCAGAGCAGCAGCAAGATCGCTGATGCATTTTTCCATGACGAGCGCGGTATCGTTGCCTCGATAGCGCGGGTTCACATACAGCACATGGTGCCCGCCATGCGCGAGTGCGGTCACCAGCGGCAGGAAGGATCCACCACCAATCGGGTGGGTGAAGACGATGGCGCGCTTTGAAGGCACATCCTTCGGCGTGATCGCCATGCATTCAACAAACACCGTGCCCCCCGCGCCGCCATAGACATCCTTGAAGGCAGATTCTTCCTGATAGACCACCGCATAGGGCGTGCGCACGATTTCCATTGCTTTGCTCCTCTTCCGTGGCAGATTGCTTGGCGGAAGAGGAAAGGCAAGTCTTATGGTCCAGCCAACGGGCATTCACCACATCGCAATCATGACGGGCGACATGAAAAAGCAGATCGAGTTTTTCTCGGACGTGCTTGGTACTCCGCTGGTCGCGATATTCGATATGCATGGCGTTCCAGGTGGCATCCACGCCTTTTTGAAGCTCGATGGTGGATGCTATTTCTCGCTGGTGCAACTGCCCGAGACGGCGGACATACCGATCACCCTTGGCATCACCCATGCCGGAACCGGCGCAGGCAACAGTGCGCCCGGAACTATGCAGCATCTGGCATTCTATGTGAAGGACGAGACGCAATTGCTGGCGATGCGCGACCGGATTCGGACCAAGGGGGTCAATGTAATCGGACCGCTCAATCACGGGATGTGCAAATCGATCTATTTTGCCGGGCCCGAACAACTGACGCTTGAGGTTGCCTGCCCGGGAATGCCGGTGACGGCTGATCGATGGGTCGATCCCTCAGTGCTGGAAAAGGTGGGCATCACCCCTGAAGAAGCGCAAGTCTATGCCAACCCCGATGGCTATGCTGGCGAAGACGGGGCGGTGAAACAGCCCGATTACAACCCGGCCAAGCCGCACATGGCCTATCCGGAAGACCGGTACAAAATGATGCTCGCAGTGCCTGATGAGGCGCTGGCCGCAATGTCGGAACATAGCGAGCCGCCCGTTCCGGCGTGAAACAAATATAGCCTATTCCAAGTTGCATCGCTGCAACGCCCGCGCACAAAAGCAACGGGCGGTGCGGCCAGCCCTTTATTTGTCGCGTTTTTGCCTGTAAGGGCGGCACATCATAGATTTTAGGAGTAATTGCTATCGCTGCCCCAGTTCAACGGCGCATGTTGACGCCCCCGGTCAAAAGTGGACCGCGCTATAATGAGTTCATCCAGAGCGAAAAAGTTCGCGTCATCGATGAAGAAGGCGAAAATCTGGGGGTGATGTACACCCGCGAAGCAATTGCACAGGCTGCCGAAGTAGGCCTCGACCTCGTTGAAGTTTCACCCAATGCTGACCCGCCGGTCTGCAAGTTCCTCGATGTGGGCAAGTATAAATACGAAGCCCAGAAAAAGGCCAATCTCGCCCGCAAGAGCCAGAAGACGCAGGAGATCAAAGAGATCAAGATGCGTCCGAACATCGACGATCATGACTATATGACGAAGATGAAGAAGATCGTCGAATTCATCGGTGAGGGCGACAAGGTAAAGGTCACGCTGCGGTTTCGTGGTCGTGAATTGTCGCACCAGCAACTCGGCATGGCGCTGTTGCAGCGCGTTGCTGAAGACATGGTCGAAACAGCCAAGGTTGAAGCCTATCCCCGTATGGAAGGCCGCCAGATGCTGATGGTACTCGCGCCCAAATAAGGCGCAGGTTTCTCAGCTTACCAGATTGCTTCGCGGATCAGCTCCGCACCCACGACGATCATCAATAGGTTGATCGCAAGGTGGAAACGCGCGGGTGAAATCCTGCGGACAAGGATCACACCGGCAATCGTGCTGACGATCGCCAGCGGCATGAACAAGGCGGTCAACCACAACGTTTCGGCGTTGAACTGCCCCAGCGCCAAATAGGCCGGAACCTTCATATAGTTGATCACTGCGAAAAATATCGCCGATGTGCCGATAAAGATTGTGTGCGGCAGGTTGCGTGACAACGCCCAAATCTGGAACGGCGGCCCGCCTGCATGCGCGACATGGCTGGTAAAGCCTGCAACCCCGCCCCAGAATGTACCGACCCAGCCTGGCATCGCCGAAGCCCAGCCAGCGGTTCCGAGGCGCTTTTCCATCATCCGGTAAGCGCCGAAGGCAAAGGCAATCAAACCCACCAATCCCTTCACCGCCTCGCTCGACACCGAATTGGCGAACAACCAGCCAAGGAATATCCCTGCAGCCGCACCGGGCAACATCTGCCACAGGACAGTGCGATCATATTCTTTCCGAAATGACCAAACGCTCACCACATCCTGCACCATCAATATGGGGAGCAACATCGCAGCCCCCTGCACCGGATCCATGACCAGCGCAATCAACGGCATCGACGCTGCACCCAATCCGGCAAAACCCCCTTTGGCGAGACCAACGAGCAGTATCGCCAACCCGGCGACAAGCCAGAACACGGGATCGGTGGGAACGCTCAACGGCCGGATTGACGGCGGCGCAGCGCCAGCAGGTAAATGACAAGCGCCGCTGCGGCGAAGAAGAACCACTGCACCGCATAGGACAGATGGTTGTTGGTCACGCTTTTGGGATCAGGCTGGGCGACCGCCCGCATTCCCGCAGGCGGCGCATCCGCCACAATCATCGGGCGGGGAACGGGTATTGTGCCGAACGTTCGCTCTATGATGTTATACCGGCTGGGTTCGGTCAACACGGTTCCGCTGACCATGCCGCCTTTCCAGTCCGGTTTCAGGTCAGGGCGATCCGCTATTCCAAGCGCCACCAACGCACCGGGCCCTTCAGCGCCTGTCTTGCAATCGGCGATATATTGGAAGCCCGACGCGCCCTTAATGTCTCGCCCTGAAACGCTTTGCCAGCCGACCACCTCCAGACAGTTTAGCGTCGATTTTCGAAACATCTCCGCATCACGAACAGGCGCGGTCATGGGAAAAGCGATCGCCGGCTTGTTCGCATTGGCAGCATAAAGCGCGATCAATGCCTCTTTCTCACCCTTGCGCTGCAACTGCCAAATGCCCAGTGCGATCATCGTCACAATGGCGAGACCGACGACTATCGTTGGCAACAAAGGGAGTTTCAGTTTCAACTCTCGTCAACCTTGTTTGCAAGCCGTCCCTCGACAGCCCGGTTGCGATGCTCAGCGATCAGCAGCATGCCCTTTGAAACCCGCAGCGACAGGACAACTAATAGGATCGTCAGCGGTATCCAGATAAGCGCATGAACCCAAAATGGGGGATGGCCATAGATTTCCAGCAACACGGCCAGCACGATCACAATCGCCCCCAAACCCATGGTCAGGAATGCAGCGGGGCCATCACCGACGTTGAAACTGGCATAGCTGAAACCGCAATGGCTGCAATTTTCCGCGAAGCGGGCGGGCCCACTAAACATCGTCTTCGATCCGCATTCGGGACAGAGGCCGAAAAGGGCAGCCTCGACCAAGCCGGGCTGCCCTTTTGTGGTTTGTGTTTCCGACATCGTCGTAACCCGACGATGACTATCAGTGGACCGGTGCGCCCCAGCCGCCCCAGACATAGACGACGACGAAAAGGAACAACCAGACGACGTCGACGAAGTGCCAGTACCAGGCAGCAGCTTCAAAACCGAAATGCTGTTTCGGCGTGAAGTGACCGGCATAAGCGCGGCCGAGGCAAACGATCAGGAAGATTGTGCCGACAATAACGTGGAAACCGTGGAAACCGGTCGCCATGAAGAAGGCCGATCCATAGTTCAGTCCAGCGAAGGGGAACGGCGCGACAGCATATTCGTAAGCCTGGACGCAGGAGAAGAGAACACCGAGAATGATGGTCAGCCACAGGCCGTTGATCAGACCCTTGCGGTCGCCATTGATCAGCGAGTGGTGTGCCCAGGTTACGGTGGTGCCCGAGCAGAGCAGGATCAGCGTGTTGAGCAAAGGCAGGCTGAACGCGTCGAACACCTGCATGCCCTTAGGCGGCCACTGCTTGAACGCCTCTGCGCCTTCCTGGCCAATCATGTTGGTCACGGTGAAGGCATGGGTCGCATGATCAATCTCGATCTTCAACGCCTCTGGAAAGAGCGAATAATCGAACCAGGCCCAGAACCAGCCGACGAAGAACATGACTTCGGAAGCGATGAACAGGATCATGCCGTAGCGCAGATGCAACTGCACCACAGGGGTGTGGTCGCCTGCATGGGCTTCACGGATCACATCGGCCCACCAGGTCCAGAAAGTGTAGAGCACACCGATCAGGCCAGCACCGAAAACGAGGCTGCCATAGCTGCCAAGTACCTTGGGCTGGAACATCATCACCATGCCGAAGAACATCACCAGCGCGGCAAAGGAACCCACCAGCGGCGTGATGCTGGGCGGCAGAATATGATAATCGTGGTTTTTGGCACCGGCCATGGCTTGCTTCCCTATTCCCTAACCTGTTTCAGTTGTTGCCTTTAGCTACCCTTGCCCGCTTGGTCTACGGGGTAGAAGGTATAGCTGAGCGTAATTTCTTCGATATCCTTGGTATCCGGATCGGTCATGATCTTCGGATCGACATAATAAAGCACAGGCATGCGCACCTGCTGCTTTGGCTGCAAAGTCTGTTCGGTGAAACAGAAGCACTGCACCTTGTTGAAATATTTGCCCGCCTGTGCGGGGCTGACATTGAACGTTGCCATGCCCTTGATTGGCTGGTCGGACAAATTCTCTGCGATAAAGACCGTCATGTCGCGTGCACCGATGCTGATGGTATCGGTCGGACGTTCCGGCTTGAAATTCCAAGGTAGGCCGCGCTGGTTGGCATCGAAGCGAACGACAATCGTCTTGCTGACGGCCTGCACGGTCGCGGCTTGTGCTTCGCTGACACGCATCGTGGTGCCGCCGAAGCCCGTTACCTGGCAGAAAATGCGGTAAAGTGGGACAGCTGCGAAACCGACACCGACCATGCCGATTGCCAGCGCACCGGCCAGCAACCCGGTTTTGAGGTTCGATTTTTGTGTGGAAGCAACTGCAGTCATCCCCAAACTCCAACCTTTACGACGGTGATAGCGAAAAACAGGGCGCACAGGCCAAAGAGCACGAACGCCATGGCTTTCGAACGGCCAGCCTGACGAGCCCGTACGGCATTGCTTTCCTCAAGGCTGAGGTCACCCACCTTGCGCGGGCCCATATCAACGGGAGGAGGCGTAGCTTGATCGTTCATGCCAGCACCATACGGTCAAGCGCCAAAGCGGCGAAAGCAATGAAAAGGTACAAGACCGAAAAGGCGAACAGCCGCTTTTCTGCCTTCATATCGGCGGCATCAATGCTTTCGCTGCGCCATGATGCAAAAGCGAGGACAAGGAACAGGGCATTGAGCAACACAGCCGTCGCGCCATAGATGATCCCGGTCATCCCAAGCAGCCAAGGTGCGACCGCTACCGCAGCCAGCACGAAGCTATAGCCGAAAATCTGGTTCCGGGTCGCGCGTTGCCCCGCAACATTGGGCAACATCGGAATGCCGGCGGCGCCATAATCAGACTTCATGAACAGCGCGAGCGCCCAGAAATGGGGCGGCGTCCAGAAAAAGATGAGCGCAAACATCAGCACCGGCAACAGCGTGATATCGCCGGTCACCGCCGCCCAACCGATAACCGGCGGGAAAGCCCCTGCTGCGCCGCCGATAACGATATTTTGCGGCGTATTCGGTTTAAGCCACATCGTATAAACGACGGCGTAGAAGAAAATCGAAAAGGCAAGGATGCCTGCGGACAGCCAGTTGACTGCAACCCCCATGATGCCAACCGAAAAGGCCGCCAAGCCAATGCCGAACTGAAGCGCGGATTCACGTTCCATGCGGCCATCGGGAAGCGGCCGGCCAGCGGTGCGCTTCATCTTGGCATCAAGCTCTGCCTCATACCATTGGTTGAGTGCACCCGAAGCCCCAGCACCGGTAGCAATGCAGAGGATGGCGGTGAACGCTAACACAGGATGGATCGATCCCGGCGCAGCGAGCAATCCGCACAGCGCGGTGAACACGACAAGCGACATCACCCGGGGCTTTGTAAGCGCCCAGAAATCCCGCCAATCAGCGGGAAGACTGATGTTGTTCGTCGCGATAGTCATATCTTGGTTCCAAAAACCCGCCCTGCGGACAAACCGGAGGGCGGGGCTTTGTTCCCGGTCTTACTTAATGACCGGAAGCGTTTCGAACTGGTGGAAGGGCGGCGGGCTCGACAGAGTCCATTCGAGCGTGGTTGCACCTTCACCCCAATAATTGCCTTCCGCCTTGCGGCCGGCCACGAGCGACCAGAAGACATTGATGAAGAAGATGATCACGCCCACGCCCATGATAGCATAACCCCACGATGCGATCTCGTTCCAGTGCGCAAAGGCATCCGGATAGTCGGGATAACGGCGGGGCATACCTTGCTGACCCAGGAAGTGCATCGGGAAGAACAACACGTTCACGCCGATGAAGAAAATCCAGAAGTGCAGGTGGCCGAGGAACTCGTTGAGCATGCGGCCAGACATCTTGCCGAACCAGTAGTAGAAACCGGCGAACAGCGCGAAGACCGCGCCCAGCGAGAGCACGTAGTGGAAGTGGGCGACAACGTAATAGGTGTCGTGCAGGTTATCGTCGACACCACCATTGGCGAGGACAACACCGGTCACACCACCAACGGTGAACATGAAGATGAAGCCAAGCGCCCAGACCATCGGCGTCTTGAAGCTCAGCGAACCGCCCCACATGGTGGCGATCCAGCTGAAGATCTTGATACCGGTCGGGACGGCGATAACCATCGTCGCGGCGGTGAAGTACATCTTCATCTCGACGCTCATGCCGATCGTGTACATGTGGTGTGCCCACACGACGAAGCCGACAACGCCGATTGCGACCATGGCATAAGCCATGCCGAGATAGCCGAAGACCGGCTTGCGGCTGAAGGTCGCAACGATCTGGCTGACGATACCGAAGCCCGGCAGGATCATGATGTACACTTCGGGGTGACCGAAGAACCAGAAGAGGTGCTGGTACAGGATCGGGTCACCACCGGCAGCGGCATCGAAGAATGCGCCGCCGAAGTTACGGTCAACCAGCAGCATGGTGATAGCGGCAGCAAGCACTGGCAGCGCAAGCAGCAGCAGGAATGCGGTAACCAGCACCGACCATACGAACAGCGGCATCTTGTGGATGGTCATCCCGGGCGCGCGCATGTTGAAGATGGTGGTGATGAAGTTCACGGCACCAAGGATCGACGCCGCACCTGCAAGGTGGAGCGAGAAAATCGCCATGTCGACTGCAGGCCCGACCGATCCCGAGGTGGAAAGCGGCGCATAGACCGTCCAACCCGTGCCGGCACCGAGGCCGGTACCGCCAGGTACGAAGGTTGAGCCGAGCAGCATGATGAAGGCAACCGCGGTCAGCCAGAAGCTGATATTGTTCATGCGCGGGAAGGCCATGTCGGGCGCACCGATCATCAGCGGCACGAACCAGTTGCCGAAACCACCAATGATTGCGGGCATGACCATGAAGAAGACCATGATCAGGCCGTGCGCGGTGATCAGCACGTTCCACATATGATAGGCTTCATCGAGCGAAGCTTCCTTGCCGGCCATCATCGATGCCCAACCCGTCAGATACTGAATGCCGGGCTCTGCGAGCTCGAGGCGCATCAGGCCGGAAATGCCACCACCGATGACACCCGCGAGAATCGCGAATATCAGGTAAAGCGTTCCGATATCCTTGTGGTTGGTCGACATGAACCAGCGGGCGAAAAAGCCCGGCTTGTGGTCGGCATCATGCGCGTGGTCATGATGGTCGGCGGGATTTGCAGCAATCGTCGTCATCTTTGTCGACCTCTTTTTTTACTTGGCAGCAGGCGCCGGAGCGGCGGCAGGAGCGGTTTCGGTTGCAGCAGGAGCGGCAGGAGCAGCAGCAGGTGCAGCTTCAGCAGGTTTTTCACCCGGCATCGAGCCGCCTTTTGCCTTTACCCACGCCGCAAATTGAGCGGGCGGAAGCGCCTCAACCACGATCGGCATATATGCGTGGCGTGCCCCGCAAAGTTCCGAACACTGGCCGAAATAGACGCCCGGCTTTTCGATCGTCACGGCCTTTTCGTTGAGACGGCCGGGAACAGCGTCAAGCTTGAACCACAGTGCAGGCACCGCAAAGCTGTGGATCACGTCAGCGGCGGTGGTCTGGATGCGGATGGGAACGCCGGCCGGAACGACCATGCGGTTATCCACGGCGAGGAGGCGAGGACCGTCATCGTCGGTGCGGTAACGCTCACCCGGCTTAACAGCCGACTGTTCCTGAAGCATGTTCGAGACAACTTCGAAGCCGCCATGGTCGGGATAGGTGTAACCCCAATACCACTGATATCCCGTCACCTTCACGGTAACAGCATCAGCCGGCGCAGGCTTGAACTGCTTGGCGACCAGCGTCAGCGAGGGATAAGCGATACCCAGCAGGATGAGAACGGGGACGAGCGTCCACACGACTTCGATGAAGGTGTTGTGGGTGGTCTTCGAAGGTTCGGGATTGGCCGCGCGGCGGTAGCGCACGATAACCCAAAGCAGCAGACCGAGGACGAACAGCGAAATGATCGTGATGATCGGCAGCAGGATCGAGTTGTTCATCCATTTGGCATAATGGCCATTGGGGCTGAACTGTTCCTGGAAATCGACGCCGCGATCCTTGGGCATACCGACATGGTTTTCATAGTCGGGCTTCATCGGCGTGTAGCCGGGGAGCGAGCCGTCCATTGAGGGTGCAGCAGACGGGGCCGCAGCCTCATTTCCAGCATCGGTAGCAGCAGCAGGAGCTGCCTGGACCGGTGCAGGGACCGCCTTTGCCTCTGCCGCGGCAGGTGCAGGTGCCGGATTCGCCGCCTGCGCCGATACCATGGCGGGAAGCATCATCAGCCCGCATGCCAGAACAAATTTTTTCATAATATTCATTATGTTAGCCCCGTAATCCTATCGCGGAGAGCCCGCCGGAAACTGTTGTATCGCTGTAACAAAACCGCGATTTGGCGCGGCTTATAGGCGCGCTTGGCACAAGCCTCAAGCAGCCTCAATACCAATTTTTGCATTTATTTGTGGGCGGAATCCACCTAATCTGCGTTGCAAATCGCGCAACAGTGGTTGCACGCAGTTCAAGGACATCCCCCAAATCATGACCGAAGACGAAATTCTCTCCGAGTTCCGCGCTGCCGAAGCCTTGCTGGAAGGGCACTTCCTTTTGTCGTCCGGACGGCACAGTGCTTATTATCTGCAATGCGCCCGTTTGCTGATGAACCCGGAACGGGCAAGCCGCATCGCGGTTGCCATTGCGCAGAAACTGCCGCGCGACATTCGCAGCCAGATCGAGGTTGTCGTCTCGCCTGCAATGGGCGGCATTATAATAGGGCATGAAATGGGCCGCGCGCTCAGTGTTGACGCGCTGTTCGTCGAACGCCCCGAAGGCGTGTTCGGTTTGCGTCGTGGCTTTGCCCTGAAGGAAGGCCAGAAGGTTCTGATGGTCGAGGACGTCGTCACCACCGGCCTTTCATCGCGTGAAGCCATCAAGGCGATCGAGGATGCTGGCGGCGAAGTGATCGCGGCGGCTTCGATCGTCGATCGCTCGGCGGGTTCAGTTGATCTCGGCGTGCCCTTCTTTCCTCTGATTGAGCTCAACTTCCCGACCTACGCGCCCGATGAGCTGCCGCCCGAACTGGCGGCTAGCGAAGCGGTGAAGCCGGGGAGCCGCAAGGCTTGACCATGAACGGTCACCTCCGCCTTGGCGTCAATATCGACCATGTCGCGACGATCCGTAACGCGCGCGGCGGGGATCACCCCGATCCGGTGCGCGCAGCAGAGATTGTCGCGCATGTCGGCGGAGACGGCATCACCGCGCACCTGCGTGAAGACCGGCGGCATATCCGCGACAGCGACCTTGCCCGCATCCAGGCTGCGACCAGCCTGCCGCTCAACCTTGAAATGGCGGCGACCGAGGAAATGCTGGAAATTGCATTGCGGCACAAACCGCACGCTGCGTGCATCGTGCCCGAGCGGCGCGAGGAACGCACGACCGAAGGCGGGCTCGACGCGGCCGGATTGCACAACCAGCTGGCTCCGATCGTATCGCGCCTGTCCGATGCGGGCATCCGGGTGAGCCTGTTCATCGAACCCGATGCCCGGCAGATTGACGCCGCGATGCGGCTCAAGGCACCCGTCGTCGAACTGCACACCGGGCGCTACGCGCATCTGTGGCTCGATGGCGACACGGCCGGGATCGAGAAGGAACTCAAACGCATTGCCGATGCGGCCGCACTCGCCGCCAAGAATGGCATCGAACCCCATGCCGGCCACGGTCTGACCTATGATAATGTCCAGCCCATCGCCGCCATTCCGCAATTGGCCGAACTCAATATTGGCCATTACCTGATCGGCGAGGCAATCTTCGATGGCCTTGAAAATGCGGTACGCAAGATGCGCGAACTGATGGATGCGGCGCGGTGATCATCGGCCTCGGCTCCGACCTGTGTAATATAGAGCGTATCCAGAATTCGCTGAACCGTTTTGGCGAGCGGTTTGAAAACCGCGTATTTACCGATGTCGAGCGCGCCAAGGCTGCAAAGCGGCCCTTCACCAAGGCCGGAACCTACGCCAAGCGGTTTGCCGCCAAAGAGGCGTTCAGCAAGGCTGTCGGCACCGGGTTCAAACGTGGCGTGTTCATGAAGGACATCGGCGTGGTCAACGCGCCGTCAGGCGCTCCGACATTGGCGCTGACTGGTGGGGCAAAGGCACGGCTCGACGCGATGGTCCCAAATGGCTATGAGGCGCACATTCACCTAACGCTGACCGACGATCACCCTTGGGCGCAGGCCTTTGTGATCATCGAGGCATTACCGATTTCGAAAGCATGACAATCTTGAACAGCGAACCTGTAACCACCGAGAGCAAAAGCAGCGCTGCGGAAGCGCCCAAACAAGGCTGGCTCCACAATCTGTGGGCAGAAATCAAAGGCCTGTTCTGGTTGCTGCTCGCCGTGCTCGGCTTTCACAGTTTCATCGCCAAGCCATTCTATATTCCGTCGATCTCGATGATGCCTACATTGCTGGTGGGCGACCGGCTGTTCGTTTCGAAATTCGCTTATGGCTGGAGCTTTGTCTCCCCCACCATTCCCAATCCCGTGGCGCTATTCCAATGGCTGGTGCTGCGCGAAGACGTAGATTCGCTCGCTTTCACCTTGCCCGAAAGCAAGGGCCGCGTGTGGGGCGCGACACCCGAACGCGGCGATGTCGTGATCCTTACGCCCGAGGGCAAGAACCAGGATTATATCAAGCGCGTTATCGGCATGCCCGGTGACCTGTTCGAAATGCGCGGAGGGCAGGTGTTCCTCAACGGCAAGCCGATCAAGCAGGAAGCGCAGCCGGTGAAAGACCTGCCGGTCGACGCCAACAATCCCTGCACCGAGATCGATTTCCCGGGCGCCTTGGCGCAAGAAGCCGATGGTTCGCTGCACTGTTATGTCACCATCGTGCGCGAAACGCTGCCCAATGGCGTCAGTTATGACACGATCGATGCGCGCCGCGGATCGACCGACGATGTCGCACCCATCCGTATTCCCGCAGGGCATTATTACCTGCTGGGTGACAACCGCGATAACAGCGCCGACAGCCGCGTTGACGCCCCCATCGGCCTTGGTGGCCCGGTTGCGTGGGAGCGTATCGGCGGGCGAGCCGAGATCATCACCTTCTCACTCGATGGTTCGACCGGGCTGAATCCGGCGAGCTGGTTCTCCTCCTTCCGCGGTGGACGTGCGGGCACAAGCCTGCGCCCCGACAAAGCGGAAGCCAACGCTTCGAAATGAGCAAGGCGGGCGGCAGATGTATCTGATCGCCTGCTTCCTGTTCGGCATTGCCAATTTCGCGATGCACAAGGCCGTGGTGGAGTCGGGCCATCCCTTTGTCGAGGATACCAAGATTTATTTCGGGCGGCATTTTGGCCGCAACGGCAGCTATTTGCTTGAATTTGGAATATTGCTCGGCGCGATGCTGTTTGCCTATTCGGGGTCAGGCATGATCCTCGGCTTCTACGCGGTCTATACCGGCTTCAACGCCATTGCCGCGTGGCTGCTGCTATCAAGACGGATGTAGTTTGTCCCAAATTATCAGTCGCTAATCGAACCCGGCTGGTTCGCATACATTTGTAATCCTAACCCGCCCCCCAGGGAGCACAATACAGGGCCAACAGAGCCCGACAGGAGTGGGTTTAATGAATGTGTGCTCCCGTCGCATCCTTGCGACTTCCGGAAGTTTGTTGGCATTGGCAGCGGTCAACCCCGCATTGGCCAATACCGCCCCGCAGGTCGAGGCGGCGGCAACCGACCTTGAACCGCGCACCGAAAATGGCCGCCAAATTTATGAGGCTCCTCAATTCGCCCGGTTCGCACCGCAAACCGCGCTCGATATGGTGGGCCAGATACCGGGATTCCAGATCAGCCAGGTCAGCAGCGACCGGGGCTTGGGCGAGGCCAGCCAGAATGTCCTGATCAATGGCCAACGCATCACTGGCAAGAGCAATGATGCTCAGACCGCGCTGTCCCGCATCGCTGCGAATTCGGTAATCCGGCTGGAAATCGCCGATGGTGCGACGCTCAATGTCTCGGGCCTCAACGGCCAGGTGCTGAACGTCGTGACAAAGCCTGACAGCCTGCAGGGCAATTTTGCCTGGCGTCCGCAATGGCGGCGGCGGGTCGATGATTTCTGGATCAATGGTGAAGTCAATCTTTCGGGCAAGATCGGCAAGGGCGATTTCACGCTGGGTCTATCCAATAACAACGGCTTTCGCGGTGGTGGCTGGGGCTATGAAGATGTTCGCGATGCCAATGGCGATCGCCTGTTCCTGCGCGACGTCCGCGTGCGTTCGCAGGGCGACCGGCCAAGGTTGGCGGGCACCTATTCGCTGAAAAGCGACAATGGAAATATCCTCAATGCCAACGGCGCGCTCGAATTTTTCGAATTCCGCGGGACCCGCACCTTCCTGCGCCAGCAACCCGGCGTCGCCGATGTTCTTGAGGCGGGGCGTGATCGCGAAGACGAATGGAGTATGGAACTGGGCGCCGATTATGAGTTCGGTCTGGGCGGCGGTCGGCTGAAGCTGATAGGTTTTCACCGCTTTGAACACAGCCCCTTCGTCAACCAGTTCCGTGTCACCCCGACCGACGGATCCCCCGAAAGCGGACAGAAATTCATCCAGTCGATCGACGAAGGCGAAAGCGTGTTGCGCGCCGAATATCGCTGGAAAGCTGGCAAAGCCGACTGGCAGGTTTCGGCGGAAGGCGCGTTCAATTATCTCGACGCCGAATCCGAATTTTTCCAACTCGACAGCGGCGGCGTGTTCCAGCCGGTGCCGTTGCCCAATGCAACGGCACGGGTCGAGGAGAAACGTGGACAGGTCATCCTGTCTTATGGCCGACCCATTGCCAAAGATCTGACGCTGCAAGCGACATTGGGCGGTGAATATAGCGAATTGGGGGTCACCAGCCCCAATGGTAATTCGCGCCAATATGTGCGCCCCAAAGGTTCAATCGCACTGGGCTGGAAAGCCTCGCCCAACCTCGACGTCAGCGTGAAATTCCAGCGCAAAGTGTTGCAGCTTAACTTTGGTGACTTCCTCGCCTCGGTCGATGTACGCAACAACAACAATAATGCCGGCAATTTCCAGCTTGTGCCACCGCAAAGCTGGCTGCTCAATTTCGAAGCCAACCGTTCGCTGGGCAAGGCGGGGTCGATCAAATTCAAGGTCGACCTCGAATCGATCAGCGATCTTGTCGACCGCATTCCGATAACCGCAACCACCGAAGCGCCGGGTAATATTGACGGCACTGCAAAGCGGCTGCGGACCGAAATCAACGCCAGCTTCCTGCTCGACACCATCGGCATCAAAGGCGCGAAACTCGACCTCATCGGCGCTTGGCAGACGGCATCTTTGCGCGATCCATTAACCGGCGAGAAGCGCCCGCTGAGCAATCGCGGACGGAGTTACTGGAATGCCGATTTCCGCCACGACATCCCCAATACGCAATGGGCCTATGGCGTCTTTGCCGAAGACAATAGCGATTACGGCTTTTACCGGCTCGACTATTTCGGCCGCGATTACCGCACCGGGCCGATGGTTGGCGCCTTTATCGAACATAAGAATGTGTTGGGGCTGAAGGTCCGCGGGCAGGTATTCAACCTGGCCGGCCAGACCGAGGGTTATGACGAAGTCTTCTACGTCGACCGCCGCGATGGCCCCATTGATTTCACCCATACTGGCCGCAACAATTATGGCCTGATTTACCGCGCGACAGTCAGCGGGACTTTCT
Organism: Sphingorhabdus buctiana; assembly: GCF_042680825.1. Classification (NCBI taxonomy): domain Bacteria; kingdom Pseudomonadati; phylum Pseudomonadota; class Alphaproteobacteria; order Sphingomonadales; family Sphingorhabdaceae; genus Sphingorhabdus; species Sphingorhabdus buctiana. The sequence goes on from NZ_JBHUEL010000003.1 coordinate 190,197, forward strand.
AAAGCCGGATACTTCCCTATATCGGCCTGATGCAGGGAATGGCGGCACAGGCCGAAAACGGCAAGGAAAAGGAAGTAGCGAAAGCGGAGGCGAGCTTCGCCACGCTCAGCCGCTTCCTGCCCTATTTGTGGCCTAAAGACCTGCCCGCGCTGCGCGTGCGCATAGTCATCGCGATGCTGCTGGTGCTGGTTTCGAAGGGCGTCCAGCTGTCCATGGGCTTTGTCTATGGCGCCGCCATTGACCGGATGCAGCCGGGCCTGGAAGCAGGCGTCTGGATGGCGATTGGACTGGTCGTTGCCTATACCGGCGCGCGCTTTGGCGGCGTGCTGTTCGATAATTTGCGCAACACCGTTTTCGAACGTGTTGGGCAGGATGCCACGCGGCGACTGGCCGAGAATGTCTTTTCGCACCTCCACCGCTTGTCAATGCGGTTCCACATGAACCGCCGCACCGGTGCGGTGACGAAGGTGATCGAGCGCGGAACCAAAAGCATCGACGTGATGCTTTATTTCATGCTGTTCAACATTGCGCCAACGGCAATCGAACTGGTCGCGGTGCTGGTGATTTTCTGGTTCAAATTCGGGGTCGGCCTGGTTGTCGCGACGCTGGCGATGGTGATCACCTATATCCTGTTCACCCAAAAGGTGACCGACTGGCGCAACAAGCTGCGCGAGGAAATGAACGAGCTGGATACGGCCACCGTCGCGCGTTCGGTAGACAGCCTGCTCAACTATGAAACGGTCAAATACTTCAACGCCGAAGATCGCGAAGCGGAATATTATGCACGGGTGGCAAGGCGCTATGCCGATGCCGCGGTGAAATCTGAAAATTCGCTCGCTTGGCTCAATATCGGCCAGTCGTTGATCACCAACCTGATGATGGCAGGCGCAATGGGGTTCAGCGTATGGGGCTGGTCGCAGGGCCGCTTCAGCACCGGCGATGTCGTTCTCGTCAACACGTTGCTGATGCAGCTTTTCCGCCCGCTCGACATGCTCGGCATGGTCTATCGTACGATCCGGCAGGGCTTGATCGATATGGCCGCGATGTTCGACCTGATCGATACTGCGCCGGAGATTGTCGATCGCCCGGGCGCTTTCGAACTTCAGGTTGCGGGCGGCGAATTGGCATTCGAAAATGTGATCTTTGGCTATGACCCCGATCGGCAGATATTGAACGGCCTCAGCTTGCGCGTGCCGCCCGGAAAGACACTCGCCGTTGTCGGCCCGTCAGGGGCTGGCAAATCGACTATCGCGCGGCTGCTTTATCGTTTTTACGATGTCACAGGCGGCCGGATCACCATCGACGGGCAGGATTTGCGGGACGTGACCCAGTCAAGCCTGCGCGCGCAGATTGGCATCGTCCCGCAGGATACCGTGCTGTTCAATGACAGCATCGGCTACAATATCGGCTATGGCCGCGAAGGTGCATCGCAGGCCGAAATCGAGGATGCAGCGCGTGGTGCACAGATCCACAATTTCATCGCTGCGCAGCCCAAGCAATATGAGACCCAGGTGGGTGAGCGCGGGCTGAAGCTATCTGGCGGTGAGAAACAGCGTGTTGCGATCGCGCGCACGCTCCTCAAAAACCCACCCATCCTGATCCTCGACGAAGCCACCAGCGCGCTAGACAGTCGCACCGAGGCGGAAATTCTCGACACGCTGGATGAGGTTTCAAAAGCGCGCACCACCATCGTCATCGCACATCGATTGTCGACGGTCGTTGATGCGGACGAAATTGTCGTGCTCGATGCAGGCCGCGTTGCCGAACAGGGCACACATGCCGAACTGCTCGCAAAAAACGGTCTCTACGCCGAAATGTGGACGCGCCAGCAGGCCGAAAAGGACGAAGAGGCCGTCGCCGCAGAATAATCGGGCCCTAAACTTTACATCATAGTTTGTTCTTTATATGTTCCAATTCGACTCGGCTATCCACAGCGAAAGTCGCCGATGCCCGAAGAGCGCTCTATTCTTGAGGGACTATCCGGCCTAGCGGGCAGGCAGATGCTTGCGCCCGATACTCTCGACCCAGCCGATGTGCTGCACCGCGTTTTCGGCTTTGCTGAATTTCGCGGCGTGCAGGAACAGGTGGTGCGCCGGACACTGGAGCGGCAAAGCACACTGGCGGTGATGCCCACAGGGGCGGGCAAATCGCTCTGCTACCAGTTATCGGCGTTGCTGCTTGACGGTACCTGCATCGTCATTTCGCCGCTGATTGCGTTGATGCACGACCAACTGCGCGCGGCCAATGCAGTGGGCATTCGCGCGGCGACGCTGACCTCTGCCGACAATAACCGCGCCGAGACCATCGAAAGGCTGGTCAGTGGCTCGCTAGACCTGCTTTATGTCGCGCCAGAGCGGGCCTCGACCCCCGAATTCCTGCGCCTGCTGTTCGAAACCAAGGTGTCGTTGTTCGCGATCGACGAGGCGCATTGCGTATCCGAATGGGGGCATGATTTCCGCCCCGACTATCGCTTGCTCCGCCCGTTGATGGACGAATTTCCAAACGTGCCGAGGCTCGCGCTGACCGCGACCGCCGATGCGCACACCCGCGAAGATATCGCCCAGCAACTCGGCATCCCGGCTAGCGGCATGATCGTATCCGGCTTTGACCGGCCCAATATCCGCTATGCCGTCACCAACACGCCAAGCAAGGGATCGGCAATTGCATCGGCCATTCGCGGTTGGCCGGGTGCGGGGATTGTCTACGCCACCACCCGCGACCGAGCGGAAAAGCTGGCTGCCCTGATTGCCCGAACCGGGCGGCGCACGCGTTTCTACCATGCCGGGATGGAGCCATCGGAGCGCGCCGCCGCGCAGGCCGAATTTGTCGCATCCGAGGACATGGTGATGGTCGCCACAGTTGCCTTTGGCATGGGCATCGACAAACCCGATGTTCGCTTCGTCGCGCATGCCGGTATCCCCAAGTCGATCGAGGCCTATTACCAGGAAAGCGGACGTGCGGGCCGCGATGGCGATCCGGCGGTTGCGCATCTCTTCTGGTCGCCCGGGGATTTCAGCCTCGCGCGCGAACGGTTGAAGGAACAGCCGGAGGCGCGCCAGCTTGCCGAGAAAGCCCGCATCGATGCGCTGTCCGCGCTCGTCGAAACCGCCGGGTGCCGGCGTGCCATTCTGTTGCGTCATTTCGGTGAAGACCCTGCGCCGTCATGCGGCAATTGCGATAACTGCCTCGATGCACCTGCTGTGGTCGATGCGACCGAGGTTGCGCAAAAGCTGCTCTCCGCCGTCTATCGCACCGGGCAGAGTTTTGGCGTCGGGCATCTGGAAAAAGTGCTTACCGGCCGAGCCGATGAACGGATCGAGGCGCGCGGACACGACCAGCTCAGTGTCTTTGGCATCGTCACGGGCGAAGATGCCCGGCTGATCAAAGCTGTTGCGCGCGCCCTGCAAGCGCAGGGGCATCTGACCGCCAACGAACATGGTGGGTTGATGCTGGCGGGCGCAGCACGCGCGATCCTGAAAGGCGAGATGAAACTGGAAATTGTCGTTCCGCCCAAAACCCGCAAGGAAAAGCGGCAGTCGGCAAATCCGTCGGACAATCCATTGTTCGAAGCTTTACGCACCAAAAGGCGTGAACTGGCCGAGGCAGCAGGCGTTCCGCCCTATGTCATCTTCCACGATGCAACGCTGCGCGAACTGGCGCAGCGGCGGCCCGCCAATCTTTCTGATTTCGCATTGATAAGCGGCGTCGGTGCACGCAAGCTTGAAGCCTATGGCGAAGCCTTTCTGTCTGTAATAAGGGAGGCAGCAGAAGGATAAGGGTCCATGTTTCGCAAACTTACAGATACTATCTATGTCTCCCCGCAAATCGGCCTTGATGAAATCGCGGAGGCGGCGCGGATTGGTATAAAGCTGATCATCAACAACCGCCCCGAAGGCGAAAGTGACGACCAACTGCCCGGGCCCGAAGTGGAAGCCGCAGCACGGACGGTCGGCGTCGATTATGTCGCCATTCCCGTGACCCATTCAGGATTCAGCGAACCGCAAGTTGCCGCAATGGCAAAGGCTTTGAATGAAGCCGAGGGGCCGGTGCTCGCTTACTGCCGTTCGGGCACCCGATCGACATTGCTATGGGCATTGTCAGAGGCAAGCCAGGGTGGAGACCCCGATGCGCTGACCAATATGGCAGCCAAGGCAGGCTATGATGCCAATCCCGTCCGTCCCTTGATGGATATGTTGAAAGCCCGGGCCTGACGCATGGAGGGGGTGCTGGGGGAAATCGCGAAACTGGGGGCGTCGCTCGCGGCGATCCTGTTCCTCGCATGGATGGCGCGCCGCCTAGACCTTGGCGGGGATATCCGCATCCGCGATGAAGCGCACGCCCGCGCCTTGGCCGACGAAGTGATGTGCGGTTTTGATCCAGTCGATATCGCCATCGACAAGGCGGGCATTGGCGCGCTGCTTCGCGATGCACAAGGCAGGCAGATGGTGATCCGCCGCCATGGTGCGCATTTTGCCGGTCGCATCCTTGATGGTTCCACCCAATCGCGGCTTGACCAGAATTTCCTCACCGTGGGCACCAGCGACAGCCGCTTTGGCAAGGTGACCTTGAACCTCGGTGACAAGGCGCAGATCTGGGCCGCAGGCCTGCGGAGGATTTCGGCATGATCGTGAAACTGCCCAACCCGGTCGACTATGCCGTCCCCATTTTCGTGCTGATGATCCTGATCGAAATGATCTGGGCGCGGCGCAACGCACCCGAAAAATATGAACCCCGCGATACGCTGACCTCACTCGGCTTTGGCCTTGGCAGCACGGTTGCCGGCGCGCTGACCGCCGGGCTCGTCGCCTCGATGTTTTACTGGGGTTATAAGTATCGATTGATCGAAATCGGCTGGGCCTGGTGGGCCTGGATCGCCTGTTTCATCATCGATGACCTCGCCTATTACGTCTTCCACCGGAGCGCGCACCGTGTCCGCTGGTTCTGGGCGAGCCATGTGAACCATCATTCGAGCCAACATTACAACCTGTCGACGGCGCTGCGCCAAAGCTGGACCAGCTTCATCGCCTTGGGCTTTATCTTCCGCCTGCCCCTGGTCTTCATCGGCTTTCACCCGGCGATGGTGTTCTTCTGCGGGGCGATCAACCTCATCTACCAGTTCTGGATCCATACCGAGGCGATCAAGCGCTTTCCGGCATGGTTCGAATATGTGATGAACACCCCGTCGCACCACCGCGTCCACCATGCGACAAACCCGCGTTACCTCGATTCCAACTATGCCGGGACCTTCATCATCTGGGACAGGATGTTTGGCACTTTTGCAACCGAAAATGATGAGGAAGTGATCCGTTATGGCATTGTCCGCCAGCTCGGCACGTTCAACCTGCTCTACAGCGTCTTCCATGAATGGATCGCGATAGCCAAGGATGTCTGGTCAGCACCCTGGCGTTACAAGCTTGGCTATTTATGGCGCCCACCCGGCTGGAGCCATGATGGCAGCCGCGACACATCGGACAGCATCAAGGCACGTTGGAACGAACGCCAGCAAAAAGCGGTGACGCCTGCCGAATAGCGATTGCCAAACTTAATCGTCCGGTTAAACCTTACTTTCAAAGGAGTCAGTATGGACGAGTTTGATATCATCGTTGTCGGTGGCGGTTCGGCGGGGAGCGCAGCCGCAGGGCGGCTCTCTGAAAGTGGCAAGTTCAAGGTGTGCCTGGTCGAAGCGGGCGGGACCAACGATGCAATCCGCGTCAAAACCCCGGGCTTCATGCCGTTCATCCCCGATGCCTCCAACTATCGTTACGAAACGGTACCGCAAAAAGGCCTGAACGGGCGCACCGGTTACCAGCCGCGCGGGCGAGGCCTTGGCGGATCAAGCGCGATCAACGCGATGGTCTATATTCGCGGCCATGCCTTTGACTATGACAATTGGGCGGCGCTCGGTTGCGATGGCTGGGCCTATGATGATGTATTGCCCTATTTCAAACGTGCCGAAAATAACGAGCGTGGCGGCGATGCCTATCACGGCACGGGCGGCCCGCTCAACGTCATGGACCAGCGCTGGCCCAATCCGGGAAGCCGCGCCTTTGTGGAGGCCGCTGCCGAACTGCAACTGCCGCGCACAGACGATTTCAACGGCGCGCAGCAAGAAGGCTTTGGACTTTACCAGGTTACGCAAAAAGCCGGCGAGCGCTGGTCGGCTGCGCGCGCCTATGTTGAGCCTGCCAAGGCTGCCGGTCGCCTCGAAGTCATTTGCGGCGCCTTGACCGAAAAGATCATTGTCGAAAACGGCCGCGCGACCGGCATTGTCATCCGCCAGGGCCGCAAAAGCCGTACATTGAAGGCACGTGCCGCCGTCATCCTTTCCGCAGGCGCATTTGGCAGCCCGCAGATTTTGCAGCTTTCGGGGATCGGCCCCGCCGAACATCTGCGTTCGATGGGTATCGATGTGGTGCTCGACAAACCGGCCGTGGGCGAAGACCTGCAGGACCATATCGATTATGTGTCGAGCTTCGAAAGCCCATCGACCGATTTCTTTGGTGACAGCCTCGCCGGAACATGGCGGATGGCGAAGGCGCTGTTCGAACATCGGATGAAGCGGACTGGCATCCTGACCACCTGCTTCGCCGAAGCGGGAGGGTTCTGGAAAACTGACCCTTCACAGCCTGCACCCGATATCCAGTATCATTTCGTTCCGGCGATGCTCGAAGACCATGGGCGGACGAAAGTGAAAGGCCACGGATTCAGCATCCATGCCTGCGTGCTGCGCCCCTATAGCCGCGGTACCGTGCGGCTTGCCTCACCCGACGCCGCACATGCTCCTTTGATCGACCCGGCATTCCTGACCGATGATCGCGATCTGGAAACCTTGAAAGCTGGTGTCCGCCTGATGCACCGCGTTGCCGAGGCACCAAGCCTTGCCGCTTATCGCGGCGTCGATAGACACGCGACCCCGATCGACGATGATGCAGCACTGGGAGAAATGATCCGCAATCGCGCCGACACTGTTTATCACCCGGTCGGCACTTGCCGCATGGGCGCTAATGCAGACGATGTGGTTGATACGCAGCTGCGTTTCCGTGGTATTGAGGGTCTGTATGTGGCGGATGCCAGCATCATGCCGCGCCTCGTTTCCGGAAACACCAACGCGCCATCGATCATGATTGGCGAGCGTGCGGCGGATTTTGTGAAAGCGCATCTGGGCGCCTGATCGGGATCTTCAAAATTGGGGCCCGGGCGGAGAGCTGGGGAGCTTGAAAAGCCCGGGCCCCTGTGCGTGCACGCACTAACCAAACTGCCTTAATCCCCAGCCCAGCGAAACACCTCTTCAAGGGGTTTTCCAAAAACGCGCGCGATACGGAAAGCAACCTCGAGGCTGGGTGAATATTTGCCCTGTTCGATGGCCGCGATGGTCTGGCGGGTAACGCCCACCTTGTCGCCAAGATCGCCCTGCGTCATTTCGCCCGATAGGAAGCGCAGCGTCTTGATGTCGTTGTCAAAGGGAAGGCGCGCCATGACTCAGTATCCCCTGCGGTAATAGTAAAGCTGGGCGCCAACACGAACCAGTTCCGCAAGCACCAAGGTTGCCATCAGGATGTTGACCGACCAGCCATACATCAGCCCGTTGATCATGGCGAAGATATTGACCCAAACGCCAAGCACGAGTGGGTAATAGGCAGCGTGTGTGCCTTTGAGATGGATCAGTTTTTCCCGTTCGTCTTCTTTCAGATTGGCTTCCTTGGGAGTCCGGATGGCAAAATAGGCACTGCCGGCAATCATGGGCACGAGGAAGATGATCGTCGTCGGGAACAGCATCCACACCGACGTCAGCATCCCCATACGGGTGTTGGCGGTTTCCCAAGGGTAGGACAGGAAATACCAGCCGAATCCAGCCAGCAGCCCGACAAACGCCACCCAGTGAATTTTTTCGCGAAACGACATTGCACACTCCATGTTAAGTGATTCGGACGTTATGTTATATATATTTAACATTGAGTCAAATATTATTCACTCTTTAGGCTTTCGCGCTTTTGCCCCTTTGCTTTAGTCGCTAAGCGCCTGTGCCATGTCGACTACGCCCAAAACGCTCACCCTTCCCGTCTCCACCAGCCGCGCCAACCCGACGCCGCAGCCGATGAAGCGGCTTACCGTGCCGCGCATCCGGCAGCGCAAGGGCGGCGAGCCACTGGTGATGCTGACCGCCTATACGGTGCGCATGGCGCAGTTGATGGATCCGCATTGCGACATGCTTCTGGTCGGCGATTCGCTGGCACAAGTGATTTACGGCCTGCCACACACCGTGGCGGTCACGATGGAGATGATGGCACTGCATGGTGCCGCAGTCGTCCGCGGAAGCTACCACGCCGCGGTGATCGTCGACATGCCCTTTGGCAGCTATGAGGCATCACCCGAGCAGGCCTTCACCAACGCATCGCGCCTGTTGAAGGAAACTGGCGCGGCGGGTGTGAAGATCGAAGGCGGCAAGGTGATCGCGCCGACGATCGAATTCCTCACCGCCCGCGGTATCCCGGTAATGGGGCATGTCGGTCTAACCCCGCAGGCTGTCAACATCCTCGGCGGCTATGGCGTGCGCGGCAAGAGCGCAGCCGAAGCCCGCTCGATTGTCGAAGATGCCGAAGCGGTCGCCAAAGCTGGTGCATTTGCGCTGGTGATCGAGGGCGTGATGGAGCCCATCGCGATTGAAATCACCGAGAAGGTGCCCTGCCCGACCATCGGTATCGGTGCGTCGGCCAAGTGTGACGGCCAGGTTCTGGTCGCTGAAGACATGCTCGGCCTGTTCGATCGTGTCCCCAAATTCGTGAAGCGTTTCGGTGCGATGCAGGAGCATGTCGAGGAAGCGGTCAAGAAATATGCCGACGATGTCCGCTCACGCGCCTTCCCCAGCGACGAACAGCTTTACAAGCCGGATTGACCTTACCGCCCCTTCGCACTGGAAAGTCTGGCCATCCATGGCTAAGGACGCCACAAGACCACGAAACAGGAGGCCATTTTGGCACTGACCCCAACCGACAAACGCAGCGCCAGCGATGAGGCTTTCCTGCGCGAAGTCGATGATGCCGTCCGCGCGGGCGACCTTGAGAATTTCTGGAAACGGTATGGCCGTTGGCTCGCCATCGCTCTCTTTGTCGGCCTCGCGGCCTTTGGCGGCTGGATTTACTGGCAGAACCAGCAGACCGCTGCTGCAGAAAAGCAGGGCGAACAGTTCATCCTGGCGGTGGAAAAATTGCAAGGCGGCAATGTAGCCGCCGCCAAGACCGAGTTGGGCACCATCGCCAAGGCCGAGCAGCCCGGCTATCGCGCAATGGCGCAGATCCTGTTGGCCAACATCACCGCAGCCGAAGGCAACACCAAGAAAGCGGTTGCCGATTATGCGAAAGTGGTCGGTGATGAGAGCCTGCCACAGCCTTTCCGTGATCTTGCGCTCATCCGCCAGACCACGGTCGAATTTGATAGCTTGCCGCCGCAGCAGGTGATCGACCGGCTGAAGCCGCTGGCAAAGCCCGGCAACGCCTGGTTCGGCAGCGCGGGCGAGATGACCGCCATCAGCTATATGAAAATGGGTAAGGACAATCTGGCTGGCCCCATTTTCGCCCAGATTGCAAAGCAGGAAGACCTGCCGCAAACGTTGCGCTCACGCGCGCAGCAAATGGCGGGTGCCTTGGGTGTGGATACCGTTCAGCTTGAAGAAAAGCCGAAGGGTGCATCTGCGACAGCGGATGCAGGAAAGGACAATTAAGCCTGTGAAGAAACATGCGACCATAATCTCTTCGCTGGCGGCAATTGCGCTGCTCAGCGGCTGTTCGGCACTTGGCGGTGGCGACAAGAAAGACACGCCGACCATCGGCAAGCGCATCGACATATTGGGAACCGAGGCAGATACGGTCGCCGATCCCGCGCTTTCCGGCATCTCGGTCATCCTTCCGCCCGCAGCCACCAACGCCAACTGGTCACAACCCGGCGGCAACGCTGCGAAATCGCCTGGCCACCTGATGCTTTCAGAGGCACCGCAGCGCGCATGGAGCGCGCAGGTCGCCGGGGCTAGCAACCGCATGCGCCTGGCCGCAACCCCGGTGGTCCATGATGGCAAGCTGTATGTGATCGATACCGACGCAGTGGTCAGCGCCTTTGATGCTGCCAGCGGCGCAAAATTGTGGGCGACTGCGCTCGCCGTCGATAAGGATGGCAAACCTTCGCGCTTTGGCGGCGGGGTCAGCACCGACGGCACCACCGTTTTTGCCACCAATGGCGTAGGCGATGTGGCCGCGCTTGATGCCAGCAATGGCGCGATCAAATGGACCAAGCGCCCGGCAGGTCCGCTGCGTGGCGCACCGACATTGTCGAACGGCAATGCCTATGTGATGACACAGGATAACCAGATTTACGCCGTGCGGATGAGCGACGGCGAATCGCAATGGAACGAAGCCGGCCCGGTCGGCGCTTCTGGCATTTTCGGCGTCGCCGCACCTGCCGCTGCACAAGGCACCGTGATCGCAGGCTATTCGACCGGTGAGCTCGCCGCTTACCGTTATGAAAATGGCCGTAGCGTGTGGAGCGACACATTGTCGCGCACCGCCATGTCCACCAGCGTTTCGACGCTGACCGACATCGACGCCGACCCGGTCATCGATCGCGGTCGCGTTTTCGCGTTGGGTCAGGGCGGGCGCATGGCCGCCTATGAACTGGTCACCGGCCAGCGCATCTGGGAAATCAACATCGCAGGCATTTCAACCCCGGTTGTCTCGGGCGAGTGGGTTTTCGTGATGACCAGCGATGCGAAGCTGCTTTGCGTGCAGCGCGCGAGCGGCAAGATCCGCTGGATTTCGAAGCTGCCCCGTTATCGCGATGAGGAAGACAAAAAGGGTGTGATCACCTGGCGCGGGCCTGTGCTGGCTAATGGCCGTCTGATCGTCGCCAACAGCGAAGGCCAGGTCTGGTCGGTATCGTCCGGTGAGGGTTCAGCGAGCCTGCTGGTCGACATCAAGGCCCCGGTTTCGGTTGCGCCTGTTGTCGCCAACAACACGCTTTACATCCTCGACGACAGCGGACGTCTCACCGCGTTCCGTTGATCGCGCGCATGCGCATCGAAAAGGTTTGAATCATGTTGCCGTCAGTCGCGATTATTGGACGTCCGAATGTCGGCAAATCCACGCTCTTCAACCGCCTAGTCGGCAAGAAGATCGCGCTGGTTGATGACCAGCCGGGAGTGACGCGCGACCGGCGTGAGGGCGATGCCAAGCTGTTCGACCTCAAATTCCGGATTGTCGATACCGCTGGATATGAAGATGAGGATGCGGCCACGCTGCCGGGGCGGATGCGCCAGCAGACCGAGGCGGCACTGGCCGGTGCGGCTGTCGCCCTGTTCGTCATCGACGGCCGGGCAGGCGTAACGCCGCTCGATGAGGAAATCGCCCGCTGGCTGCGCAGCAGCGACAAACCCGTCATCCTTGTGATCAACAAGGTCGAAGGCAAACAGGCCGAAGACACGATTTACGATGCCTTCTCCTTGGGCCTTGGCGAAGGTGTCGCGATCAGCGCGGAGCATGGCCAGGGAATGGCCGACCTGTTTGAGGCGTTGATGCCTTATGTCGATGGCTTTGAAGAAGAAAGCTATGATGTCGAGGCGCCCGACGCGCCATTGCAGCTTGCCATCGTCGGAAGGCCCAATGCCGGCAAATCGACGCTGATCAACAAACTGCTCGGTGAAAATCGGCTGGTCACCGGGCCCGAAGCGGGTATCACCCGCGACAGTATTGCCATCGATTGGGTGTGGCACGATCCGAACCCCAGCGATCCGGAACTGGCTGACCGGCGTATCAAGCTGATCGATACGGCAGGGATGCGCAAACGCGCGCGGGTGCAGGAAAAGCTCGAGAAGCTCTCGGTCGCCGATACCCGCCGCGCGATCGATTTCGCCGAGGTGGTGGTCCTGCTGCTCGATGCAACCAAGGGGCTCGAGCATCAGGACTTGAAGATCGCAGACCATGTTATCGAAGAGGGCCGCGCGCTGATCATCGCCATCAACAAATGGGATGTCGCCGAAAATGCATCGAGCCTGTTCAATGGCATCAAAGCGGCGCTCGACGAAGGCCTGTCCCAGCTGAAGGGCGTTCCCGTTCTGGCGGTGTCGGCAGCTACAGGCAAAGGCCTTGACCAGATGCTCAAGGCCGCGTTCGAGGCCCGGGAAAGCTGGAACCGACGCGTTTCGACGGGGCAGCTCAACCGCTGGTTCGAAGAAGCGGTTGCAGCCAATCCGCCACCAGCCCCCGGCGGCAGGCGGATCAAGCTGCGCTATGTCACCCAAGCGCGTAACCGCCCCCCGACCTTCATCGTCTTTGGTAATCGTGTGGATCAACTGCCCGACAGTTATCGCCGCTATTTGCTCAACGGCATCCGCCGCGATCTCGGCTTTGGCGCGGTGCCCGTGCGAATGAATTTTCGTTCGTCCAAGAACCCGTTCGCAACCAAGGACTGAGCGCTCGTCTCGGCAAAAGCATCGAGGCTGCGTCAACGCCTTGTTTACCTATATTCTGTAACTGCAGACGCTGGAGTGTTGAACCTAGCGGAGCATCGACGTCGATGAGCTATTCGGCGGAAGAAATCGTCAATTGGGCCACATTTGGCGAGACGCGCACCGTGCTGGGCGAGGCATTTGTTCGCGTGCTCGGCTATTTCCGTGAAGATGGTATCAAATCGGTCGGTGCGATCGAACAGGCGATGCGCGAACGCGATTCGGCCAAACTCGTCTTACCGTCGCACACGCTGAAGGGTGAAAGCTGGCAGTTCGGTGCAGAACGACTTGCTGCACTGGCAGAGGAAATCGAAGTGGCAGCACGCCATTATGTCGAAATCCGGCAGGGGCCCGAGGAACTGGTCGAAAAGGTCGTCCAGCTCCGCCCGCTTTTCGAAGCGACGCTGACTGCACTTGAAGCCGAAGCGAGCCCGCTCGTCGAGCGCCGCGGCCAATATGGCTCACGCACCTTTAGCCAGACACAGTTCGGCCGCCTCTGATACGACCCGGTAATCAGCCCTCGGCTGGTTTGGACTGCAACTGGATGTAGTTCTGGATTCCCATTTGCGCGATCAGCTCGAGCTGCGTTTCGAGCGTATCGAGATGCTCTTCCTCGCTTTCGAGTATCGACGCAAACAGATCGCGGCTGACATAGTCACGCACGCTTTCGCAATGCGCGATGGCTTCCTTGAGCAAAGGAATGGCTTCATGCTCCAATGCAACATCGGCGCGCAGGATTTCTTCCACCGTTTCACCGATTTTCAATCGACCCAGCATCTGGAAATTGGGTAGCCCTTCGAGGAAGAGGATACGCTCCGCCAATTGGTCGGCATGCTTCATCTCGTCGATCGATTCGTGCCGCTCCAGCTCTGCCAGCTTGGTGACGCCCATATTGTCGAGCAGGCGATAGTGCAGCCAATATTGGTTGATCGCGGTCAGCTCATTCTTCAGCGCTTCGTTCAGAAACTCGATGACCTTGTTGTCGCCCTTCATGGCTTTTCTCCTGATGTTCGATGGCAAGATAATAGATTGGCGAAGGCAATTCTGAAAGCAGGAAAAGCCCGGTATTCGGGCCTGTTACACTTAGTTGAGGTGGCGCTAATGCTAGGCGCTTGCAGCTTTGACGCTGATCAGATCGCGCGCGAAGGATAGGCACTGCCCGCACTTGGGTTTGCGACCCAGCCGGGCGTATACATCCGCAGGCTTTTCACTGCCGCAACGCACCGCGTCGCGCAGTTCTTTTTCCCGGATGGCATTGCAAACACATACGATCATGGATTCGCATTTAACGTTAATGCGAATAGGTTGCAATAGCACTTATGCATGTGCCTTTATTTTTTGAACGGCTGCAGGCTGCCGCCCGCAAGGCTGCGCCACAACCATTCGAGCGGGCCGTAGTGGAAACGCTCCAGCCAAGGCTTGGACCAGAGCAGCATCACTGTCCACGCCGCCAGCACAAAGACCCATAACCCCAGTCGGCTGACATGGCCGTACAGGCCCAAGCCATAGCCGTAAAAGATGGTTGTCATGACAATGCTGGTGCCGAGATAATTGGTGAATGCGGCGCGGCCGGCCGCAGTGACCCGTTCGAGCAACGCACTGCCGGCCAGCTTGCGTATCCCAAGGATGAGCAAAGCTGCATAAGCGATGGTGAGCATCATTCGCGGAATCGCGGTCCATGTCATGAACGCGGCGAGCGCGGTAATCACATCAAAACCGCTCGCCATCACCCAGACGGCAATCAACGCGCTGAGCAGCAGTCCGGGCAAAAGCAGGCGGTTGATCCAGGAGCGGTAGGCGGCGGCATCCCAATTGCCCAACAGGAAGCCATTTTTCTGCAGCGCCATTCCCAGCATCATGAGAGGCAGCGTTTCGTAAAAGCCCTGCAAGATGAACGCGAAAGGTTCATGCCACTCGGCCAGCTTGGCAGCGACAATGGCGGAATAGCTGCCGCGGTGCAGCGCGAGTTCTTCGCTTGTGTTGAAGGCGAAATCGGGGTTGTTGATCACTTCCTGATATTGCTTCACCAATGCCGGGTCGGCACCCGGTTGCGTGGCAAAGAATTGCAGCACCTGCAGGCCGACAAACTGCATCGCCCAGAATAGCAGGCCAACGATGAAGATGATCAGCGCCCATTTGATCAAGCGCTCGGGCGCCCATTTGTGGAACAGGAAGGCAACGCTGCCGATGGCGGCATAGAGAAACAGGATGTCGCCGAACCACAGAAAGAAATAGTGCGAGAGGCCGAATATCGCGAGCCAGAACATGCGCGTATAGTGAACCCGGCCCGCTCTTTCGCCTTTCGCATCGGCGCGATCGATAATCAGCATCATGCTCGCACCAAAGAGCAGCGAGAACAGGCCGCGCATCTTGCCATCGACAAAGATCACGCCAAGGAACCAGGTGATCTTGTCTGCCAGCGTCTCTCCACCATAGGCCGCAGGGGTGACATAGGCCCATTCGGGCATCGAAAAGGCGATTATGTTCATCGCCAAAATGCCCATCACGGCAAAGCCACGCAGCGCGTCGAGTGTAATGTGGCGGTCGGCAAGCGTTTGATTGGGCATCAGATCATCCCCCTGTATTATCCCATCAATACAGTTGTTTCGAGATATCGTCCAGCCGCTATTGATAATGACTCGCTAACTTGCTATTTACACTCTTGTCGGTAAGATATCCGGAACTTGGATCGAAAAGGTAAAGTCTTCATGGATCAGGCAATTCCCTTCTCCCACCCCGCGCGCACCGATTCGGGTTTCCGCCCGCTCAAGGCGCTGCACCATTTCCGCAAGCTGATTGCCGACAAGGAAGATACCGAGCAGGTGTTCCACATTATCCGTGCGCTTTCGGGAAACAGCTTCACCAAGCGCGCCCGCGAATTCTGGAGCAGCGACATGGGTGCCAAGCTGCTCGCCGAGCCGCAGAACCTTGTGGAAATCCTCGACGATCACAAATCCTTGCGCAAACTGCCGATGGGCACCGTTGCCCATGCCTATTGCGACTTCATGGAGAAAGAAGGTCTGACTGCGCAGGGCCTTGTCGACGAGTATGAGAAATTTGCCGACAAGACCGAAAAGTTCGACGACCTCCTCGAACGCTATGGCAACCGCCAGCGCGATACGCATGACCTGTTCCATGTGCTGACCGGTTATGGGCGCGATGCATTGGGTGAGCAGTGCGTACTCGCATTCACCTACAGCCAGAATCCGAATCTGGGTATCCTCTTCATCGCCTATGCCGGTGGCCGCGAGATCAAGAAGGGGCTCAAAAATGTGCCGATCTATTCAGCGATTCGTGAAGCCCAGCGTGCTGGCAAGGCCGCACAGAAGATCGCGCACCAAGATATCCGCGCGCTCCTCGCAGAACCGCTGGCTGACGCGCGCAAGCGCCTAGGTATCAAGGAACCGTCGCTGTACAATCGCGCGCACGAAATCATGCGCGCAGGCGGCGTCGATCCCTATGACCTGCTGGGCCAGCAAAAGGCTGCCGCTTAACGCAGCTCCTTGCGAATAACGAGTTTGAGGCCGGACCAGACGGCGTCGATCGAGCACACCTTCACATCAACCCATCCCATGGGCAGCGCGAGTTCGCGGATCGTCTCTTCGGTGATGTCGGTTGGAACTTTCGACGCCTTTTTGGGCCAACTAATCCAAAGCTGACCTGAAGTTTTCAGGCCGTTGCGCAACGCCACCAGCCGCTCGGCCAATAGCGACTTTTCGGTCACGAAGACATGCGCCGCATCTACATTTTGCGAGGGCGCGTTTTCCTCGATCAAGGCCACACCATAGTCTGCGATCTCGGCGCGCACGCTGTCCGGCATGGTATCAAACCACACATGCATGCCATCTTTGAGGCCGAGTTTCTTCGCCAGCGGGGTTCCGGAATAACCCGCCGGTGCAGCCATCAGCTTTCCATCCAATCCTTGAAGAAGGATTCGTGCGCAGCACGCAAGTCGGACAGCGACACGCTTGCGCCGTTGACGCTGATGGCGCTGCCCCCCACCTTGCCAATGTTCACAAAAGGAACATCCTTGCGGTTAAGCGGTTTGTCCGCCGGATAGGTGACCAGATAGCGTGACTGGGTTTCGTTAAAGGCGAAGGCGGTATCCATCGGCGACAATTCGGCACCGATGCCGGCCGCCAGCGCCATCTCCGCGACCGCAACCAAAAGGCCGCCGTCCGAAATATCATGCACCGCAGTCACCGCACCGTCGGCGATCAACTGGCGCACGATGCTGCCATTAAGCTTTTCATCGGCCAGATCGACAAAGGGCGGATCACCATCTTCGCGTCCATGGATTTCGCGCAGCCACAGCGACTGGCCAAGTTCCGGATAGTTGGGCCCGATTACCGCAAGGATTTCACCCTCGGCCTTGAACGCGATGGTCGCCATCTTCGCGACATCATCGAGCAGGCCGACGCCGCCAATCGCAGGGGTCGGCAAGATCGCGCTACCGCCGCCTGTCGCCTTGCTTTCATTGTAGAGCGAGACATTGCCCGAGACGATCGGATAGTCGAGCGCGCGGCAGGCATCACCCATGCCTTCGAGTGCGCCGACAAACTGCGCCATGATCTCGGGGCGCTGCGGGTTGGCGAAGTTGAGGCAATTGGTAATCGCTAGCGGTGTTGCTCCGACCGCGCTGATGTTGCGATAGGTTTCGGCAACCGCCTGCTTTCCGCCCTCATAGGGATCAGCATAGACATAGCGGGGGGTGCAATCGGTCGAAATCGCGAGCGCCTTCTTGTGCCCGTGCACGCGCACAACCGCTGCGTCGCCTCCCGATTTCTGCGCAGTATCCGCACCGACCTGGCTGTCATATTGCTGCCAGATCCACGCGCGGCTCGCGAGGTCGGGAGATGCCATCAGCTTGAGCAGATCCTTGGTCAGATCAGCCGACTGCGGCACATCGCCGAGCGGCTTCACCTTGGCCCATGCCTTATAGTCTTCGCGGCTCAACGCGGGGCGATCATATTGCGGGGCATCGTCAGCGAGCGGGCCGAGCGGGATATCGCACACCACTTCGCCATTCCATTCGAGCACCATATGCCCCGTATCGGTAACCTCACCGATCACGGCAAAGTCGAGTTCCCACTTTTCGAAAATCGCCTGGGCCATCGCTTCCTTGCCGGGCTTCAGCACCATCAGCATGCGTTCCTGCGATTCGGACAGCATCATCTCATAGGGCGTCATTCCGGTTTCGCGCTGGGGCACCTTGTTCATGTCGAGCCGGATGCCGCATCCGCCCTTGGACGCCATTTCGACGCTCGAGGAGGTGAGGCCGGCCGCACCCATATCCTGGATGGCGACGATCGCATCGGTCGCCATCAGTTCAAGGCACGCCTCGATCAGCAGCTTTTCGGTGAAGGGATCGCCGACCTGCACGGTCGGGCGTTTTTCCTCGGCATCTTCACCAAAATCGGCAGATGCCATAGTCGCACCATGGATGCCGTCGCGGCCGGTTTTGGAGCCAACATAGACGATTGGATTGCCGACGCCCGTCGCCGCCGAATAGAAAATCTTGTCGGTATCGGCGACACCCACCGTCATCGCGTTGACAAGGATGTTGCCATCATAGGCGGGATGGAAGTTGGTTTCGCCGCCAACCGTCGGAACGCCGACGCAATTGCCATAGCCACCAATGCCGGCAACGACGCCCTGCACCAGATGCTTCATCTTGGGGTGATCAGGCCTTCCGAAGCGCAGCGCGTTCATGTTGGCAACCGGACGCGCACCCATGGTGAAGACGTCGCGCAGGATGCCGCCAACGCCAGTCGCCGCGCCCTGATAAGGCTCGATATAAGACGGGTGGTTGTGGCTCTCCATCTTGAAGATCGCCGCCTGCCCGTCACCAATATCGATGACGCCCGCATTTTCGCCGGGGCCGCAGATTATCCAGGGCGCCTCTGTCGGCAGCTTTTTCAGATGGATGCGCGAGCTTTTGTAGCTGCAATGCTCCGACCACATCACCGAGAATATGCCGAGTTCGACAAGGTTGGGTTCACGCCCCAGCGCATTCAATATGCGCTGATATTCTTCCTCGGAAAGACCATGGTCGGCGACGATTTGCGGGGTGATCTGGGTCATGCGCGGCGCTTTAGCGTTGCACGCCCATTTTAGCCAGCCTGTTTGCGGCTTTCGCTGCGATAAACCCACCATGCGAGCAGCGTCGCCAAACCAAAGGCAAAGAAGGCCAGCAAACTGGTGCCAGCAGTCACCTCCGGCTCCACCGGCCCGAACCAGTTCACCGCCTGCAACAGCAGCAACACGCCCGCCAGTGAAGCCAGTGGGAGAGCCTTGGGCTTGGCGATCTTGGCATATAGCCAAAGCGATCCGAAAGTCAGTGCGAGTTCGAGCGGCATTTCGATCGAGGGATGGTTCCACAGACCGAAACCCATTTTCGGAGGGCTTCCCGCGAGAGTGAGATCGGGGACATGGACGAGCAAGTCGAGAAACCAGTGCGACAGTACAACTGCCGCTGCGATTAGCGCCCCGGTCCGGTTGCGCGTAGCAGCGAAGATCAAAGCGCCAAAAGCCAGCGCAAATATCGCCGAGCCGAGCAGGCTATGCGTATAGGGCATGTGATAGAGATCCATCGGGTTCATCGCGGATATGCCCGGCGTCACCCGCATCTTTTCCGCGCCGGTCAGCAACAATCCGAAAAAGGCCCAATCAACCAGTTGCGCGCCGATGAACAGCACCGGCAAGCTCGGTGCATCCTTGTGCCGTGCGGCGATCATTGCCGGTGCAAAATGTCCGATAAACATGTCCCCGTCCCTCCCTCTGCGAGAGACTAACGCCGATAAGGCGCTGCGCCAAGAAAAAGGGGGCCGCAACGCGACCCCCTTTCCGGTTCCGAAATGTTATAAGGGCTCAGTTGCTTTTGCAGCCCTGTTCGCCCTTGTCGGCGAGCTTGAGCTGGATCTGCTTTCCGCTGCCCGAAAGCGTGGTCATGCCGTCCACCGATTTGAGCGGGCCAGCGGGTTTAGCCGCTTCAGCAGGGGCGGCTTCGCCTTCAGCAGGAGCAGCGGGCTTTTCTGCACTGACGCGAACCGCAACTGCGGTCTTTTCGCCAACGCGGATGTCCGCGGCTTCATTGTCACCAAGGAAGTCGATGTGGACAATCGTGTTGTCGGCACAGCGATAGGTCGCCTGCGAAGTGATTGCTGGCGGCAGCTCCACCGGCGCGGGTGCCGTTGCGGCCTGGGCGGCTTCTTCGCCTTCATTGGCGGGGGTTTCGGAATTGTTGCATGCCGCAAGCGCCAGCATGGACAACGGGGCGATCAGGAGAAGGTTCTTTTTCATAGGATGGCGGCCTTGCCCCAGCTTGATTTCGTCGCAAAGTCATTTCTTCCGATATATTCGATGAAGCGAAACGCTTGACCGGCAAGCCGCCCCGCGCCAAAGCTGTGGCCATGGCAAGCACAGCCCCAGAACCCAGTTTTGAAGAAGCGCTCAAGGCGTTGGAAGAGATTGTCCGCAAGCTTGAAAGCGGCGAAGCATCGCTTGATGAATCGATCGCATTGTACGAGCAGGGGCATAAGTTGCGGGCGCAGTGCCAGTCCCGGCTCGACGCTGCCCAGGCCCGGATCGAGCAGATTGTGCTGGGAGCCGATGGCACGCCTTCCGGCACCCGCCCATTCGACGCGGACTGAAAATTGGCCCAACCCTCCGCCACATCGCTGAATGAGGCAATCGCCCAGGTGGCGGCAGATGTCGACGCGCTGTTCGACGAACTGCTGGCAGTACCCGATGATCCGCGCCAACGGCTTTTCGAGGCGATGCGCCACGCCGCAATCGGTGGTGGAAAGCGGCTTCGCCCGTTGCTTGTTGTCGCCTCTGCAAGCATTTTCAACGTCGCCCGCAGCTATGCGGTTCGCGCCGGCACCGCTGTTGAGGCGATCCATGTCTATTCGCTCGTCCATGACGACCTGCCATGCATGGATGACGACGATATGCGGCGTGGAAAGCCGACGGTTCACAAGGCATTCGATGAAGCGACGGCTGTTCTTGCCGGGGATTCGCTGCACGCGCTGGCGTTTGAAATCCTTGCCGATCCTGCCACCCATCCCGATCCGTTCACCCGTGGTGAAATGATCGCAACGCTTGCAACTGCGAGTGGGCCTGATGGCATGGCGGGCGGGCAGATGATGGACCTTGAGGCCGAGAAATCCAATTTCGACCTGCCCACCGTCACCCGTCTGCAAGCCTTGAAAACCGGTGCCTTGATTGCTGCGAGTGTCGAGATTGGCGCAATATTGGGCCATGTCGCGCCTGAAGGGCGCACGCATTTGCGCGGCTATGCCCGCGACATCGGGCTCGCTTTCCAGATTGTCGATGACATCATGGATGTAGAGGGTGACGAAGCACTTGCCGGCAAGGCGCTTGGCAAGGATGCAGATGCCGGGAAAGCGACTTTCGTCTCGCTGATGGGCCTTGACCGCGCGAAGCAGCAGGCAGAAATGCTGGTCGAACAGGCGATCAGCCATCTGGCCAGCTATGGCCATGAAGCAGACTTGCTACGCGCCATTGCGCGCTATGTGCTCGAACGCGATCGCTGAGGAAGGGGAGCAGCATGAAACGCATCGGCGTCTATCCGGGAACATTCGATCCGATCACGCTCGGCCATTTGGATATCATCGCGCGCGGCGCAAAACTGGTCGATGAACTCATCATCGGGGTTACCACCAACATCGCCAAATCCCCCATGTTTGCCGATGACGAACGCATTGCGATCGTCGAGCGCGAGGTTAAGGCTATGGGCATTGGCAATGCTCGCGTCGTCGGGTTCAACTCGCTTCTTGTGGATTTCGCTGAAAGCCAGGGCGCTGCCATGGTCATCCGCGGCATTCGCGGTGTGACCGATTTCGAATATGAGTATCAGCTGACAGGTATGAACCGGCAGTTGAACGATCGCGTCGAAACCGTCTTCCTGATGGCCGATGTCTCGCTTCAGCCGATAGCGAGCCGGCTTGTGAAGGAAATCGCGGTCTATGGCGGCGATATCTCAAAATTCGTCACGCCGACGGTGCGCGACGAAGTGGTAGCGCGCATCAACCGCAGCTGAACTATTTCAGCCCTTGTCTTCGCTTGAAGGCAGTTCGAGATACTCCGATCGCACCTTGATCGCATGGGTTGCGAGCGAGATTTCACGCACGAACGCCCCCAAAGCACCAGCAAGCAGGACGAGCGCAACCATGAACACCGCGACAATCATCCACGCCATCGAGAAATCCGTCAAACCCATCAGGAACAGCAGGCCGATCATCATGCACACGGCAACCGCGGCGAGCACCGAGAGGAGTATCGAGCGCCCGACGATGATCATCCGGCGCTGAAGGATACGCAGTTCCAAGACGAGTCGCACAAGATCCTCACCTTGCGTGGTTGGATAACGGTCTTCGAGGTGGCGCGAGCGGTCGACAATCCGCGACAAGCGCCCTGTGAGGACATTGAGCAGGCTTCCAACTGCGACTAGTAGGAATGCAGGGGTAAGCGCCGTCTGAAGCACCGAAATCACGGTTTTGAGCTCGGTGCCCCAATGTTCCTGCATCATGCGGCAACCATCCTGTCTGCAATTTCCCGCAGCTCGGTCTTCAGCAGTTTGCCGATATGGCTGCGCGGCATTTCATCGATCTGGTATAGCGCGGAAAGGCGCTGCGTCTTGCCCAATTGCGCGTTCGCGGCCGCAAGAATCGCATCGGTATCGAGCTTGACCCCCTTGCCCCCGGTGACAAAGCCGACCGGTGTTTCACCCCAGCGATCGCTGGGTACGCCGATGACAGCCGCTTCCTCGACACCGGGCAGGCCAAGCAGCACGCCTTCGAGGTCGACCGGATAGATGTTGAACCCGCCCGAAATGATCATGTCCTTTGACCGGCCCAGCAGCTCGACAAAGCCGTCGGCATCGACCCGGCCGATATCGCCCATGCGTTGCCAGATGCTGCCATCTTCGGGATCGATCCAATAGCCTTCGCGCGTCTTTTCAGGCTGGTTCTGGTATCCGGACATCATCGTGGCCGAACGCCCCACCAGTTCGCCAATCTCACCCGCGGGGAGGCGGTTTCCTGCTTCGTCGATGGTGAAAACCTCGCTGCCCTTCCAGGGAATGCCCACGGTGTGCAACTTGTCCGGATGCTCGTGCGCCTGCAACAGGCAGACCACGCCACCTTCGGTCATCGAATAGATTTCGACCAGTCCACCCGGCCAGCGCTTGAGCACATCGGCCTTTAACGCCGCGGCGAAGGGGGCGCTGGTGCAATATTTGAGGCGATAGCTCGACAGGTCATAATCGTCGAACTTCTCATATTCCATCAGGCGCTTGTACTGGACAGGAACCAGCATCGTATGCGTGATGCGATGTTTCTGCGCGCGCTCCAAATAGCCGACCACATCGAATTTGGGCATCATGTGCAGCGTGCCGCCATAGGCCAATGTGGGAATGACGAGCGCGAGGGTGGTGTTCGAGTAAAGGGGGGTTGATGCCAGCGAAGCTGCCTCTGGCGCGCCATAGCCGGTATTGGTGCCGACTGTTGCATGCAGCCAGCGCATCTGGCGCGAATGGATGATGCCCTTCGGCGTTCCGGTCGTGCCGCTGGAATAAATGATGTTGAAAGGATCCTTGGGGCCGCATCCGTGCGGCGCTGCCTCTGCGCCTTCTTCGGCCATCCATCCGAAAATATCTGGTTTGTCACCCAACGGCGCATCGAGCATGATCGTCTTCACCGACGGCAGATCGCGCCCGGCAAGATCGGCAAGCTTGGGCGCATCGATGAACAGGTGCATCGCACCCGAATCCTTGAGCATCGCCTCCAACTGCTGCGGCGTCGCCGAAGTGGTCAGCGGCGCGGCGCAGCCACCCGCGCGGATCGCGCCGAGATAGGCGAGCGCATAGCGCACCGTGCTGGTGCCAAGTATGGCGACCGCCTGCCCTTTCTGTAGCCCATCGCGCTGCATTTGCGCGGCAATCCGCTCGACCAATGCAGCAACCTGTGACCAAGTCAGGCTTTCCGTCCCATCATCCAGCGCCACCCGATCCGGCCTTTCGCGGCCCCACGCAGCGATCAAACCTGTGTAATCGCCAAAGGGTTTTTCCAGCTCGGCCATCGGGTCGAATGTCATCGCGTCTCTCTCCTTGTTTAATCGACTGCTTAAGCCGACGAATCGCAAAAAGGAAAGCCTAAA
Source organism: Sphingorhabdus buctiana (assembly GCF_042680825.1). Classification (NCBI taxonomy): domain Bacteria; kingdom Pseudomonadati; phylum Pseudomonadota; class Alphaproteobacteria; order Sphingomonadales; family Sphingorhabdaceae; genus Sphingorhabdus; species Sphingorhabdus buctiana. The sequence continues at coordinate 213,868 of NZ_JBHUEL010000003.1, forward strand.
TCCTTGTGGAAAAGAACGGCTTTTCCTTGGGTTTCTGTGACCAATCCCCTATGGTCCGCGCATGAGTGAAAATACGTCCAGCGGCGATAGCGCTGCCAATCCGAACAAGAACGAATATGGCGCCGACAGCATCAAGGTGCTGAAGGGTCTCGATGCCGTGCGCAAGCGGCCGGGCATGTATATTGGTGATACCGATGATGGCTCGGGCCTGCATCATATGGTGTTCGAAGTATCGGACAATGCGATCGACGAAGCGCTGGCCGGGCATTGCGATCTGGTGCTGATCGAACTCAATCCCGATGGCTCGGTTTCGGTCGAGGATAATGGCCGTGGCATTCCCACCGACATGCACAAGGAAGAGGGCGTGTCGGCTGCCGAAGTGATCATGACCCAGCTGCATGCGGGCGGTAAGTTCGAAAACACCTCTGACGACAATGCCTACAAGGTATCAGGCGGCCTCCACGGCGTGGGCGTTTCGGTGGTCAACGCGCTCAGCGAATATCTGGAGCTGACCATCTGGCGCGAGGGCAAAGAACATTGGATGCGCTTCGAGCATGGCGATGCCGTTGCGCCGCTGAAGGTGACGGGCGATGCACCCATCGTTGATGGCAAGCCCAAAAAGGGCACGCGGGTCACTTTCCTCGCCTCGACCGACACCTTCAAGAATGTCACCGAGTTCGATTTCGACAAGCTCGAGCATCGTTATCGCGAGCTTGCCTTCCTCAATTCGGGCGTGCGTATCCTGCTGCGCGACAAGCGCCACGCCGATGTGCTCGAGCATGATCTTTATTACGAGGGCGGCATCGCGGCCTTCGTCAAATGGCTCGATCGCAACAAGGCGGCGATCATTCCTGATCCGATTGCCATCTCGTCCGAACGTGACGGCATCGGCATCGATGTCGCGCTCGAATGGAATGACAGCTATTACGAAAATGTCCTCTGCTTCACCAACAACATCCCGCAACGCGATGGCGGCACCCACTTGGCCGCTTTCCGTGCGGCGCTGACCCGTACCATCAACAATTATGGCGAGAAATCGGGCATCCTCAAAAAGGAAAAGGTCAGCCTGACTGGTGAGGATATGCGCGAAGGCCTGACAGCGATCGTTTCGGTCAAATTGCCCGATCCCAAGTTCAGTTCGCAGACCAAGGACAAGCTGGTTTCCTCTGAAGTACGCCAGCCGCTTGAAAGCCTGATGGCAGACAAGATGGCCGAATGGCTGGAGGAAAATCCGGCCCACGCCAAGGCGCTGATCCAGAAGATTGTCGATGCCGCCGCGGCGCGTGAAGCAGCACGCAAGGCGCGCGAACTCACGCGGCGCAAGGGCGCGATGGATATCGCCTCGCTCCCCGGCAAGCTCGCCGATTGCCAGGAACGAGACCCCGCAAAATCCGAACTGTTCCTGGTCGAGGGTGATTCGGCAGGTGGCTCGGCCAAACAAGGCCGCGACCGGCATTATCAGGCGATCCTGCCCCTCAAGGGCAAGATCCTGAACGTCGAACGCGCCCGGTTCGACCGGGTGATTTCATCGAAGGAAGTCGGCACCCTCATTCAGGCGATGGGCACCGGCATCCGCGACGATTTCAACCTGGAAAAGCTGCGCTATCACAAGATCGTCATCATGACCGACGCCGATGTCGACGGCAGCCATATCCGCACGCTTTTGCTCACATTCTTCTATCGCCAGATGAAGCCAATCATCGAGGCCGGCCATCTCTACATCGCCCAGCCACCGCTCTACAAAGTGGCGAAGGGACGCAGCGAGATTTACCTGAAGGATGATACCGCGCTCGATAACTATCTCGTCGATGCCGGAATTGTCGGAATGGTGCTCGACAGCGCGCAAGGACAGCGTAGCGGCAATGATCTGACCAACCTGGTCGATCATGCCCGGCGCATGCGCAGCCTGATGGCCTATGTTCCGCGGCGTTACGACCCCACTATCATTGAGGGGCTGGCGCTGAACGGCGCGCTTGAACCTGAACTCGAAGGCGCAGAACGCGAAGCTGCCGTCGCCAAGGCAGCCGCATGGATGGACGCGCAGGACGCTGAAAGTGTGTGGACCGGCCGGGTTTCCGAAGAGGGTGGTTATCATTTCGAAAAGCGCTGGCGCGGCGTTTCCGATCACCACATCATCGAACGCAGTTTCCTGATCAGCGCCGAAGCGCGCAAGCTGCATCGCTTGGCGCAGGAAGAGGCTGAGAGCTATCTTTCGCCAGCACGACTTATCAAATCCGGCGCGGCAGCGATCGAAACCGATGCCGATGGTGAGCCCATCGACAGCGAAGCCGTTCAAAGCCCTGCATCACGCAAGGCGGCGACCGACAAGACGATCACTCGCCCGTCGGAACTGCTTGATGCAGTGTTGGCTGCCGGCCGCAAGGGCCTCTCGATTTCGCGCTACAAGGGGTTGGGCGAGATGAACGCCGAACAGCTCTGGGAAACCACGCTCGATCCAACCGCACGTTCGCTCCTGAAAGTGACGATCGAAGACAGCCAGGAAGAAGGCGAGATTTTCGAAAAGCTGATGGGCGACGTGGTCGAACCACGGCGCGATTTCATCCAGGAAAATGCGCTGAACGTCGCCAATCTCGACGTTTGATCAGCGGCTTTCGCCCGAAATGCTATCCGCATTGATGCGGCTCAGCATCGGGTAAAGCTCCTTGCAGGCAAGTTCGAGCGCGGTCCATTGCGCCGCGACCTCGTTGACTTCGCCTTTGGCTAGCGTGTCGAGATATTCGGCCTTGCGCTGGGCAAGATCGGTTTCGACCGCATTGGCGTCATTGTCTTCGGACAGCATGGCGCGAGCGGTTTGAGTGAAATCGTTCGCAGTCGCTTTCTGCGCGTCCCCGGCCGCCGCACCTTCATCGCGCACCAACCGTTCAGCCTCAATCGCGTGGAATGCGGCACAGCGCAGCAGCGTGTCATAGGTTTCCGCGTCGGAACCTTGCAGGAGAAACAGGAAGGGCATCAAGATCATGGTGACGGTTTATCCCTTATCGATGAGCAGCGGCTGAACCGGCTTCATCCTCATTTCTGATCTGTATATCCGGCATCTTCCACGATCTTTATCGCGGCAGGCTCAAAAGCGATGCAAACCTGCTTCAACTGCTCGATTTCACTCTTATGCTTTTCGGGCTCGACCGTTTCCGCATCTTCAAACAGGCCTTTCACTGACTCTTCAATCTTCGCCTCGGCCTCCTCCGGCTTGTCCTGCGGCATTTTGGCATAGCTGGCGAGCAGGAACATGATGGCCTTGTCTTCGCTCTGCTTGGCAGGCTCGGTTCCAGGAGTGGCCGTTGAAGCGGAATAGACATGATAGGCAGCGCAACCGACCGCCGCATCGAAAAGAGCGGCATCGGTTTCGGCGGGTGTTGCGGGGGTCGCTGGCTCTGCCATGGCGAGCGCCGCAAACAGGAACAGGGCCGCTGCCATTGTTTATCCTTTCAGCTGGGTCCCACCCGATTGGGATAGGTGCGAAGCCTTGTCAATCAGGCGATCGCTTCGGCCTGCCAGGCTGGCAGAGCCAAACCCGCCATGTTTTCGACGCGGCGCAACTCAACCGCCAAACCGAACTCGGGATAGCTGACCCGTGTTCGCGCCGGATCGGCTTCTGCAATTGGCACCACCACCAACCGGCGGTTGACCTTTTGCCGCCAGTTCATGCGAGCGGTGTTTTCCTGCCCGACATAGCAGCCCTTGGTGAAGGAGACGCCGCCAAGTTCCGCCGCATTCGCCTCCAGCCACAAGGTTGCATCGTTGCCCAGTTCGGCAACGCCTTCCGGCACCCCTAGCGACAGGCGATGTGCCCGATAAAGGGCGCAAATATCGGCATCATCCTCCGACACTGGGCCTATCCAGCGGACACCCAATTCGGGAAGCCGAGGGTCGGCCTTGCGGTCTGGTGCCGCCGCCGCCCAGAACACGCCCAGTCCGGGTTCAACCGAAATCGCAATCTTGCGCCGCAGACGGTAGATCGAAAGCCGTTTGGCCAAAGCCTCGGCTTGCGCCGCCTCGCAATCGATCAGCACATCCTGATCTTCTGCCCAAAGGATAAAGTCGAACAATACTTTGCCTTGCGGGGTCAACAACCCCATCCACAGCGGCAATTCGGCTTGGGTGTCGTTGGTCACCAATCCCTGCAAGAAGGCGCGCGCATCTTCCCCCTCCTCTAGCGGGGAGAGCCGGATAATCGCGCGATCGAACAAGCGGGGTGCAGACATGGGTGACAAATAGGCAGCCGGGCGACTAAAGGGAAGCCATGACTGCTAACACGCTTACCATCCGCCGCCCCGACGACTGGCATGTCCACCTGCGCGACGGCGATATTCTGAAAGGTGTGGTCCCTTACACCGCACGCCAGTTCGCCCGCGCCATCGTGATGCCGAACCTTTCACCGCCGGTAATTCGTGCCGCCGATGGCGCCGCCTATCGCGACCGCATTATGGCAGCGCTGCCAGCGGGCATGGATTTCACACCGTTGATGACCGCCTATCTGACGAACGGCACCGATGCGGATGACCTCGCTGCGGGCTTCACCGACGGCATTTTCACTGCGGCAAAATTATATCCCGCCCACGCCACCACCAATAGCGCCCATGGGGTCACCAATATCGCCAACATCTATGGCGTCCTCGAGCGGATGCAGGCCATCGATATGCCCTTGCTGATCCATGGCGAGGTGACCGACCATGATGTCGACATTTTCGACCGGGAGGCGGTGTTCATCGAGCGTACCTTGAACAAGGTGGTGCGTGATTTCCCTGAATTGCGGATTGTTTTTGAACATATCACCACCGCAGAGGCAGTCGATTTCGTGGTTGCATCGGGGCCCAATATTGGTGCCACCATCACGCCGCAGCATTTGCATATCAACCGCAACGCGATGTTCGCCGGCGGCATCCGTCCGCATGCCTATTGCCTGCCGGTGGCCAAGCGCGAAAAGCATCGCCTAGCGCTGCGCAAGGCTGCAGTTTCCGGCAATCCCAAATTCTTCCTCGGTACCGACAGCGCACCGCACGCCGTATCAGCCAAGGAATCGGCCTGCGGCTGCGCGGGCATTTTCAACGCTCCCTTTGCGATCGAGAGCTATGCGCTGGTGTTTGAAGAGGAAGGCGCGCTCGACAAGCTTGAGGGCTTCGCTTCCGAATTCGGCCCACGCTTTTACCGCCTGCCGCTGAACGAGGATCAGATCACCCTCACCAAGGCGCCGGTCGAAGTGCCGCTGTCGGTGGATGCAAATGGCACCCCGGTTTCACCTTTCCATGCGGGCGAAACCATTGGCTGGAAGTTTTCAGCCGGCTGATCGCATCCGACGCAGCGCATCAAGGCTGAACAGCGCGATTGCGGTCCAAATCAGGGCAAAGCAGGCCAGCTTGGTGGCATCGAGCGGTTCATTATAGACGAACGCGCCCAGCAGGAAGACGATCGTCGGCGCGAGATACTGGACAAAGCCCAGCGCGGTATAGCTCATCTTGCGCGCGGCGGTTGCAAACAGCAGCAGCGGGATGACGGTGATGGCACCGCCTGCGGCAAGCAGCGCCTCTGTACCCAAATCCCTGAACCCGCCGGCTTGCATCACGCTCCATATGCACACCGCCAGCGCTATCGGGCCAAGCAGGCAAAGTTCCACTGCAAGGCCAGGAACCGAGCCGGTTGGGGCAGTTTTGCGGACGAGACCATAGGTTCCGAAACTGAAAGCCAAGGTAAGGCTGATCCACACCGTCTCCAGCGACCCGCTAAGCAGGATGGCGACAGCCAATGCCGCAATCGCAACCGCCCACCCCTGCAATTTCGTCAACCGTTCGCCCAGGAACAGGCGGCCCAGCAAGACGTTGACGAGTGGATTCAGATAATAGCCGATGCTGGTCGCCAGCACCCGTTCGGTGGTGATGGCCCAGACATAGACCAGCCAGTTGATTGCAATCAGCACCGCTGACAACATCATCGCCCGCCGCGCCTTGGGATTGGAAATGGCGGCGGTGAATTCGACCCACTGCCCCCGGAAATAGAGGATGATGAACACCACCGGCACCGACCAGACGATGCGAAACGCCAATATGTCGATCGCCGGTACATGTTTTAGCAGCTTGAAATAAACGGGGAGGAATCCCCAGATCAGGTAGGCCGAAAAGGCATAAGGCAGCCCGCCGCCCTGCGGCTGTTGGTGATCGGCACTGTTCATGTTGGTGGTGCGTTTAGATTATTCCGCCGCCCAACCACAGCCTTATTGCGCAAATCGCAACGACGACGAGGCAGAAATTACGGCCACTGTTCTTTTCCGAGGCGAAACCGAAAGCCACGCCGACGCCGGCAATCACGATAATCACCCAGTTGAGCCAGCCCAAAAGCGGAAAGAATGCAGGGATTGCGAGCACCAGAGCGATGAGGCCCAACAGGAATGCGATGATATTAGCCATGGAATGAAGCTAGGACCGTGCGACCTTTATGGCAAGCACCGAACCGGCAACGCTTCGACGCTCGCACTAAACCGTTCGACGAACAAACGGGCCGCCGTCTAGTTTTTGTTCATGTAAAATCGTTGCAATGGGCCGCAGCCAATAAGGAGAAGATCATGAAGAAACTGATCGCAACCACTGCTGCTTTTGCCCTCGCCTTGCCCGGCGTGGCGCTTGCAGACCCGCCGCGCCATGCCCCGGCGCACGGCTATTACAAGAAAAAGCATCGCGATGCTCAGCCCATATACCGCGACACCCGCGTATGGCGAGGCGATGATGGTCGCTATTACTGCCGCCGCAGCGACGGTACCACCGGATTGATCATCGGTGCAGCCGGCGGTGCATTGATTGGCCGCGCCATCGACACACGTGGCGACCGTGCATTGGGCACCATATTGGGTGCTGCCGGCGGCGCGATCCTTGGCCGCGAAATCGACCGCAACCGCTATCGCTGCCGCTAAACTTTTGCGGCGGGCCGGGGCCTAGCTGGCGCGGAAACGCACCGGCAGGGTCTTGAGCCCGCCGACGAAAGTCGAGTTCGCCCTTTTGGGTTCACCGGCCAGTTCGATCGAATCGAGCCGGTCGAGAATTTCCTCAAACAGTATCCGCATTTCCAACCGGGCTAGGTGCAACCCGAGGCACTGGTGCGCGCCTGCACCGAAGGCGATGTGCCGGTTCTGGTCACGCGTCGCATCGAATTTGCGCGGTTGGTCAAATTGCGCCGGATCATGGTTGGCAGCGACATAGTTGATCATCAGCCAATCGCCCTTGGCGATCTTTACGCCGGAAATTTCGACATCCTCATTCGCCATGCGCATGAAGTGCTGCACCGGCGTGGTCCATCGGATTGCCTCTTCGACGATGCCTGGAACCAGGCTGCGGTCGGCCTTCACTTTGGCAAATTGCTCCGGATCCTTGGCCAGCGCCAGCATCGCGCCCGCCGTGCTTGCCGAGGTTGTGTCATGGCCGGCGGCGGCAACGATAATGTAATAACCGGCAAGGTCGAGCGGATCGAGCGGTTGGCCATCGATAGTGCCGGTAGCGAGGATTGTCGCAACATCCTTGCCCGGATTCTGGCGGCGATCTTCGGCCAGTTTTTCGAAATATTCGGTGAAATCCTTGACCGCGCCAAGCACGATTTGCGAAATCTGCTCGGGCGACAGGTTGGCCATGCCAGTCTTGTTGAGGTCCTCATCCTGCCCGCCGAACATCTGCTGCGTCAGGAACAGCATGCGCGGCTCGTCTTCTTCGGGCACGCCCAAAATCTGCATCACGACATGCAGCGGATAAGGCGCCGACACCAACGGCACGAAATCCGCCTCTGGTCCTGCGGCAATCAAGCGGTCGACCGTGCGCTTGGCGAGATCGCGGATATCGGCCTCGATCAGCTTCAGGTTCTTGGGCATGAACCATTCCTGCGTCAGCCGCCGCAGCTTGGGATGTTTGGGTGCATCAAGCGCGACCAATGACTGGACGAGGTTGGGTGAACCACCGGTGATTTCGCGTGCCAATGCCTCGCCAGCGCGGTTGGTCAGCACCGTCGGGCGCGGTGAATTGAGGAAGGTCGCATTGTCCTTGCTGATCCGCATCACATCTTCGTGGCGGGTGATCAGCCAGAACGGCGCGTGATCGTCGGTCGGGCTTTCGATGCGCAGCACCGGCGTTTCCGCGCGGATCTTATCGAAAAGGTCAAGCAGCGGATCCCATGCCGCATAGGATTTGGGATCGATAACCGCGATCGCGGTTTCTGGCGTTGCAACCGGTGCGTTCATGCTTTCCTCTCCTCCGCCAGATCTCAGACGATCCGGCTATCCTTATTACCCCAATATTCGTCGCGCAGCAGGCGCTTGTAGAGCTTGCCAGTCGGGTGGCGGGGCAGTTCTTCACGGAAATCAATCTGGCGCGGCATCTTCACGCCCGAAAGGCTGGGGCGCAGATAGGCCTTGAGTTCATCGGCCAGCGCATCGCCTGCCTCGCTCCAGTTGAGCGGCTGGACGATCGCGACCACACGCTCGCCCATGTCGTCGTCGGGCGCGCCAATGACAGCGGCGTCGGCGACTTTGGGGTGGTGGACCAGCAGGTTTTCGATTTCCTGCGGATAGATGTTCACCCCGCCTGAAATGATCATGAAGCTCTTGCGATCGGTGAGGTAGAGGAATCCCTCTTCATCGACCTTGCCGACATCGCCGAGCATCGACCAGTTGGGATGCTTGGGGTGACGGCTTTCGGCAGTTTTCACCGGATCGTTGTGATAGCTGAACTGCGATACGCTTTCGAAATAGACAACGCCTTCCTCGCCGACGGGTACTTCCTCGCCATCTTCGCCGCAAATGTGGATGATGGCATTGAGCGCCTTGCCGACTGACCCCTTGTGGGTCAGCCAATCCTCGCTGTTGATGAAGGTGAAGCCATTGCCTTCGGTGCCCGCATAATATTCGCGCAGCACCGGCCCCCACCATGCAATCATCGCTTCCTTGACCGGCACCGGGCACGGAGCGGCGGCATGGACGGCGCATTTCAGAGAAGAGACGTCATATTTCGCGCGCACCTCTTCGGGCAGCTTGAGCATGCGGACAAAATGGGTCGGCACCCACTGGCTATCGGTAATCTTGTATTTCTGGATCGCAGCGAGGGCTTCCTCAGGATCATATTTCTCCATCACCACTACGGTGCCGCCAAGGCGATGCACCGCCATGCACCAACGCAGCGGCGCGGCGTGGTAAAGCGGCGCAGGGGAAAGATAGATGCTGTCCCCGGTAAATCCGAAGGCACCAGCCGCAATCATCGCGAGCGGATTAACTGCCGCAACATCGGTATCCTCAGGCAGCGGTAGGCGCACACCCTTGGGACGTCCGGTTGTGCCTGAACTGTAAAGCATGTCGGTGCCAGCGCGCTCGTCGGCAACAGGATCGGCGGGCATTTTGGCTAGTTCACCCTCGAGCGGGGTCCAGCCTGCCCGCTCGCCACCAACAATATAACGCTTCACCGGCGTTTCGATCTGGTCGAGTGTATCACCCAGATAGTTGGAGGTGAACAATGCCTGCGAACCGCTGTCTTGAAGGATATAGTCGATTTCCGGGGCAGTCAGGCGGTTGCTGATCGCGACAAAGACCAGGCCCGCACGCTGCGCTCCCCAAGCCAGATCGAAAAACTCTGCCCGGTTTTCCATGCACATTGCGATCGTGTCACCATGGCCAAGACCAAGCGAGCGGAACAATTGCGCCACGCGGTTCGAATTGGCGTCAAGCTCGGCATAGGTCACCACTTGCCCGGAACCGGCCATGATGACAGCAGGTTTGCTGGGATTGGCTGCGGCATGAATCTTGGGGTGCATCACTCTCTCCATTTTCTCATTACCGTAGGGCTGAGCCTGTCGAAGCCGGGCTCGCCTCCAAACGCACTTCGACAAGCTCTGGGCTACGGTGGATATTCAGATTGGGCCGATATCAGGTGCCCGTCCAGTTGGGCTTGCGCTTTTCGGCAAAGGCAGCCGCACCTTCGCGGGCGTCATTGGTGGCAAACAGGTTGCCGAGCGTTTCGGTCTGCTTCTGCCACATTTCGGCTTCGCTCCATTCGCCCGATTCGACGATCACCTGCTTCGATTTCTTGACAGCAAGCGGGCCATTGTCGGCAATTGTACGCGCAAGCTCGATGGCTGCGTCGAGCGCCGGGCCAGAGGTCAGGCGGTTGACAAGGCCGAGTTCATAAGCCCGCTTCGCATCGACGAAATCGCCAGTCAGCGCCAGTTCCATCGCAATGTGCGGCGGGATCTTCTTGGGCAGGCGCATCAGGCCGCCCGCCGCAGCGGCAAGACCGCGCTTCACTTCGGGGATACCGAATTTGGCGTTTTCATTGGCAACGATCATGTCGCAGGCAATGGCAACTTCAAGGCCGCCTGCCAGCGCATAACCATCGACCGCCGCAATCAACGGTTTGGCCGGCGATTTCTGGGTTATACCGCCAAAGCCGCGACCCGCCACAAACGGGGTCTCACCGCGGAGGAAGCCCTTGAGATCCATGCCAGAACAGAAGGTTCCACCTGCACCGGTTACGATACCCACGCGCAAATCATTGTCGGCATCAAGCCGATCAAGCGCGGCAGCGATCAGTTCAGACGCCTGCTTGTTCATCGCATTCTTTGCGTCGGGACGGTTGATCGTGATGATCAAAATGCCATCGCGGGCTTCGACCAATGCATCGCTCATGGAAATTCCTCTCTTTACTTGGTTTTGGGCAGGCCGAGCACATGCTCGCCAATGATGTTGCGTTGGATTTCGCTGGTGCCGCCACCGATCGTGGCGGAGAAGCTGTTAAGATAGCTGCGGTGCCAGAAGCCACCGTCGACGGCATTTTCATCGCCGACATAATAGCCGGCCTTGGTTCCCTGGAACTGCAGGGCGAATTGCGTCAGTTCGCGCACCAGCTCGGTCCGCGCCAGCTTATTCATCAGCGACAGCCCCATTGGGCGATCCTGGTTGAGCGGCGCCATCCGGCGGCGGGTGTTGTTGAGATTGAGCGCCTGCGCATCGATCAGGAATTCGACCAGCTTGTCGCGCATCACCGGATCGTCGAGCAAAGGCTTGCCACCCCGCTGCGCGGTGCGCGCCAGATCGAGGATTTCCATGACATCCATTTCCTTGGAAAAGGACCCGCCGGCCAGATTGACCTTGGCCCCACGCTCATATTCGAGCGTCTTCATCGCCACGATCCAACCCTGGCCCTCTTCACCCATGATATCCTTGGCGGGGATACGGGCATTGTCGAAAAAGGTCTGCACAAAGCCATATTCGCCGGTCAGTTTCTTGATGCGGCGGGTTTCGATTCCCGGAATGCGCATCGGCGACAAAAAGAAGCTGAGTCCCGCATATTTGTTGGGCGCATCGGGGTTGGTGCGCGCAAGCAGGATCATCATGTGCGCGCGATCACCCAGCGAGGTCCAGATCTTGGAGCCGTTGACGACATATTCATCGCCATCCCGCACGGCACGGGTTTGGGCATTGCCGAGGTCTGATCCGTTTTCAGGCTCCGAAAAGCCTTGGCACCAGATTTCCTCTGCCGCGAGCATTGGCTTGATGTAACGCTTCTTCTGCTCCTCGGTACCAATGTCGAGGATGAGCGGCCCGGCCCAGCCATTGCCGATTGCGTTGAGCATGATCGGCGCATCATATTTCTTCATGATGCGTGTCGCGATCCGCTGAAATTCCGGATGCATGCCGCGGCCGCCATATTCGGCAGGCCAGCTCATGCCGATATAACCGGCCTCATATACCTGGTTCTGCCATTTCTGCAGGAAATCGAACTGTTGGTCAGTCGAAACCTCCATGAAGGTCAGTGGCAGCATGAATCCCGGATCGGCAACGGTATTCTCGCGAAACCATGCGTCGCACTGCGCCTCGAAATCGGCAAGTTCGCTGGCAGAAGGCTTGGTCATCCGTGATTCCTCTCTCGGATGTTTAATTGCGCGATTAAACTGCGGATTGCAATGCCCGAACAACGAATTTTTCGCACATCATGGCACGCTGCGCGCCGATCATTACGCATCGAAAGGTGAAGCGTCGCATTCTTACAATGAAAGCAGGCGCAGGATAGATATGGTTACTAGCAAGAGGAGTTGGAGGTTCGTCGAAAACCCACAGCAACGACCCATCTGCATTCGACGAATCGCCGTGCGGCCGCGTCGCAAGACACGGCCGCACATTCATTCCGAAATCATTTGAACAGGCTGCCCAGTATCCCGCGAACCAGGGATTTTCCGAGGCTGCCGGCGATTTGCCGACCGACAGAGGTGGCTGCCGAACGGGCCGCGGATTGCACCATTTTCTCTGCCATGCTGGGCTTTGCAGCCTCGCGAGCCTGCCGCGCAGCTTCGCGAGCTGCTTCCCTGGCTGCGACAGCATCGGCCTTTGCGCGCTCTTTCGCAGCAATCGCGTCGAGTTTCGCCTGTTCCTCAGCGGCCTCGGCAGCTTCCGCGGCGGCAGCGGCCTGCGCTGATTTTGCAACCAAAATCTCTTCGGCTGATTCGCGATCGATCAACTGGTCATATTTATCGCCAATCGCATCAGTCGCGACCATCACGCCGCGTTCTTGCGGGGTCAACGGGCCGGTGCGCGATGCAGGCGGTTTGATCAGCGTGCGCTCCACGGGCGTTGGTGCACCATCGGCCTGCAAGACGGAAACCAGCGCTTCGCCAACTTTCAGTTCGGTAATTGCAGTGGCGACATCGATCTTCGGATTGGCTCGAAAGGTTTCGGCTGCCGATTTGACCGCCGCCTGGTCGCGCGGGGTGAAGGCGTTCAGCTTGTGCTGCACCCGATTGTTGAGCTGCCCAGCCACGGTATCGGGAATATCGATCGGGTTCTGGGTAATGAAATAGACGCCGACGCCCTTGGACCGGATGAGGCGAACCACCTGTTCGATCTTTTCTACCAGCGCCTTGGGCGCATCGGAAAAGAGCAGGTGGGCTTCATCGAAGAAGAATACCAGCTTCGGCTTTTCGGGGTCGCCGATTTCGGGCAGCGATTCGAACAGTTCCGAAAGCAGCCATAGCAGGAAGGTCGAATAGAGCTTCGGGCTTTGCATCAACTTGTCGGCGGCGAGGATGTTGATGATCCCGCGCCCCTTATCGTCGCAGGCGATGAAATCATCGAGGTCGAGCGCAGGTTCGCCAAAAAAGCGATCCCCTCCCTGCGAGCGCAGTTGCAGCAGCGAGCGCTGGATCGAGCCGACGCTCTGCTTCGACACATTGCCGTAAGTCGTGGTCATTTCCTCGGCGCGATCTGCGATGTCGACGAGCATCGCCTGCAGGTCATCAAGATCGAGCAGCAGCAGCCCTTCCTTGTCCGCGACATGGAATGCGATGGTCAGCACGCCTTCCTGCACTTCGTTGAGGTCCATCAGGCGCGAAAGCATCAGCGGCCCCATTTCCGAAACCGTGGTGCGCACCGGATGCCCGCTTTCGCCGAACAGGTCCCAGAACTGCACAGGATTGTCGGCATAGACCCATTCGCTATCGCCTATTTCCTTAGCGCGGTTGGCAAAAACCTCGTGGTTCTTCTGTGTGGCTGCGCCCGCCATCGCCATGCCGGCTAGGTCGCCCTTTACATCGGAGACGAAAACCGGAACCCCAGCCCGCGAAAATCCCTCAGCCATGACCTGCAGGGTGATCGTCTTGCCTGTACCAGTTGCGCCAGCGATCAGGCCATGCCGGTTGGCCCTTTTCCAGTTGATGGCTTGCCGCAAACCATCGACAGTCGAACCAATGAAAAGGCCTTCGTCGGACATTCGCACACGCTCCTGATTTGAAAAACCACCAAAGTGAGGACAACAACGCCAACCCGTTCAGGTCAAGTAATATCCGGGGCTATAACTTACGACCTATAGGCACACGCTTTGTCGGCACAGCCGACTCAACTGGCCGCAAAGCGGCGCCTTCGTGCTTTTCGCTGGCCCTGTTGGTCGCTAATTGCAATTTGTAAATTTTAACGGGGATATGGAGTGCATACCTTAGCCAGACTGGGATTGATGCTGTTGCCCTTGGTCGCGCTGCATGGCTGCGTTTCTGCGCCAGCAAAGCCGATGCCCCAAACCCGCGCAAAGCCCGGCGTTGTTGTCACCCAGCCGGCACCCCCGCCGGTGCAACGCAAAGCCGAGCCGCCCAAGGTTGTCCGCGCCGCAGTCCCGGAACAGTTAATGGCCGATATTGACCTTGCATGGCGGCAGTTCCCCGGCAGAACCGGCATTGCAGTCCAGAGGATCGACGGCGACTGGATCACCGGCAAACGTTTCGGAGAATTTTTCCCGCAACAGAGCGTTTCCAAGATGTGGGTCGCCATGACCATCCTCGACCAGGTGGACAGTGGTCGGTTGCGGCTCGACCAAAAGGTTAAGATCACAATGTCTGACCTTGCGGTGTTCCACCAACCTATCCGTGAACGGGTGGTTGCCAACGGGGCGGTTGAGGAAACCATCCAGAGCCTGATGGAACAGGCAATCACCGCAAGCGACAATACCGCCAATGACAGCCTGCTTCGTACAGCGGGCGGGCCGGAAGCGGTGCGGAATTTCATCGAACGCAAGAAATTGGGCAAAATCCGCTTCGGTCCGGGTGAGCGGTTGATGCAAAGCCAGATTGCAGGGTTGAGCTGGCAACAGGAATATTCGATCGGGCGGCGTTTTTACACCGCGCGCTCCGCCCTGCCCCGCGAACGCCGGCAAGCCGCGCTCGAGGCCTATCTCGCCGATCCGGTTGATGGAGCAGCACCCGAAGCCATAGCGAACGCACTCGCCCGGCTCGCCAAGGGCGAATTGCTATCCCCCGCCTCAACCCGATTGCTGTTGGGCATGATGGAGCGCACCAAGAGTGGCCCCAACCGATTGAAGGCAGGCGTACCAGCCGGTTGGCGGTTCGGGCACAAGACCGGAACTGGCCAGGAACTCGATCCGCTTTCGACCGGATATAATGATATCGGAATCATGACCGCACCCGACGGCACGCGTTACGCGGTCGTGGTGATGATCGCGAGTACCACGTCACCCATTCCGGCACGCATGGCGATGATGCAGGCGGTGTCGCGCGCGGTGGCAACGCACCACCGCTGAGTGCTTATTTTTTGACCTGATCGGAAAGCGTCGGCGGATCAGCTTGCTCGGCTTCGAGGCGTTCAGCCGCCTTGTCGAGCGCTTTGGCATCCTCGACGGTTACACCCCCCGGCCCCGGATCGGTCGGCGCCGGACCGCAGGCAGCAAGCAGGACAAACAGGAGCACACAGCTACGCATGCGCAATTGCTACATTCGACACGCAGCGAGCGCAAAGAAAAAGGCTGCCCTGCTAAGCAGGACAGCCCTTTTCGAACTTAGCTAGAAGCTA
The DNA here is from genome assembly GCF_042680825.1 of Sphingorhabdus buctiana. NCBI lineage: Bacteria > Pseudomonadati > Pseudomonadota > Alphaproteobacteria > Sphingomonadales > Sphingorhabdaceae > Sphingorhabdus > Sphingorhabdus buctiana. Next base: position 229,193 of record NZ_JBHUEL010000003.1, read on the forward strand.
AGAAGCTATTACTTGGTAGCTTCTTTTGCAGCGTCGCCAGCAGCGGCAGCAGCTTCACCAGCCTTGGCAGCAGCGTCGCCAGCAGCGGCAGCAGCGTCCTTACCGGCTTCAGCAGCTTCTGCACCAGCAGCAGCAGCGTCGGTAGCAGCAGCTTCTGCACCAGCAGCAGCGGCTTCAGCGCCTTCAGCAGCTGCGTCAGCAGCTTCTTCTGCACCAGCAGCAGCTTCTTCGGTGGTAGCTTCTTCAGCGCCCGAGCAAGCAGCGAGAGCCATTGCCGAAGCGAGAACGAGAGAAACAGCAATCTTTTTCATTTGGGAAATCCCCCTAACAAGAACTTCAGAAAACCTGACAAGCAGCATGCGTTATGCATAGCTTGACTTGCGGGGGTTGCACTAGCCGCTTCAAACAACCAACGCAATCGGGTTTTTTCTACAAAATGCGTAGAGTGGGCTTGTTTGACCTGATTTGACGACAGACAGTTCAAAAATCTGTCACAAATGCGCCGATTGACAGCATATAAAGATTTCTTTATATGAATTCGAAATGACGCCTTTGCTCAACATAATGCGCGCACTAGCCGATCCGACGCGGATGCGAATCACGCTGTTGATACGCCAATTGGAGCTATCGGTCAGCGAAGTCGTGCAAATTTTGGGGCAAAGCCAACCCCGGGTTTCGCGCCATATCAAGATTTTGGACGAAGCAGGCATTGCCGAGCGTCGCCGTGAGGGTGCGTGGGTTTTCCTGCGCCCCGGCCCGATGTTACACCATCCGGCCATCGAACCCTTGTTCAGCCTGCCGGGGACCGAAGATTCCAAGCCGGTGCTGCGCGATCTTGCCCGGCTGGAAGAAGTCCGTTCGGCGCGAACCGAAATGGCTGCGGCTTATTTCGATTCCCATGCGGCCGAATGGGACCAAATCCGTTCACTGCACATCGCCGAAGCCGAGGTTGAAACCGCAATGCGCGATATTCTCGGCGAAGCACCCATGGGCCGGGTGCTCGACATTGGCACCGGCACAGGCCGCATGATCGAATTGTTCGCGCGCGATGCGGTGCGTTTCGTTGCCCTCGACAACAGTGTCGAGATGTTGCGGCTTGCGCGCGCCAAGCTGGCCGGCCTGCCCGATGCTGCCGCGGTCCAATCGCATACCGAAATCGTGCTGGGTGACTTTAACGGCCTGCCTTTCGCCGATGGCAGCTTTGACACAATCTTGTTCCACCAGGTGCTCCATTATGCGCAACACCCCGAACGCGCGATATCAGAGGCTGCCCGTGTGCTGGCGCCGGAAGGCCGGTTGATGGTAGTCGATTTTGCGTCGCACGATCTGGAAGAGTTGCGCAGCGTCCATGCCCATGCCCGTCTCGGCTTTACCGATGAAAGCATGGCGCGGGCCTTTGCCGGTGCCGGGCTAGTGCCCGCACGCACCGAGACGCTTGCCGGTGGCAAACTGGCGGTCAAAATCTGGCTCGGCCAGCGTGGCAATAGCGCCATAGAATCTCCCAAACTCAGGATAGTTGCATGATATTGTCGCTCGACCAGATGGCCGAATCGCGCCGCGCGCTTGCCAGTTCGCTTTTTGCAGGACTGCCCGGCGACGCCGAAATCAGCTTTGAATTCTTCCCGCCCAAAACCGAGAAGATGGAAGAGCAGCTTTGGGATTCGATCGTCACGCTCGCCCCACTCTCCCCGCGTTTCGTGTCGGTTACTTATGGTGCCGGCGGCTCCACCCGTGAGCGCACGCACAACACCGTTGCGCGCATCGCAAAGGAAACAAGCATCCCGGCTGCGGCGCATCTGACCTGCGTCGATGCCACACGCGATGAAATTGCCGAAGTGGCCAACGCCTATTGGAATGCTGGTGTGCGCCACATAGTCGCGCTGCGCGGCGATCCGCCCAATGCTGGCGGCAAGTTCGAACCGCATCCGCAAGGCTATGCCAGCGCCGCCGAGCTGGTCGAAGGATTGCGCAAGCTGCATCCTTTCGAAATTTCGGTGAGCGCCTATCCCGAAACCCATCCCGAAGCCGCATCGGCGCAATCAGACATCGATTTCCTGAAGCGCAAGTTGGACGCGGGGGCCAGCCGGGCAATCACGCAATTCTTCTTCGAACCGGAAACTTTCTTCCGCTTTCGCGATGCGGTGGCCGCTGCCGGGATAGAGCCGGAAATCGTGCCCGGTATCATGCCGGTGTCGAACTTCGCCGCAATCCAGCGCATGTCGAAGATGACCGGGACGGCGATCCCCGACTGGATGGCACATTTGTTTGAAGGGCTGGATGATCACCCTTCGGCGCGGCAGCTCGTCGCCGCCACCATTTCTGCCGAAATGTGCCGCCGCCTCTATGCAGGTGGGGTGCGCCAATTCCATTTCTACACCTTGAACCGGGCAGAGCTGAGTTATGCGATCTGCCACTTGCTCGGCAAACGCCCGGTCGAAACTGCAAGGGAAGCTGCAGCATGAGTTCCGCTCGCGAATTGTTCACCGCCCGCTGCGCCGAACGCATCCTCGTTTTCGATGGCGGATATGGCACCGCGATCCAGCGTCACAAGCTGGAGGAAGCCGATTATCGCGGCAATCTGGACCTCGCCAAGGACCAGAAGGGCAATAACGACCTGCTGTCGGTCACGCGCCCCGATGTCATTGCGGGCATCCACGACGCCTATCTGGAGGCTGGCGCGGATATGATCGAGACCAACACCTTCAGCTCCACCCGTGTCGCAATGGCCGATTATGGCTGCGAACATCTGGTCCGGCAGATCAATGTCGAAAGCGCGAAACTGGCGCGGGCCTGCGTCGACAAGGCCGAGGCGAAGGATGGTCTGAAGCGCTTTGTGGCCGGATCGATCGGCCCCACCAACAAGACGCTGTCGCTTTCCCCCGACGTCAATGATCCGGGTTATCGCGAAGTCGATTTCGACACTTTGAAAGCCGATTATCGCGAACAATGTGATGCCCTGATCGAAGGCGGGGTCGATTTCCTGCTGATCGAAACGATTTTCGACACGCTCAATGCGAAGTGTGCCGCGATGGCCGCACAGGAAGCGGCGGCTGCTTCCGGGCGCGATGTGCCGCTCATGATTTCGATGACAATCACTGATATGGCGGGCCGCAACCTATCCGGCCATACGGTCGAGGGGTTCTGGAACACGATCCGCCATGTGAAGCCACTGACCATCGGTTTGAATTGCTCGTTCGGCGCGGACCTGTTGCGTCCCTATCTGTCTGAACTCGCCAAACAGGCCGATGCGCTGGTGATGGCTTATCCCAATGCTGGCCTGCCCAACGAACTTGGCCAATATGACGAACTGCCCGAACAGACCGCAAAGCTGATCGAGCAGTGGCTCGACGATGGCCTTGTCAATGTGGTCGGGGGCTGTTGCGGCACGACGCCGGCGCATATCGCTGCCATAGCGAAAGCCGTTGCCGACCGCGCGCCGAGGCAGGTGCCAAGCGCACCGGTGGCGACACGGCTTGCAGGGCTGGAGCCATTTGTAATGGCGGCGTAAAAATCCCCCTCCCCGATGCGGGAGGGGTTAGGGGAGAGCCTTTCTGGGCCAGCTCTTCCCTTGAATGTCTGGCCCTCCCCCGACCCCTCCCGCTCGCGGAAGGGGGGAAGAAGATCGAATGACAACCACCACCAATACCTCTCGCTTCGTAAATATCGGCGAACGCACCAACGTGACCGGCAGCGCCAAGTTCAAGAAGCTGATCCTTGCGGACGATTATGAAGCCGCCGTCGAAGTTGCACGCGACCAGGTGGAAAACGGCGCGCAGATCATCGATGTCAACATGGACGAAGGCCTGCTCGACGCCGAACTGGCGATGACGACCTTTCTGAAGCGCATCGCCGCCGAGCCTGATATCGCCCGCGTGCCAGTGATGATCGACAGTTCGAAATGGAGCGTGATCGAAGCTGGCCTGAAATGCGTTTCGGGCAAACCCGTGGTCAACTCGATCTCGATGAAAGAGGGCGAAGAGGCTTTCCTACACCACGCCCGCCTGTGCATGGCCTATGGTGCCGCTGTCGTCGTGATGGCATTCGACGAAACCGGCCAAGCGGATACCAAGGAACGCAAGGTCCAGATCTGCAAGCGCGCCTATGACCTGTTGGTCGGCATCGGCTTCCCGCCCGAAGACATCATCTTCGACCCCAATATCTTTGCCGTCGCCACGGGTATTGAAGAGCACAACAATTATGGCGTCGATTTCATTGAGGCGGTGAAGGAACTGCGCCAGCTATGCCCGCATGCCCATTATTCGGGCGGGCTTTCAAACCTCAGCTTCTCTTTCCGCGGCAATGAGCCGGTTCGCCGGGCAATGCATAGCGTGTTCCTCTACCACGCCATTCCCGCCGGGCTCGATATGGCTATCGTCAACGCCGGTCAGCTTGATGTGTATGACACGATCGATCCGGAACTGCGCGAGGCGTGCGAGGATGTGATCCTCAATCGCCGGGACGATGCAACCGAACGCCTGATCGCGCTTGCCGAACGGTATAAGGGCACCGATGCTGCCGCTGAAAAAGCCGCTGCCGAATGGCGCGGATGGCCGGTGGCGAAGCGGCTGGAACATGCGCTCGTCAAAGGCATCGATGCGCACATTGTCGAGGATACCGAAGAAGCGCGTCTCGCGATCAAGGAACGGGGGGGGCGCCCGATCGAGGTGATCGAAGGCCCGCTGATGGAAGGCATGAATGTCGTCGGCGACCTGTTCGGCAGCGGCAAGATGTTCTTGCCACAAGTGGTCAAATCGGCGCGCGTGATGAAAAAGGCGGTCGCCCACCTTTTCCCCTATATCGAGGCCGAAAAGGACGAAAATTCCAAAGGCAAAGGCAAGATCGTGATGGCCACGGTCAAAGGCGATGTCCACGATATCGGCAAGAACATCGTTGGCGTGGTGCTGCAGTGCAACGGCTTTGAAGTTGTCGATCTTGGCGTCATGGTGCCTTGGCAGGATATTTTGAAGGCCGCGGTCGACAATGACGCCGACATGATCGGGCTTTCCGGCCTGATCACGCCCAGCCTTGATGAAATGGTGACCGTTGCCGAAGAAATGCAGCGCGCCGGTATGACAATGCCCTTGCTGATCGGCGGCGCCACGACGTCAAAGACGCATACGGCATTGCGCATCGAGCCTGCCTATTCGGGGCCAACCGTGCATGTCCTCGACGCCAGCCGTGCGGTCGGGGTTGCCTCGACTTTGGTCAGCGATACGCTTGCCGAGAAATTTGTCGCCGATACACGTGCCGATTATGCGCATATCCGCGACGCCCGCGCGGGCAAGACTGCCAAGCCGCTGGCAACGCTTGAGGAAGCGCGCGCCAATGCGTTCGAAATCGACGAAAGCCTGAAGCCCGCAGCACCGTTACAGCCGGGCGTACATGTCTATGAAGATTGGCCGCTCGACGATTTGCGCAATTGTATCGACTGGACGCCTTTCTTCCGCGCCTGGGAATTACATGGCAACTATCCGGCAATCCTTGACGACGAGATAGTTGGCGAAAGCGCGCGGCAGTTGTTCGCCGACGCGCAGGCGATGCTCGATCGGATCATTTCCGAAAAATGGCTGCGCGCACGCGGTGTGGCGGGGCTATGGCCCTGCGCGCGCGAGGGCGACGATGTTGTCGTCTATATCGAGGAAACCGAAGAGCATGTCCGCCTGCCCTTCCTGCGACAGCAGGTCGCAAAACGCGAAGGCCGCGCCAACATGTGCCTTGCCGATTTCATCAGCCCTGATGGCGACTGGATTGGTGGCTTTGCAGTGACCACCGGCCATGGAATCGGCACCAAGCTTGCCGAGTTCAAGGCGCATATCGATGATTATTCGGATATCATGTTGAAGGCGCTCGCCGACCGACTGGCAGAGGCTTTCGCCGAACGGATGCACGAACATGTCCGCAAGGTGCTATGGGGTTATGCTCCTGACGAACAGCTGACCAACGAAGCACTGATCCGAGAACAATATCGCGGTATCCGCCCCGCACCCGGCTATCCGGCCTGCCCCGATCACAGCCTGAAGCCGGTTTTGTTCGATCTGCTCGACGCCACCCATCACACCGGCATCACGCTTACCGAAAGCTTTGCCATGTTGCCCACGGCAGCGGTGAGCGGCTTCTATTTCGGGCATCCGCAATCGGAATATTTCGGAGTAGCCCGGATTGGCGAGGATCAGGTGGAAGATTATGCCGCACGGCGTGGTTTGGATCTCGATAGAGCGCGGCAATATTTGCGGCCCAATCTGAACGAATAGGCTTCGGCTTTTACCGCATAAAAATAAAGAACCCCGCAGCAACCAAAGTCGCTGCGGGGTTCAAATTCATGGTTCCGTCGAACCTGGAATGATTAGCTTCAGCGGGCGCGCTTCACGGCGCTCTTGAACTTTCCAACGCCCGACGGCTTCGGTCCATAGCGACGCTGATTTGCATCGCTGGAAAGCGAAGGCCCGCCGCGCTTATGCTTCGGACGATTGTCCTGACGGCCAGCCGCATGATCGTCGCGGCGCGGTTCGCGTGGCTGCACCGGAATTTCATCCCGGCCATATCCGTCGCGGCTCATCAACTGGCTGCCACGTTCGGGACGGGCACGACCTGCTCCCGGTTTGCCCCGGCGCTCACCACCCGGACGACCGCCTTCGCGGCGCTTAGGTTCTTCACGCTTGGCCTCAATCGGGCGCGGCATTTCGGCAACAAGCTGGCGGAAACCTTCAGGAAGGCCAACCGGCATCAGTCGAATCTTGGTCAGCTTCTCAATGTCCTTCAGATAGCCGCGCTCGTCATCGCTGACAAAGCTGACGGCGATCCCGTCCGCGCCTGCACGCGCGGTGCGGCCGATGCGGTGGACATATTGGTCGGGCACATTGGGCAGTTCGAAATTGAAAACGTGGCTGACGCCCGGAACGTCGATGCCACGCGCGGCAATATCGGTTGCGACCAGCACCTTCAGATGGCCGTGGCGGAAACCCTGCATCGCAGCGGTGCGCTGGCCCTGGCTCTTATTGCCATGGATTGCGGCGGCCTTGATGCCGGCACCGGCAAGGTGGCGGACAACACGGTCGGCGCCATGCTTTGTGCGGGTGAAGACGAGCGCGCGGTCGATGCTTTCATCCTTGAGGCGATGGTTGAGCAAAGCCTGCTTTTCGCGCTGGTCCACAAAGGTCACATATTGCTCGACCCGCTCTGCCGTTGTTGCAGCAGGGGTAACGGCGACGCGCACCGGATTGTTGAGGAAGCGGTTGCCCAGCTCAGCAATTGCCTTGGGCATGGTTGCCGAGAAGAACAGGCTCTGCCGCTTTTTTGGCAGCAACAGGTCGATCCGCTTAAGCGCATGGATGAAGCCAAGGTCCATCATCTGGTCGGCTTCGTCGAGAACGAAAATCTCGACATCTTTCAGGCTCAATGCGCGCTGTTCGATCAGGTCAAGCAGACGGCCCGGTGTTGCCACCAGGATATCGGTGCCGGGTTGCAGCTTCTTCTTTTGCGTGAAGATCGGCATGCCGCCGAAAACGCACTGGACGGTGAGGCCCAGATATTTGCCATAATCACGGAATTTTTCAGCGATCTGTGCCGCAAGTTCGCGTGTTGGCGAAAGCACCAGCATCCGGCAGCCATAAGGCACGCGCGGTTTGATGTTGGTGGCGAAATGATGCAGCGATGGCAGCGCAAAGGCAGCGGTCTTGCCAGTGCCCGTTTGTGCGATACCACACAGGTCCCGACCTTCCAGCAGCGGCGGGATTGCCTGCGTCTGGATTGGCGTGGGGGTATCATAGCCAGACTGCGCCAGCGCCTTCAAAATAGGTTGGGCAAGGCCCAGTTCTTCAAAATAAGACATAAATTCTCTCAAAAAAGCATGATGCGGCCCGCGCAGCCATTAGCGGCGCACGGCGCAAAAGCGGGTTTAAGGGCAAGCTTCATGCCGACCCCTTGGAAACCACCCCGCGTGAATTGGGAAGCCTCTTGGCTGTGCGCATCTCGCGATCGACGGAGCTTTTCGGAAAAGCCCTCACGCTGTCGATACTGCTGCGGGAACCCCGCACGCCTCATGCGCTTGGCGGCCATATGGTCGTTCGCGCGTCAAAAAGCAAGAAATTACTCCAGTCCCGCAATTATCTGTCGCCCGCACTAGGCCGAAGCCCCTGTTAACTATTCATTATCCATTTTCGTTCAGAGATTTCCGTGAACACGGATCAGCATGGAGGAAATGCGAAGTGAGCAAGCAACAGGGAATTGTCGACGTAGCGATTATCGGCGCTGGGCCCGCCGGTTTGACCGCGGCTTATCTGCTTTCCAAAAAAGGTTACAGCGTCACCGTCATCGAAAAGGACGAACGCTATGTCGGCGGCATCAGCCGTACCGTTGAAGTCGATGGCTATCGCTTTGACATTGGCGGGCACCGCTTCTTTTCGAAGTCGAAGGAAGTGGTCGACTTGTGGAACGAGATCCTCCCCAATGATTTCATCCAGCGCCCGCGCATGAGCCGCATCTATTATGAAGGCAAGTTCTACAGCTATCCGCTGCGCGCCTTCGAAGCACTTTTCAATCTCGGCATTGTCCGTTCGACCCTGTGCATGGCGAGCTATGCCAAGGCGAAGCTGCTGCCCAACCGCAATGTCCGCTCGTTTGAAGACTGGACGACGAACCAGTTCGGCTGGAAGCTCTATTCGATCTTTTTCAAGACCTATACCGAGAAGGTATGGGGCATGCCCTGCGACGAAATGTCGGCGGACTGGGCGGCACAGCGCATCAAGGGACTTTCGCTCGGCGCAGCAGTGATGGACGGTCTGAAACGCAGCCTGGGCCTTAACAAAAAGCCCAATGACGGCATGGAAACCAAGACCTTGCTCGAAACATTCCGCTATCCGCGCCTTGGGCCCGGCATGATGTGGGATGCGGCGCGCGACTTTGTCGTTGCCAAGGGCAACAGCGTGCTCATGGGCCACAGTTTCAAGCAGCTCGCGCAGGATGCCGCTGGCAACTGGCGCCTGTCGGCCACCAAGGCCGATGGCAACGAAGCCGTGATTACCGCCAAGCATGTGATCAGCTCGGCACCGATGCGGGAGCTTTCGGCGCGCATCCATCCGCTGCCGCAAACCTCGCTGCAGGCATCGAACCTCAAATATCGGGACTTCCTGACGGTCGCTTTGATGATCAAGTCGGACGATCTTTTCCCCGACAACTGGATTTACATCCACGACAGCAAGGTGAAGGTCGGCCGTGTGCAGAACTTCCGCAGCTGGTCGCCCGAGATGGTACCCGATCCGTCGATCGCCTGTGTCGGCCTTGAATATTTCTGCTTCGAAGGTGATGGCCTCTGGTCGTCGAGCGATGCCGATCTCGTCGAACTCGCCAAAAAGGAAATGGCTATCCTCGGCCTGTGCAACCCCGACGATGTTATTGGCGGTGCGGTTGTTCGCCAGGAAAAGGCCTATCCGGTCTATGACGACGAATATGCTGCCAATGTCGCCGCGATGCGCGATGAACTGGAAAGCAAATATCCTACACTGCACATGGTCGGTCGCAACGGGATGCACCGTTACAACAACCAGGACCATGCGATGATGACAGCGATGCTGACCGTCGAGAATATCGACGCTGGTGCGCGCATCTACAACATCTGGAACGTCAACGAAGACGCCGAATATCATGAGGCGGGCGACGAAGGCGAACAGGAAGCGATTGCCGCCAAGGTCCAGATCACCGAAGACCAGGCCGCTGCGCTGGCTTCAGAGCGCGACGTACCAACCCGCGTCGAAAAGGCCGGCGACAATGACAAGCGCAAGGCAGCCTGAGCGCCGCAAGGCAGACCGCCGCCAATCGGACGGCAGTCTTGCCATTCCGGCTTCGGTTAGCGACCTGTCGGGCTGGCTTCGCTTCTTCCGCCAGTTGACCTATATGCGTTACCTGGTGGTCAGCGTTGCCGCACTTGCCGTTGACCTCGGATTGTTCCTCGCATTCCTCCAACTCGGCATGCTTAGCATGGCGGCTTCGGCGATTGGCTATTCCGCGGGCATAATCGTCCACTGGTTCCTTTCAAGCCGCAAGGTGTTCGGCGACCGCGTTTCAGACAAAGGAACGAGCGAACGCACGCAGCAAAAGGCGATGTTCGTGATGTCGGCGCTGCTCGGCCTCGCAATTACGACCGCAATTGTCGGTGCAGGTGATGCTCTCGGCTTCGATCCGCGCATCGCAAAGATCATTGCGATTGGCGTTTCGTTCCAGCTGACCTACATGCTGCGTAATGTGATTATCTTCCGGTCTGCCAAAGCAGGGGCCTGATGCCCGAACTTTCTAATTCGCGTTACACCCGGCTGCTGCTTGCTATCTGGCTGGTCAGTGCGATCCTGCTCGTCATGGCAGGGCGTGGGGCCATCGCTGGTTGGCAGATGGGGGATCCAGACGACCAGCTACGGCTCGTGCAGATCCGCGATTGGCTTGCGGGGCAAAGCTGGTGGGATGTCACCCAATACCGGATGAACCCGCCCGACGGCGGGCCGATGCACTGGTCGCGCTTGGTGGACCTGCCAATTGCCTTGGTCATCGTGGCGCTTACTCCGTTTTTCGGACAGCCCTCGGCTGAACTTGCCGCCGCTGTCGCCATTCCGTTGCTGACCTATGGCATTGTACTCTGGCTGCTCGCAGCTATTTCAACAAAGCTTGGCGGGCGTTGGGCTGGCATCGTGGCAGCGGTTTCGCTGTTTGCCATCCTTCCCGCAACCATCCAGCTCGCGCCGATGCGGATTGACCATCATGGCTGGCAACTGGTCGCCTTCCTTGCAGCAACTCTTGCGCTGCTCGACCGGAACAGGCCGGTTCGGGCCGCCATCATCATCGGCGTGGCGTGCGCGTTGTGGATGGAGATATCGATTGAAGGCCTGCCCTTCGCAGCGCTGTTCCTGGGAATTCTGGGCCTACGCTGGCTGGGTTCCGACCGCGCGGCCCAACTTCCTTGGGCCAGCGCTGCCCTCGCGCTCACCACCGGCACGCTTTACTTTGCAACCGAGGGGCTAGCGGCAACAAATTACTGTGATTCACTTTCGCCGGTGCATGTCGCCGCCTTGCTGGCTGCTGCATCCGTGGTGTGTTTAGCGCATTGGGCGACCATCCGTTTGAAGGGCAACCGCCGGATCATCGCGCGCCTTTTTGCTGGCGCTGTGGCCGCCAGCGCCGCAATTTCGGCATTGCTGCTGCTGGCGCCACAATGCGCGGGCGACGCCTTTGCGAATCTGGATCCGCTGGTCCGCCAATATTGGTTTAACCGTACACCCGAGGGATTGCCGCTTTGGCAACACAAGCCCTCGGCTATCGTGCAGGAATTGGCCGGCTTTGCCGCCGGTTGCATCGGCCTTATCGCGCTGTGGCGTGCCGGAACGAAACTGCCCGCCCAAGACAGGCTGGCGATGACACTGCTGTTCACAGGGTCTGCAATCGTCGCAGCCACTGTAGCACGCGCGGCTATTTATCCACTCTGCCTCGCCGCTTTGCTCGCGGCTCCGCTGGTTGTGCGATTGTTCGCTCAGTCGAACGGGGCAGCCAGTGTCACCCGCAGAATGGCGCTTCGCATCGCCGCGGTTGCGTTGATCATGCCAGGTGTTCTGGGCACCCATGTAGCGCGCGCGCTTCCTTCAAAAGCGGAGACTCCTGATCCGGCAGAAACACAAGCCGAGGCCGAATTTGTGGCGCTGGCACGTCAGTGCCAATCAGCCGAGGCAATAGGCCTGCTCAACCGCTTGCCGCCATCCCAACTCATGGCGGGCCTCGATGCCAGCCCGGGCTTGCTGCAATTCACGCATCATAAGGTTGTCGCAACCGGGCACCATCGCAACCAATTGGCGATGCGCGATGTCATTCGGGGTTACACCATGTCGCCCGAGGTCATGCAGAAAATCCTGACCGAGCGCGGGGTCGACTATCTGGTGGCTTGCGATGGCAGTTTCGAACTGCGCATCTATGCCGAAAATGCTCCCGACGGTTTCTGGGCGCAGGTCAAGCAAGGCAAGTCTTTCGATTGGCTGGTTCGGCAACCCGATATCGGGCCGTACCATATCTGGCGCGTCGGACAGGGTGCAACTGCATCATGATCGCCCGCCTCAAATCTCCCTCTTTCCTTATCTGGATAGTGCTGGCGTTGCTGCTGGCATGGCTGAGCCGCGACGTCATTTTGACCCGATCCGGCTGGGATCCCGATGATCAGCTGCGCATGGTGCAATTGCGTGATTTCCTGGCCGGGCAAAGCTGGTTTGATACTACGCAATACCGTCTCAACGCCCCTGAAGGCGGGCCCATGCACTGGTCGCGTTTGATCGAGCTTCCGCTCGCCCTCGTCATGATCTTGGCGACACCGTTGTTCGGACCGGCGGTTGCGGAGATGATCGCCGGAACATTGGTTCCACTAACCTGTTTCGGGCTGGTGGCCTATATGCTGGGCCGCATTGCTGCACATATAGGCAGCCCGATGGCGGGGACCGTTGCTGTCGTCATGACAATGGTTTCCCCCGCGATATCGATGCAGCTGCGCCCGATGCGGATCGACCATCATGGCTGGCAACTGGTCTGCGCGGCGCTAGCGTTGTGGACATTATTTTGGCCTGCCGCGCGCAAGGCGGGAATCTGCATGGGGGTTGCGCTCGCAGTCTGGCTGCACATCTCGTTGGAGGGCGCGCCGGTGACAGTCGCCTTTTTCGGCCTGCTCGGCTGGCGCTGGGCGATGGCTAGCGAAAGTGATGGCAGTCGGCTGGGATATACAATCGTCGCTTTTCTGACCGCAAGCCTCACGCTCTTCTTCTCCACGCAGCTGGGGGGCATTGCCGCTGACAATTATTGCGACACGATATCGCCTGCGCATATCTATGCCATCATCGCAGCAAGCGCGGTGATCGCTCCAGCAGCTTTCGCCCTGCAGCCCAACAAGGTGCTGCGGTTCGCGGCCCTGGGCCTGGCGGGAGGTGCTGCGATTGCGGTGCTGCTGTGGCAGGCACCGGCATGTGCGCAAGGTGCGTTCTCGACAATGGACCCGGTGGTTCGCGATTACTGGTATGTACGCGTCAATGAAGGCATGCCGGTGTGGCACCAGAAATGGGCGGTTGCCCTGTCGCTTCTGGGTGTTCCTATTGCCGGTGCAATCTGCCTGCTATTCCTGGGTGGTTCGATCGCAAAGGACAGAAAAGCCGAATATGCAGGGCTTGCCATACTTCTGGTCTATTCAGCGCTGCTCGCGTTGCTCGTGTTCCGGACGATATCGCTCGCGACATTGATCGCGGTGCCGTTGGTGGCGGTGGCGATCACGCATTTGTTCGCCAGCTATCGCAGCGAGGCAAAGCCGCTCAAGCGGGTAGGCCTGTTCGCCCTGATGATTCTGCTGCTGATGCCCGGCGCCTTTATCACACAGGCGATGACGCTCCTTTCAAGCAAGGCTGCGGCTGAAGCGGCAGCCGACAAGACGCCCGACGCACTGAAAGCAGAGAAATGTGAATCGATTGAATCGGTGTCGCAACTCGCGAAACTGGAAAAGGCGAACATACTCGCTCCGTTCGATCTTGGCCCAGCCATCTTGCTGACCACTCCGCACAGCGTGGTCGCGTCGAGCCACCATCGCAACCAGAAGGGCATGCGGGCGCAAATTGACATGTACCGCCTGCCCGAAGCACAAAGCCATGCGATCGTGCGCAGCCGCAATATCAGTCATATCGTTGCCTGCACGGGCGAAGCCGAGATGCGGGGTTATGAAAAGCGCAACCCTGACGGGCTGTGGGCACAGTTGGCCAAGGGCAATACGCCCGACTGGCTCGAACCGCTGCCCGACATGGGTGATGGGCTAAAGGTTTGGCGCGTGCGTTAAAGGTGCATGAAGTCGCGGGGATAGCTGCGCAAATGCGCACCGCCATCGACGAAGATGATTTGCCCGGTCACATGCTTTGCATTCGCCAGAAACAACACGGCTTCTGCTATCCCTTGGGCATCGGGCAACCGACCTAGCGGCATTTCCCCATTCAACCGGTGCATTTGCGCATTGTCATAATCATCTGTCGGGATGACAAGACCGGGGGCCACCCCATTGACCCGTGCTTTGTCGCCAAAGGCCGCCGCCAATGATCGCACCGAGCCGGCGAGAGCCTGTTTGGAAAGCGTATAGCTCAACTGATCGCCATTGGGATTGGTGACGCGCTGGTCGACGATGCTGACGATGGCAGGTTGTGAGCCGCTCGCAGCCACTTTTACCAGCGCTCGGCTGAGCAGCACCGGCGCGAAAAGGTTGAGACGGAAATGCACGTCCAGCGTTTCGGCGGACATCGCGTCCCAATCATCTTGCCCGAACATCGCGGCGTTGTTGACCAGCAAGTCGGGCGCGCGGTCGAAATGCGCGATCACATCGGCCATCACCTTGTCCGGTGCACCGTCAGTCGAAAGATCGGCGGCAAAATGCTTCCAGCTTGAACCGTTACGCTCGATGGCTGCAGCCAGGCCTGCTTCGGGCGTGCCGTCACCATGGCTGGTCAATGCCAGATCATATCCTGCATCTGCCAGTTGCGCTGCGATCACCGCGCCCAGCCGCCGCATCCCGCCGGTGACGAGCGCGAGCTGGCGAGTCACTTGCGGTGCCTCGTCAAGGTGATGCCGATCGACTCGCCGTCTTCGGAAATCGCCAACTTGATGATCTTCACGGTCACATTCTGGACGCGCGGATCAGATGCAAACAGCTTGTCGATGATATGGTCGGCCACTGCTTCGATCAGCGTGAAATGCACACCTTCGGGAAAGACCGTCGCGGCTTCCTTGATCGCCATATAGTTTTTCGAAGCCGAAAGCGGCGTATCGGGCGCATAATGCGGTGCGACCTCAAGGTCGGCGCTGACCGAAATGTGCAGCGGTTGCGGCAGGTGTGTTTCCTGGCTGTAAATGCCGGTGAGCACATTGACGTGCAGGTCGTGCACTTCGAGGGTAAGAAGATCGTTCATTTCAGTCCTGTTGCGACCATCTGGCGAAGATAGCCGTCGGTAATAATAGCCCACGCGCCTGTTCGCGAACAGCCAGTTCGCCAAATTCAACCTTGCCCGGCAGGTCGGCAAAATGCGCTTGCAGCAAATTGCCAAGCGCGATGGCCGACATGCGGACGGCATAGACGGTGAGGAAGAGGAAACGCGAATTGGCGTCGAGCAACTGGCGACAATTGGCGATCAAGCCGGGGAGATCTTCCTCCAGCCGCCACACCTCGCCATCGGGCCCGCGGCCATATTTGGGCGGATCGAGCAGGATGCCGTCATAGCGCCGTTCGCGCCGCACTTCGCGCGCGACAAATTTGGCCGCGTCATCGACGATCCAGCGAATGGGGCGATCCGACATGCCCGACAAGGCGGCGTTTTCGCGCGCCTGTGCCACCGATTTTTTCGAGGCATCAACATGCACCATTTGCGCGCCCGCCGCCGACAGCGCGAGTGTGCCGACCCCGGTATAGCCGAAAAGGTTCATGCAATTTGGTTCGGCAACGCCATCAATCTGCCCGCGCATCCAGCGCCACACGGGGTCCATGTCGGGAAAGAATCCGAGATGGCGGAAGGGAGTGCAGCTTGCCGTAAAACTGACCTCGTCATTCCATTTGAGCGGCCAGCCTTCGGCCGGAACCGGCTTGTCATAATACCAGCGCCCGCCGCCATCCTCGTCCGATCCGGGAACGAATTCGCCATCCGCTTTCCAGTCGGTGGTTGCCGGTTCCCACATCGCCTGTGGTTCAGGACGGATGAAACGGCGGTTGCCATAGGATTCGTGTTTGCGGCCATTGCCACTGTCGATCAGCGTGTAATCGGGCCTCGGCTCGCTAACGAGGGTGGTGAATTCAGGCGCGAGCGGCATGGCCCAGCACATGGTCGCGCACCGCGACATAATCCGAAGGCAGCACGATGAAGCGCTCCTCACGGTCAAACAGATTGCCGACCCGGGCAGGCAAGGAAGGGCGCACGCCGGTTGCACGTTCGACCGCATCGGGGAATTTCGCCGGATGGGCAGTCGCTAGCGTCACTACCGGTACATCGGCCGATATACCCGCATTGCGCGCGGCATGGATGGCGATGGCGGTATGCGGGTCGATTACCTCGGCGCATTTTTCATAGGCCCAACGCATCGCACCCGACATTTCGTTCGCATCGGCGCGCGCGCTTTGGAAAAGACCCGCCTTGCTCCGCATGGCATCGGTCAGGGCGGTTTTGCCATCCTGCTCGAATATCTTCATGCGCTCCGCAGTGGCGCTGCCATCACGGCCCTCAAGGTCAAAGAGCAGTCGTTCAAAATTGCTCGACACCTGGATGTCCATCGATGGCGCGGCAGTCGGTGTGACGCTGCCAACCGAATAGTCGCCCTTGGCGAGTGCGCGGTGGAGGATGTCGTTCACATTGGTCGCAACGATCAGCCGCTCGACAGGCAAACCCATTTGCGCAGCAACATAACCCGCAAAGACATCGCCAAAATTGCCGGTGGGCACCGAGAAAGCGACTTTGCGCTCGGGCGCGCCAAGCTGCAGCGCGGCCCAGAAATAATAGACAACCTGCGCCATCAGGCGCGCCCAGTTGATCGAATTGACTGCCGACAGGGTGATGGCGCTGGTCACTTCGCTATCGCCAAACATCCGCTTCACCATCGCCTGCGCATCGTCGAAGCTGCCCTCGATGGCGATGTTGTGGACATTGGGGGCGAGGACCGTCGTCATCTGCCGCCGCTGCACATCCGAAACGCGGCCGTGCGGGTGGAGCATGAATATCTCGATATTCTCGCGACCAGCCACCGCGTGGATCGCGGCCGAGCCGGTATCGCCCGAGGTCGCACCAACGATCGTCAGCGCCTTGTCACCGCCGCTCAGGAAGCGTTCGAACAAATGTCCGAGCAATTGGAGCGCGACATCCTTGAAAGCCAGCGTCGGGCCGTGGAACAGTTCAAGCAGCCATTGCTGGTTATCGAGCTGAGTTAGCGGGGTAACTGCGGCGTGCGAGAAACTGCCATAGGCGGCGGCGCACAGCTCACGCAGCTCGTCTTCGGAAAGGCTGCCTGCGGTAAAGGGTGCCATCACCTTTGCGGCGAGATCGACATAGGTCAGGCCGCGCATCGCCTTGATCTCGGCCTGCGTGAATGTGGGCCAAGCACGCGGGACATAGAGCCCGCCGTCGCTCGCGAGCCCCGCCAACGTCACCCCCGCAAAATCGAGGTTCGACGCATTTCCCCTGGTGCTGATATAGTGCATGACGCGCGCGGCGTTAGCGGGTGCAGCAATCTGGCGCAAGTGCGCGCGCGATTCCTAGGGGTTTTCCTTTGGTCAAAGCGCGGGTAAGGCGCGGGCCCATGACTATCGACAAGACTTTCGACCCGGCAACAATCGAATCCAAATGGTTTGAGCATTGGGAGAGCAGCGGTGCCTTCCGGCCAGAGCGCCGCGATGCGCAACCCTTTACCATCGTCAACCCGCCGCCGAATGTGACGGGCAGCCTGCATATCGGCCACGCGCTCGATAATACGTTGCAGGATATCCTGATCCGCCATGCCCGCTTGCAGGGCAAGGATGCGCTGTGGGTGGTCGGCATGGACCATGCCGGAATCGCAACACAGATGGTGGTCGAACGCCAGTTGGAAGAGCGGCAGGACAAGCGAACCAATTACAGCCGCGACGAATTTGTCGATATCGTCTGGAAGTGGAAGGCCGAAAGCGGCGGACAGATTACCCGCCAGCTGCGCCGCCTTGGCTGTTCGATGGACTGGGCGAATGAACAGTTCACCATGGACCCGCATTTCAACCGTGCGGTGCTCAAAGTCTTTGTCGATCTCTACAACCAGGGGCTGATTTATCGCGACAAGCGCCTCGTCAACTGGGACCCGAAACTGAAGACCGCGATTTCGGACCTTGAGGTCGAAACCCGCGAGACAAAGGGCGGCTTCTGGCGTTTTCGCTATCCCTTTGCCGATGGCACCGGCCATGTCGAAGTGGCAACCACCCGCCCCGAAACAATGCTGGCGGACATGGCAGTCGCTGTTCATCCGGACGACGAACGCTACAAATCCGCAATCGGCAAGGAAATCCTTCAGCCGATAACCGGCCGCCGTTTCAAGGTTGTGGCGGATGAACATGCCGACCCCGAACTGGGATCCGGCGTGGTGAAGATTACCCCGGGGCATGATTTCAACGACTTTGAGGTCGGCAAGCGCGCAGGGATTAAGCCGAGCGAAATGCTCAACATGTTCGACGCTGAAGCGCGCGTGGTTCAGACATCGGATGGCCTGATCCCTGAAAAATATCTGGGCCTAGACCGCTTTGTCGTGCGCGACATGATCGTCGCCGACATGAAGGAAGCCGGTTTCCTGATCCCGCATGTGACCAAGGATGCCGAGGGCGAAGCCATCGAGCATGATTTCGAACCGCGCACCATCCAGACGCCGTTTGGCGATCGCGGCGGCGTGGTGATCGAGCCTTGGCTGACCGACCAATGGTATGTCGATGCCGAAAAACTGGCGCAAGATCCGATCAAGGCGGTGCGAGATGGGCGGATAGAAATCGTCCCCAAAAGCTGGGAGAAGACCTTTTTCAACTGGATGGAGAATATCCAGCCCTGGTGCGTCAGCCGCCAGCTGTGGTGGGGCCACCGGATACCGGCCTGGTACGATGCCGATGGCAAGGTTTATGTCGCCGAAGACGAAGCTGCCGCACAGGCACTTGCAGGCGAAGGCGTTGCGCTGACGCAGGACAATGACGTCCTCGATACATGGTTCTCCTCTGCGCTCTGGCCGTTCGGCACGCTTGGCTGGCCCGACCAGACCGAAGCACTGGCGCGCCATTATCCCAATGACGTTCTGATTTCCGGCTTTGACATCCTGTTCTTCTGGGATGCGCGCATGGCGATGCAGGGCATGCACTTCATGAAAGAAGTACCGTGGAAGACGCTCTACCTGCACGGGTTGGTGCGCGCGGCGGACGGGCAGAAAATGTCCAAATCGAAGGGCAATGTCGTCGATCCGCTGATCCTGATGGACAAATATGGCGCCGATGCACTGCGTTTCTTCATGGCGGCAATGGAAAGCCAGGGCCGCGACGTGAAGATGGATGAACGCCGCGTCGAGGGATATCGCAATTTCGCGACCAAGCTTTGGAATGCCGCGCGATTCTGCCAGTCGAACGGCATCGGCGCGAGCCACAGTGTCGAAGCACCGCAGGCGACATTGGCGGTCAACAAATGGATCATCGGCGAAGTCGTCGAAACGCTGGCGAAGCTCAACAAGGCGTTTGAGGAATATCGATTCGACGGCATGGCCGATGCGATCTACCACTTCACCTGGGGCACATTCTGCGACTGGTATCTGGAGCTGATCAAGCCCGGCCAGGGTGGGCAGATCGATGAGGAAACCAAGGCGGTCGCGGGCTGGGTGATCGACCAGATCCTCGTCATGCTCCACCCCTTCATGCCCTTCATCACCGAAGAGCTGTGGCATGCAATGGGCGAGCGGCCCTATGACCTGATCGTCGCCAAATGGCCCGACCCCAAAGCGGACCTCGATCTCGCTGCAGGGGCAGAAATCAACTGGCTGATCCAGCTAGTGACCGAGGTACGCAGCGCCAAGAACGAGCTCGGCATTGCCCCGGGCGCGCGGCTCAATGCCTTTGTCCGAGATGCTTCGCCCGAAACGCTTGCGCGCATCGAACGCCAGACAGCCGCGATTGCGCGCCAAGCACGGCTCGACAGCATCGCCAATACAGATGCGCCGGCGGGCGGTGCGGTGCAGATTGTGGTCGAGGAAGCCACCTTCGTAATCCCGCTTGAAGGGATCATCGATCTCGACGCCGAACGCGCTCGCATCAGCAAAGCGATCGAAGCGGTGTCGAAAGAGGCCAAGTCGCTCGAAGGCCGCCTTTCGAACCCCGCCTTTGTCGAAAAGGCGAAGCCTGAGGCAGTCGAAAAGGCGCGTGCCGACCATGCCGAAAAGGCTGCCGAAGTCGAACGTTTGAGCGCGGCGTTGGCGCGGTTGGGATAAAGGCGGCAAGACGCCTTTATCACGCCGCAAAATCGGTTTAGGGTCTTGCCTGCGTCGCCATTCGTGCGGCGTTCAGGGGAAGGGATTTAGCGCGGCGCGATGGATATCTACCTGCCTATAGCCGGGCTGTCGGTAAACATCGTTGTGATCATCCTGCTCGGCGGGGCCGTGGGTATGCTGTCGGGCATGTTCGGCGTCGGCGGCGGGTTCCTGACCACGCCCTTGCTCATCTTTTACGGCATTCCGCCGACAGTTGCCGCGGCTTCCGCTTCGACACAGGTGACCGGCGCGAGCGTATCGGGCGTGTTCGCGCATATGCGGCGCGGCGGTGTCGATTTCCACATGGGTGCAGTGTTGGTGGTGGGCGGACTTTTGGGAACGCTGTTCGGCGCCGTGTTGTTCGAGCTGCTCGAAACATGGGGGCAGGCCGATACCGTCATCAATATTCTCTACACGCTACTTCTCGGGGGCATAGGCGGGCTGATGGCAAAGGATGCCTGGCAGAGCGTTTCGGCAAAACGCAGCGGCAAGCCTGTGGCCGCCAGCAAGCGGCGGCACCACCCGCTGGTTGCGAGCCTGCCCGGCCGTTGGCGTTTCTACCGTTCGGGGCTTTACATCTCCCCGCTTGCACCGCTGATCCTCGGTTTCCTGACCGGCATCTTGACGATGCTGCTGGGTGTCGGCGGCGGCTTCATCATGGTACCGGCGATGCTCTACATATTGGGCATGAGCGCGAATGTCGTTGTCGGTACGTCGCTGTTCCAGATCCTGTTCGTCACCATGTCTTCGACGATGGTGCACAGCCTGACGACGCGCGCGGTCGATATTGTGCTCGCCATTTTCCTGCTGATCGGCAGCGTCACCGGCGCACAGATTGGCGCGCGGTTGGCGCAACGGATGCGCCCCGATTATCTGCGCTTGCTGCTCGCGGCG
This sequence comes from Sphingorhabdus buctiana, assembly GCF_042680825.1. Classification (NCBI taxonomy): domain Bacteria; kingdom Pseudomonadati; phylum Pseudomonadota; class Alphaproteobacteria; order Sphingomonadales; family Sphingorhabdaceae; genus Sphingorhabdus; species Sphingorhabdus buctiana. The sequence continues at coordinate 250,118 of NZ_JBHUEL010000003.1, forward strand.
ATCGTGCTGATCGTCGCCTTGCGCATGGCGCTGGGCCTTGGCTGGCAGCCAGACGAAATCTACACGGTGCAGTTCCTGTGATCGCCCGTCTTCTCCTGATCCTGGCGTTGCTGCTGCCGCTTCCCGCAATGGCGCAGAGCGCGAGCGAGCCAAAGCTGGTTCCCGACGTCTCGCAGCGCAACATCAACATCCAGTCGCGCTTTACCGGGGCGGAGCTGCTGCTGTTCGGTGCAATCATCTATCCGCGCGGCGTCGCGCCGAGCGGGCAGATCGACGTTGCGGTCGTTCTGCGCGGGCCGACACGGCCGATCATCGTGCGCGAAAAGCAGAAGGTGGCGGGCATCTGGGTCAATGCCGACAGCATCGATTTCCGCTCTGCCCCGGCCTATTATGCCATTGCCTCGTCTCGCCCGATTGAGAAGATCGTCGATGCGCGAACTGCAGCCATCTACGAACTCGGCCTTAAAAGGCTGCAGCTTTCTCCAACGGGGGAGATTGAAACGCGCGAGGTGCGCCGTTTTACCAACGGATTAGTCGATCTCAACCAGCGTGACGGGCTTTTTGCCGAGGCGCCGGGTGAGGTCGATATCACCGACCAGGTGCTATATCGGGCGCGCCTGACGCTGCCATCGAGCGTTCCCGAAGGGAAATATATCGCCGAAACCCTGCTGATCCGCGACGGGCGGGTGATCATGGCGGATGACAGCGTGGTCGTTGAAATCAGCAAGACTGGCTTTGAACGCTTTGTTACCATCATGGCGCAGGATTATGGCCTGCTTTACGGGGCCTTTGCTGTGCTGATATCGCTATTCCTCGGTTGGTTCGCCGGCTATGTCTTCAACCGGCTATAAACGCAGCGGACAAGCCCGGTAATTCGGCGATTTTAGCCGAAAATTAACTCCGCTCCCCTATGTCTTGCCCTCGCAACAACAGGGTGATCAGATGACCGACAATTATGCAGGCCGCACATTCGGGCAGGGGCAACCGTTCGGCACGAGGGAAACGGCGACGGATTCAAGCACTGCCGCTGCTACACCCTATCAGCCGCCGATAAGGCCGGCAGCACCGCCGCCGAGCTATCAACCGCCGCAGCCGGCAGCCGAACCTGTCGCAACAGCGCAACCCGCCCCGGCACCAGCCGCGGCTCCTTTGGCCGCTCCGGCTCCGCAACCCGCGCCGCAGTCTTTCGCTTCGGCAGCGCGCACGCAGGCGGAACCGGTCGGCGTCCAACAGGCGCAGCGCAGCCATCAGGCTGCTGGCGGGGGATTACACAAAATCGGTACAGTGGTCGAAATCGCTGGATCGGGATCGCAGGTCAGCCTTGATGCGGCGTTGATCAACGCACTGGTCGAGCATCACGATCCGTCGATAGCAATGGCAGGCCAGGTCGGCAGCCAGATCAAGATCCGCGTCGGCAATGTCTGGCTGCTTGCCAACATCCGCACCCAGCGGCTCGACCTTACAGATACCAAAACCATCATCGCGCAGGTCGACTTCCTTGGCGAAGGCGATGAGGAACGCCTTACCGGCAAGATCTACAACTTCCGCCGCGGTGTTACTCGCTACCCCGTGCCGGGTTCGGAAGTGTTTGCGGTTTCGAGTACGGACCTCAAACAGGTTTACGCGGCTGATGGCCGCGCCAGCGTCAATATCGGCACCGTCTTTCCGACCCGCGACATTCGCGGCTCGCTCTATGTTGATGCGATGCTCGGCAAGCACTTTGCGCTGCTCGGATCGACCGGTACCGGTAAATCGACTAGCGCCGCGCTGATCCTGCATAAGATTTGCGACATGGCCCCTGAAGGCCATATCGTGATGATCGACCCGCACGGCGAGTATAGCGCCGCCTTCAAGGGCAACGGCGCGCTCTACGACGTCAACAACCTCGCCATGCCCTATTGGCTGATGAATTTTGCCGAACATTGCGAAGTCTTTGTCACTTCCTCGGGCGATGAGCGCCAAGCCGATTGCGACATTTTGGCCAAGTGCCTGTTGCAGGCGCGATCGAAGAACCGGCTTGCCGAAAGCATCGGTAAGCTGACCGTCGATGCCCCGATCCCCTATTTGCTGTCGGACCTGACCACGATCATCCAGAACGAGATGGGCAAGCTCGACAAGGCGACCAACACTGCACCTTTCATGCGGTTGAAGGGTAAGATCGAAGAGCTCAAGGCCGACCCGCGCTATAGCTTCATGTTCTCGGGCATGCTCGTCGGCGATACGATGTCGGACTTCCTCGGCAAGATTTTCCGCCTGCCAAGCAACGGCAAACCGATCTCGATCATCGACGTTTCCGGCGTGCCTTCGGATATTACCTCCACCGTGGTTGCAGTGCTGTCGCGCCTCGTCTTCGACTATGCGATCTGGTCACGCAACGAACCGCAGCGCCCGATCCTGCTCGTCTGCGAGGAAGCGCACCGTTACATCCCATCGGATCGCGTCGCTGGCGATAGCGCAGTGCGCACCATCCTAGAACGTATCGCCAAGGAAGGCCGTAAGTATGGTGTTTCGCTTGGCCTGATCACGCAGCGCCCGTCTGACCTTGCAGAGGGCGTGCTCTCACAATGCGGCACGATCATCTCGATGCGCCTCAACAACGACCGCGACCAAGCCTATGTGCGCGCGGCGATGCCTGAGGGTGCGCGTGGCTTTCTCGATTCGATTCCGGCGCTGCGCAACCGCGAATGCATCATCTGCGGTGAGGGCGTTTCCATCCCCATCCGCGTCGCGCTCGACACGCTTGAGGAAGAAAAGCGTCCGGCTTCGGAAGATCCGCTCTTCTCGGTATTGTGGCAGGAAACCGGCGGCGAGGAAGAATTGCTCGAACGCGTTGTCCGCCGCTGGCGCGCCCAAGGGCGATAACTGCAAAGGCGGTAAGGCTTACCGCTTCTCGAACGGTTTCAGCCCGCGACCCAGCCGGTTCGCGCCAAGCACGATTGCATCGCCCGACCAATCGGCAAGGAAAACGGTGTTGCGATCAACATCGGTGCCCAGGCTTGCATCATTGCCGCTGATCGCGAGTCCGGCGCTGCTACGCGCGCGGCCTTCGGCGGCGATGGCGATGAAGGCGCTGTAATTTTCCTTGTCCTTGCCCTGAACAAAGACATTGCCGCTGATCATGCCAGTGGCGCCGCCGGGCAAGTCGATCATGTAATTGGTTGCCTGCCCGCGTGTATCATCAAACGCATTGTTCTGGATGATCGCGCGTGCGGCGCGGCTTTTGACATAATGCCCGCCATTGCCGCGTTCGAACCGGCTGCGGGTCACCGTCAACGAAGCGAAATCGCCGATATAGATGCTGTGCGCACAGGCCAGACCGCGGTCGCAGCGCCCCAGTTCGGTGAAGGTCGTCTGGTCGATGACGATTTCGCCTGCCGGATCCTGCGCAGTCAAAATCCCCTGCTCGCTGTTGCGGAACACCGAACGGGTCACGGCAAGATTGCCTTTTTCGAGCCTTATCCCTGCTCCATTGCCGTCGGGCACGGCCATGTTCTGGAAGATCAGCCCGTCAACCGCCGCCGAGCGGCCGCGCAGCACCAGCGCTGCCTTGCCCTCGCAAATGCCGCCGTCAAAGATCGATCGGCCCGGAACTTCTGCCTTGAACGAGATGTGCCCCGCGGATTGCACCACGCATTCGCGATAGACGCCCGGGGCGATCATGATCGTGCCCTGCGCATCCCCGATTGCAGCAACCGCATCGGCGAGGCGTGCGAAGCTGTCCCCCGTTTCGACGACCTGAAAGGGTGCCATACCGGTTTGTGCCGGAGCTGAAACAGACAGCAGCGCCGCGATTGCGGGGACGATGAGGAGCGAGGATCGATTCATGGTCATGCTTTCAACTGGTCATGCCCGATTTGCCCATCCAAAGCGATTCCCGCCAGTCGGTTAACCACAGTCGGCGCGGGCTGTCCGGTTCAGGGACATTGCTATGTATGGCACCAAACTGCCAAGACAGTTTGCAGACGCATTGCTCGCTGCTAATTGCAGCTAAACATCCGTTCGGCAGCAGACCGAAAAGCAGGGGGGAGCCCAAAATGCACGCTGTTACCACCACCGAATTGTTTCTGGTGGCGATGCTGATCATCTTCACTCTACCCTATCTGTTTTGGCGGTTGTTGAAGACCGATTATTTTGCACCGCTGGTGGTTGTTCAGATTGTCGGCGGCGTGCTGCTCGGGCCCGGTGTGCTGGGCGCGGCCTATCCCGAATATTACGCCTCGGTATTCAAGCCTGAGGTCATCTCCGCGCTCAATGGTGTTGCCTGGTGGGCGGTGATGATGTTTGTCTGGGTTGCCGGTATCGAACTCGACCTGCACGAAGCATGGAAGCGGCGACGCGAGAGCGGAATAACAGCAGGCTTTGCGTTGCTGGTTCCCCTGCTGTTCGGTTGTGCTGCCGCCGTCGTACTGATCAATTGGAGCCCCGACTGGGCAGGGGACAAAGGCGCACCCTGGCAAATGATCCTCGGCATCGGGATGGCCTGCGCGGTCACTGCTCTGCCAATCCTCGTATTGCTCCTCGAAAAGCTCGAAATACTGCGTTTGCCGATCGGGCAGCGCATCCTGCGCTACGCAAGTCTCGATGACATTGCGATTTGGGGCGTGCTTGCGCTGATCCTGCTCGATTGGGCGCGTATCGAGCGGCAGGGGACGTTCCTTGCGCTGTTTGCATTCGCATCCTGGGGCATGCGCGCGTTGATGCAGCGCATTCCTGAACGCGATCGATGGTATGTCGGGCTGGTCTGGCTCGCGTTGGTCGGATTGGGCGCGGATTGGTGCGGCCTCCATTATATGGTCGGCGCCTTCCTTGCGGGCGCGGTGCTCGATGCCAAATGGTTCGGCCATCAGGCCATGGACAACTTCCGCAACACCATTCTGCTCACGGTGATGCCGGTCTTCTTCCTCTCCACAGGGCTTCGTACCCAGTGGGATCTGGGCGGAGTTGCCGTCTTTGGTGCGGCGGGGCTGCTGCTGTTCGCATCGGTTTCGGGCAAACTGATCGGCATCCGCATCGCCGGAAGCATCCTCAAATGGGAAAAGGGCGAGGCCTCTATCATCGGCTGGCTGTTGCAGACCAAGGCGTTGATCGAAATCATCTTCGCCAGCGTGCTGCTGGATAAAGGCATCATTTCGAACGAGACCTTCACCGCACTGTTGCTGATGGCGGTTGCGTCGACGATGCTGACCATCCCGGTGGTCACGCCCAAGCTGAAGGCCCTGTCCGCGCTTTTGAAAAAAGGCGGCTAGGGCCTCTTCGCTCAGTGCCGGAAATGGCGCATTCCGGTGAAGACCATCGCGAGGCCCGCCTCATCGGCGGCGGCGATGACTTCATCATCGCGCATCGAACCGCCCGGCTGGATCACCGCCGTCGCCCCTGCCTCTACTGCCGCGAGTAACCCGTCGGCAAAGGGGAAGAAGGCATCAGAAGCCACCGCTGAACCAACGGTGCGGGGCGCATCCCAACCATAGGTTTCCGCTGCCTCGCGCGCCTTGATCGCCGCAATGCGTGCACTGTCGCGCCGGTTCATCTGGCCGGCGCCAATACCTGCGGTTGCACCATCCTTGGCATAGACGATGGCGTTCGATTTGACATGCTTGGCAACCGTCCAGGCAAAGCGGCAGTCGGCCAATTCCTGGGCAGTGGGTGCGCGTTTCGTCACCACCTTGAAGTCACTATCAGGCACAAAACCATTGTCGCGCGATTGCACCAGCAGCCCGCCGGTAATCGGCTTTACCATCAGCCCGCCACGCTTGGGATCGGGCAGATCGCCGGTCAGCAGCAGGCGGAGGTTCTTCTTCTTCGCGAACACCGCCTTTGCCGCATCATCGGCTGCGGGTGCTGCCACCACCTCGGTGAAGATTTCGGTGATCGCTTCTGCCGTCGCGCCATCGAGCGGACGGTTGACCGCGACGATCCCTCCAAAAGCAGAAACACTGTCGCATTCGAGTGCCGAGCGATAGGCCTCGATCAGCGTATCGCCAGTGGCCACACCGCACGGATTTGCATGCTTGACGATGACGACCGTCGGCGGGCCATCGCGAAACTCGCTGACCAGTTCGAGCGCGGCATCGGCATCATTATAGTTGTTGTAGCTTAGCTCCTTGCCCTGGATCTGCTCCGCCTGCGCAATACCGCTGCTGTGCGGGCCAATCGGCAAGTACAGCGCGGCGCGCTGGTGCGGGTTCTCGCCATAGCGAAGCTCTTCGGCGCGGTTGCCGTTGATGGCGAGCATATCGGGGAACAATTGCCCCTGGTCGGCAAAGGCAAACCATTGGCTGATCATGCTGTCATAGGCGGCGGTCGCCGAATAGGCCTTGGCAGCGCATTTGCGGCGGAAATCATAGCTGGTCTTGCCGCCCGATTCCTCAAGCTCGGCAATCAAATCGTCATAATCGGCCGGATCGGTGACAATGGTGACATAGGCGTGGTTCTTTGCCGCGCTGCGCACCATGGACGGGCCGCCAATGTCGATATTCTCGATGATCTCGTCACGGCTCGCACCCTTGGCGACGGTCTGGGCAAAGGGGTAGAGGTTGACGACGACAAGGTCGATCACACCGATGCCATGTTCCTTCATCGAAGCGGCATGTTCAGCGTTGTCGCGCACGGCGAGAAGCCCGCCATGCACCTTAGGGTGTAGCGTCTTGACGCGGCCATCCATCATTTCGGGAAATCCCGTGAGGTCGCTGATGTCTTTCACCTGCAGCCCGGCATCGCGCAGCGTCTTTGCCGTGCCGCCGGTCGAGACGAGTTCGACATCGCGTTTCGCCAGTGCATGGCCCAGTTCGACAAGTCCACTCTTGTCCGACACCGAAAGCAGTGCCCGCTTGATCTTCACATCACTCATGTAAATTTATCCCAGAAATTTTAGCGCCCAGCCAATGGTGATTCCGCCCTTGGGCGCGTTGACGCCGATGACGAGTTGGCGGGTGGGGTGCGGCCGGCCATTTTCATCCACCCATAAGCTTTCATCGACCTCGATCGTGCCGAGCGCGGTCAGGAAGGTCCAGTTGCTGCCATCTTCCATCCGCATCATCACGCTGCGCTTGTCTTCGGCGAGCAGCAGTTCGATGTCGGGGCCGAGGTGGAAGCGCAGATGCGCGGGAACTTCCTCTCGCCCCTTATATTTCGCATGCGGTAGAAGCGTGTCCTCGCCGCGCAATTCCATTCCGTCCGATCGCAGGATCAGGACGCGGTTGTGAATGAAGCCATAGGCACGGGCATAGCCATCATGATTGGCCTCGATCCGCGTCGCCTTTTCAATGTCGCGCCGCTCCAGTTCGACATCGACGACACCCGCACCCAATTGGCCCTTGGCCAAAAGCGCGGTCGAATTGCTGTCATCAAGGCACAAAGTTGAATGCGCCGCCGTGGTGCGCAAGCCGCGCGCCAATGCCGCCGGGATGCTTGCCCCGGCAAGTCCCGCCCCGCCACAATTGATGATGATGCGCTGTTTGCCAAAGCTGAATTCAAAGGCGAGCGTCGACGCACAGCCGACCAAAGCCTGTTTCGCGTGCGGTGGCGGACCGGCATCAACGAGAAGCACCGCCTGCCCGGCACTGACGCGCTGGTAACCCCAATCAAGCGCCTGGCGAAGCGGGCGTGCGCGCACGCCGCTCGCCTCGACAAGCGCTTCGATCTTTTGAGGGCCGATATGGCCGCAGCCCTGCCATGCACCGAGCCCGCCATCCGAATGGGTGAGGCCGAGCAAAGCCGGAATGTTGCGGCCCAGCGTATCGGTGAGGAATTCGGGAACCAGTTCCTGCCGGGCGATATAGCATTGGCGCAACATCGAGAGCAGCGCGATCAGTTCCATCAACTGCTGCGGTGCGCGCGACAGCACGCCGCCGTCGGGGAACACCAGCTCGGCCAGTGCCAGTTCAAGGCTATGCTCGCCCATCGCGCGGCGCGCCTTGCCTTCCGGCAGAAGCAGCGAGGCTGCAACGACGCCCGTCCATCCGCACACCTTGTCGAATGGTTTGGTCGCGCGGATCGCCGACTGGTCTAGGTGGCGCGCGGTGCGGGCGAAATGGTTGAGTATCTTGGATCGATAAATGAGGTCGGAGCTGGTCAGCAGATAGGGCGCGGCGCTAGCCATGTTGAGGAAGCGCCAGGCACTGTTATCGATGCGCCAAGCCGGGATACGCGGCCGATCGCCATTGGCCGCCAGCCATTTTTCGGCAATCGACGAAGCAAGCGGAGCGCCCTCGCCGCGATTGACCGCAACCGCGAGGTCGCGCAGCCAATCGAAACGGTGGATATATTCGACAAATGCAGGGGGCAGCGCCAGTTTCTCATAATCAATGGCATCGATCGACTGCTCCATGCCCTGGAACAAGAACTTGCCGATGCGGATGGCGGTGCCGCGCGCCTCATCCCCCGGAAGCGGGTTTGTCGGTGCAGCGAGCAGCTTCATCGGCAATTTGCCGGTGATGCGCATCTTGTGCAAAGGCGTGCGCCAGCTCAACTGATAGAGCATCAGCGAAACGCGGGCGGCAAGATTTTCAAGGCGGCCCGTCGGACGCACCACAAGCGCATTTGCGCCTGTTTTTTCGTCCGGGCGATCCGCTTCGGCCATTACCCCCTCAGGGCTGCAATATTGGCGGCGTAAGCGCTTGGGCCACCTTTGAAAGTCGCCGTCCCGGCAACCAACGTATCGGCACCAGCTGAAATGGCGAGCGGCGCGGTTTCAACCGTGATCCCGCCATCGACTTCGAGGCGGATATCCTTGCCGGTCTTTTCGATCATCTTGCGGATCGCCTCGATCTTGCGGAGCTGGCTCGAAATGAAGCTCTGCCCGCCAAAGCCGGGGTTGACGCTCATCACCAGCACGAGGTCGATATCCTCGATCAGGTAATCGAGCATCTTGGCCGGGGTGTGCGGGTTGAGGACGATGCCGGCCTGCTTGCCGAGCGACTTTATCAATTGCACCGTGCGGTGCGGGTGCGGCCCGGCTTCGGGATGGAAGGAAATGATGTCCGCGCCTGCGTCGGCAAAATCCTTCACATATTGATCGACCGGCGAAATCATCAAATGGACGTCGAAGGGTTTGGCGCTGTGCGGGCGAAGCGCCTTCACCACAGCCGGCCCGATGGTGATATTGGGGACGAAATGCCCGTCCATCACATCGACATGGATCCAGTCGCATCCCGCCTCGTCAATCGCGCGAACCTCCTCACCCAGGCGGGCGAAATCGGCGGATAGGATCGAAGGGGCGATACGGACGGGAGCGCTCATGGCTGGCGCTTAGCGATACTGGGCCAAAGGGGCAAGGCAGCCGCCCCTTCATGCACAGCTAATCCACTGATTTATCCACCGCGTTGTCGCGAAAACAGCCCAAGCGGTCCGGTTGTGCCTTCGGTCGTTTCGATCAGGCGGAATCCAAGCTTCTCCCCGACGCGCATCGAGGCGAGATTGTTGATGTCGATGATGCAGCGGATTTCCGGATCAGGAAGTGCTTTATCGGCCCATCCAAGGATCGCCGTCATCGCCTCGGTGGCATAGCCCTTGCTCCATGCGTGATGTGCAAATGCCCAGCCTGCTTCGGGATAGCCTTCCAGCCCGGCGATCCCGCGCTCCATCCGCGCGAGACCGCCATTGCCGAGGAACTGCCCATTCGACCGGTCACAAAAGGCCAGATAGCCATAGCCAAACAAAGACCAGAACCCGGCGCCCTGGACGAACTTGATCCAGCTTTCCTGCCGGGTCCGCGGTTCGGGGCTGATGAATTGGGTCATCTGCGGATCCGCCCATGCAGCCGCATAAGCCTCCCAATGCTTCATCGCGAGCGGTTCGATGATCAGGCGTTCGGTCGTCAGGGTCGGCGGCGTCATGGCCGAAAGCTAGTCCTTGCGTTGCAGGCAGGCAATGAAGAAGCCGTCGAGCCCGCCCTTATCCGCCAGCATTCCGGGAAGCGTGCGGACATAGCCGTCCTTTGGAGAAATGCCTTCGGGCAGCAATTTGGGATCAATCGCCGCCTTGGTGAATTCGCCATACCGCGACAGGAAGGCGTCGGCCTGCTGCTCCCCTTCCTCAGGTTCGAGTGAGCAGGTCGCATAGATCAAGACACCGCCGGGTTTGACCATCTCCGCCGCCTTGTCGAGCATGGCCGCCTGCAGCTCGACCAACTCTGCAATCTGCTTGGGACCGATCCGGTGGAGCACATCGGGATGACGGCGGAAGGTTCCTGTCGCGCTGCATGGTGCATCGAGCAGGACGGCATCAAATGGTGCTTCAGGCTGCCAGTTCAGCACGTCGTTGTTGCTGCTTTTCGCTGTGAGGCCGGTGCGTTCCAGATTGGCCGACAGCCGCTCCATCCGCTTGGACGACTTGTCGAGCGCGGTGACATCCCAACCCTGGCTGGCGAGTTGCATCGTCTTGCCACCCGGGGCCGCACATAGGTCTGCGACCGAGCGGCCATTGCCCTGCCCCAGCAGCCGCGCCGGAAGGCTCGCGGCCAGATCCTGCACCCACCAGTCGCCGTCAGCAAAACCGGGGAGCATTTCAATTGCGGAGCCGCGCGACAGGCGCACATGGCCGGGCGTAAGGCTGATGCCCTCCAACTCCTCGGTCCATTTTGTGGTTTGCGCCGGATCCGCCAAAGTCAGGTCGAGCGGCGGGGGTTCGGCGAGCGCGGTGCGCGCGGCTTCGACCACCTCAGCGCCCCATGCGGCCGTCCAGCGATCGGCGACAGGGTGCGTCAGGCTAGGCGCGTCAGCCAGCTTGGGCTGCAGCCGCCAGAGTGAACCAAGCACGCCATGCACCAGCCGCCTCGGCCCCTTGTCGAGCAAGGGCAGCGCAGTCGCGATGGCGGCATGCGGCGGCGTTCCCAATCGCAGCATCTGTGCGAGCGCCATGCGCAGCACCATGCGCGCTTTGGCATCTTCCGCCAGTGGCAGCCGCGTCTGGCTGTCGATCAGAAGGTCGAGATCGGGAAGCCAGCGCAGAACTTCCTGCGCAATCGCAATCGCATGCGCACGATCAGAAGGTTCGAGCCCCTTCGCCATAGCGCTTGCGGCCTGGTCGAGCGGCTGCCCGGTGCGCAAGCAGGCGTCGAGCATGCGCAGCGCGGTGCGGCGGGCGGCAAGGCCGGTGGCGGTGGTTGGGCGGGTGTTCATTGCCCGGCCTTAGTCGTCTGGCCGGGCAACGACAATCGGCTTCTGCTTAGCTGCGGCTCAACGGATCAAGCGCGCTGCGACGCGGGGCCGAACCCATTTGCTCTGCAATCGCCTGAAGCTCGGCAATTCGGTTTTCGGTCGCGGGGTGGGTCGAAAACATCTCGGATACATGCGTTGGCACGATATAGAGCTGTGCTGCCGAAGGGTTGCGCTCGCTCACCGGATTGGGGATCGCCTGCGCAGCGCCCGATATCTTGGCTAGCGCCGAAGCCAGTGCGAGCGGCTTGCCCGATATCTCTGCACCTGTCCGGTCTGCGCCATATTCGCGCGTGCGGCTGATCGCCAATTGCACAATCATCGCGGCAAAGGGGGCGATGAGCACCGCAAGCAATGTCGCCAGCCCGTTGCGATCATTGTCGCGGAAGAAGAGCCCGAAATTGGCGAGCATCGAAAGCGCACCCGCGATGGTCGCAACCATCGTCATGATCAGCGTGTCGCGGTTTTTCACATGCGCCAGTTCGTGCGCCATCACGCCTTCGACTTCGTCGCGGCTGAGCATCGAGAGCAATCCGGTTGTCGCCGCCACCGCTGCATTCTCCGGATTGCGCCCGGTGGCGAAGGCATTGGGGTGCGGGCTGTCGATGATGTAGACGCGCGGCATCGGCATATTGGCCCGGCGGGCAAGGTTCGCGACCATGCCATGGAAACTGGGCTCGCTCGCCGCATCCACCTCGCGCGCATTGTGCATTTTGAGGACGATCTTGTCGGCATTCCAATAGGTGAACAGGTTCATCCCTGCCGCGACCAGCAGCGAGATCACGGCTCCACCCGACCCGCCGAGCGTATAGCCGAGCGCCATGAACAATGCGGTCAGCGCCGCCAGCAACATCGTCGTCTTGAGCATATTCATCTTGATATCCTCCGTACGAGGCCCAATGTGGGAGGCATAAGACCCGCTTTCAAGAATGGAGCCCCGTCATGGGCAAGCGCCCACCGCATGTGAAACCGCCGGCCTATTTGTCGAAAAGCCCGCCCGTGCCTGAGCCTAAGGCGGTCGAGCACAAACCGCTGCCCGATGAGGAGCGGCCAGACCCGGTGCGCTATGGCGATTGGGAATTGAAGGGCATTGCCGTCGATTTTTAGCACGGCGCATTAATCACGCGATTAAATCGGGGCTTGCGCTTGGCGCTTTCCCCTTTATGCCTCTTCCCGAAGAGAATGTGAGGAGAGGCATGTACTATAGCGAATTGCGCCAGGTGCGCGACGAACTGACCGGCCCGGGTGGTCCCTTCGAGATCGTAAAGGCGGAGATTTTCGACAATCACATCAACACCTATAAAAATGCGCCGCCAAGCGTGCGCGAGGTGTGGCTGTCGACGGCGGTTTTTGCCGAGCGCCCCTACCTGATCTACCAGGACGAGCGGATCACCTATGCCGAGGCGCATGCGCAGGTAAATGCCATCGCCGCATGGATGGCGGCCCAAGGGGTAAAGCCCGGTGATCGCGTCGCAATCGCGATGCGCAACTATCCGGAATGGATGCTGATTTACTGGGCCTGCGTCGCCAGCGGCGTCACTGCGGTTGGCATGAACGCATGGTGGACGTCCGAAGAAATGGCCTATGCGCTCAATGACTCGACGCCCAAAATCCTGTTCATCGATGCCGAGCGCCTTGCGCGCTTCCGCGAGAAGCCCGAACTTGCAGGAACGGTACAGTTGGTGGGCGTGCGCCTTGACGAATCGCCGGCCGACATCACGCCTTGGTCCGAAGTCATTGCCCATGGCGGATCGATGCCCGATGTGACGGTCGACCCCGAATCGGATGCGTGCATTTTCTACACCTCAGGCACCACCGGCTTTCCCAAGGGTGCACAGCTGACCCATCGAGGTTGCGTCGCGAACCTTTTCAACATGCTTTATGCTGCCGCCTCTTCGGCATTGGCGGTCGAGCGGGCGACGGGGGTTGCACCCCCGGCCACACCGCCAATCCCGGTAACGCTGGTCACCACGCCGCTTTTCCACGTAACCGCGAACAACTGCGCCGCCTATGGCGCGACCGCCGCAGGCGGCGCCTTGGTGCTGATGTATCGCTGGGATGCAGGCGAAGCGCTCAAGATCATCGAGCGCGAGCGGGTGACAGGCATGAGCGGCGTGCCAATCATGGCGCGCGAGCTTATCACCCACCCCGATTTCCCCAACACCGATACCTCCAGCCTGCTGGCACTATCGGGCGGCGGGGCGCAGGTGCCGCCCGACCAGGTTTTGAAGATCGACGAGGCGGTCGAAACCGCGCGCCCGACGACGGGCTATGGCATGACCGAAACCTGCGGCATCATCACCTCGCTCGGCGGCGATTTCTATGTCGACCGGCCCGACAGCGCGGGCCCCGCCATGCCCGTCTACGAGGCCAAATGCGTCGATGATGACGGTAATGAGGTGCCACTAGGCCAGACCGGCGAATTGTGGGTGCGCGGCGCGGCCGTGATCAAGGGCTATATCAATCGCCCCGATGCGACTGCCGAATCGATTACCGATGGCTGGCTGCACACCGGTGACATTGCGCGGATGGATGAAGACGGCTTCATCTACATCGTCGATCGCAAGAAGGACATGGTGCTGCGCGGCGGTGAGAATGTCTATTGCGTCGAGGTTGAGGCGGCGATCTATCGCCACCCTGCGGTCGCCGAATGCAGCGTCTTTGGTGTTCCCGATGACCGTCTGGGTGAAGAGGTTGCCGCAGCCGTGTTCCTGAAGGCAGGCGAAACGCTCGACGCCGATGCGCTGCGCGAGGAAATGGCGAAGCACATCGCCAAGCACAAGCTGCCGCGTTTCGTCTGGTTCGTTGACCAGCCGCTGCCGCGCAATGCGAGCGGGAAGTTCCTGCGCCGCGAACTTCGGGATACATTTGCCACCCAAATGGCCTGAGCGCCGCCGCCTAGTGAAAGTCGCGCGACTTGGGCAATATCCGCACATTGCGCGGATGCCCGGCGCTGCGCCCCGGTGCACGTGGAGATGATGCGCGGGGCGTTTGCGGACGAGCCACCTCGTCCGCGCGTGCCAGTTGTGGATCGGCGCGGTGACTTTCGGAGAGATAGTCGAGCCGCTCAGTGCAGTCGATGATGCGGCTTGCCATCAGGTGGACCACGCCCTCGTTGCTGCGCTGGATTTCCCCCTCGATCCGCATCAGCCGCGACGCCATGACTGCACGCCGCTGCTTCTCCATGTCGCGCGCCCAGAGCAGTGCGTTGACCACGCCAGTCTCGTCCTCGATCGTGATGAACACGGCATTGCCCTTGCCCGGCCGCTGGCGGATGAGGACGATGCCCGCGCACGCCACCCGTCGACCATCGGGCGCGGCATTGGTATCGGCGCAGCTCAGCACGCCTTCGCGGGTGAAACGTTCGCGCAGGAACTGCATCGGATGCGCCTTTAGCGACAGCCGCAGCATCTGGTAATCGGCGACCACCTCCTCCGACAGCGGCATTATGGGCAACTGCGCATCGGGTTCCGCCCCCAGTTCCGCCGCATCGGCAAAGGCAAAGAGCGGCAGCTGGTCGGATGGCGTCCGCCGCGCCTCCCACAACGCATCGCGCCGCCCCTTGCCCAATGAGCCAAAGGCATCGGCATCTGCCAGCTTGCGCAAGGCGGCAGGGGGTAGTGCAGCACGGCGGGCCAGATCCTCGATCGAGGCAAAGGGGCCGGATGCACGCGCAGTTTCGATGGCCTCTCCCCATGTCTGGCGGAAACCATCGATCTGGCGAAAGCCGAGGCGCAGGACCAGTTTTTCGCCTGCCGTCCACTCCACGCCATTATCCCAGCCGCTCGCACCCACATCGACCCCGCGCACCTCGACGCCATGTTCCTGTGCATCGCGCACCAGTTGCGCGGGGGCATAAAAGCCCATCGGTTGCGAGTTCAAAAGCGCGCAGGTGAACACCGCCGGATGGTGGCATTTGAGCCAGCTCGACACATAGGCCAGCCAGCCAAAGGCCTGCGCATGGCTTTCGGGGAAGCCATATTCGCCAAAGCCCTTGATCTGGCCAAAGCAGCGTTCGGCAAAGTCGCGGGTGTAGCCGCGCGCGACCATGCCATCGACCAGCATCTCCTCATAACGGTGCATCGTGCCCACATTGCGAAAGGTCGCCATCGCCCGCCTGAGGCCATCGGCCTGTGCCGGGGTGAAATTGGCGGCGACAATGGCAAGCTTCATCGCCTGTTCCTGGAACAGCGGCACACCCAGCGTCTTTTCGAGGACGTCTCGCAGCTCATCGGGATCGTGCGGCGGCGCGGGCGAGGGATAGTCGACCGCTTCCTCCTTGTTCCGGCGGCGCAGATAGGGATGCACCATCCCGCCCTGGATCGGCCCCGGCCGCACGATCGCCACCTGGATGACAAGGTCGTAAAGGCAGGCGGGCTTCATCCGCGGCAACATGTTGATCTGCGCACGGCTTTCGACCTGGAATGTCCCGATGCTGTCGCCCTTTTGCAGCATGCGGTAAACCTCGGGGCATTCGGTGGGGATGGTCGCGAGATTGTAATCACCGAGGCCATTGGCGCGCATCAGGTCAAAGCTTTTCCGGATGCAGGTCAGCATCCCGAGCGCGAGCACATCGACCTTCATCAGCCCGAGCGCGTCGATATCATCCTTGTCCCATTCGATGAAGGTGCGGTCGGGCATCGCCGCATTATGGATCGGCACCAGCTCATCCAGCCGCCCTTCGGTGAGCACAAAGCCGCCGACATGTTGCGACAAATGCCGGGGGAATTCGAGCAGTTGGTCGACCAGATTTTTCAATCGCGCAATTTCCGGATTGGCGGGATCGAACCCCGCCTCGGTCACCCGCGCCTCAGGCACATCACCACCCCAGCTTCCCCAGATGGTGCTCGCAAGCCGCGCCGTCACATCCTCGGTCAGCCCCAGCGCCTTCCCCACCTCGCGGATCGTGCTGCGCGGGCGGTAGTGGATCACCGTCGCTGCGATCCCGGCGCGCTCGCGGCCATAACGCTGGTAGATATATTGCATCACCTCCTCGCGCCGCTCATGTTCGAAATCGACATCGATATCGGGCGGCTCGTTGCGCTCTTCGGAGAGGAAGCGCGTGAAGAGCAGCTTGTTCGCGACCGGATCGACAGGCGTGATGCCAAGCAGGTAGCAGACCACCGAATTGGCCGCGCTCCCCCGCCCCTGGCACAGGATAGGCGGATCGAGGCTCCGCGCATGGCGGACAATATCGTGCACGGTGAGGAAGTAATAGGCATAGCCCTTGGCCCGGATAAGACTGAATTCCCCATCGATGGTCTTGCGCCAGATGGCGGGCACGCCTTCGGGAAAGCGCGCCTTCGCAGCCTCCATCACCATATGCTCGAGCCAAGCCTGCGGCTCCCACCCCCTCGGCACCGGCTCGTGCGGATATTCATATTTGAGGTCGTCGAGCGTGAAGGCGATGCGCGACAGCAGGTCCTGCGTCGCCGCAATCGCTTGCGGGTAGTGGCGGAACAAGCGCGCCATTTCCTCCGGCGGTTTCAGGTGCCGCTCGGCATTGGCAAGAAGCCGCCTGCCGGCGCTCTGGATGGTCGTGCCTTCGCGGATGCAAGTGACGATATCGTGGAGCGCGCGCGCCTCGGGCGTCGCATAAAGCGCATCGTTGGTAGCAATCAGCGGGATACGGGTGGTGGCGCTTAACTCTGCTAGTTCAGCCAGTTTCCTGGCGTCGGTCCCGCCGCGTGGCATCGTTGCACCGATACAAAGATGGGGTGTTTTTGCCTTTAGCTGCCGCAGGCACTCTTCTTCGTGTCTTTGCGTCTTTGCGTGAGAATTTTGATCGGATTCACGCAAAGACGCGAAGGCGCGAAGCGGGAGTGCGATGAATGCGATCTCATCCGCATATTCCAGCAAGTCCTCAAAATATAAAATGCAATCGCCCTTCACCGCGCGCCGGTTGCCAAGCGTGAGCAGCCGGGTGAGCCGCCCCCAGCCAAGGCGGGTCATCGGATAGGCGACCATATCCGGCGTATCATCGGCTAAGACCAACCGCGCCCCGACGACCAGCCGGAAATCGGGCATCTGCGCACGTACATCGCGCCAGGCGACGTGCGCGCGGACGACGCCGGCGACGCTATTCCGGTCCGCAATGCCGATGCCATTCATCCCCAGCAGCGCCGCGCGCCACACCATGTCGGCAGGGTGCGATGCCCCGCGCAGGAAGCTGTAATTGGTCGCGGCGACCAACTCGGCGAACGGGGCGCTCATGCGAACAGGCCGTGCAGATACCATTTGGGCTGCGTCTTTTCCTCATACAGGCCGTGGCGGAAAATCCAGTAGCGGCGGCCGCGCGCATCCTCGACGCGGTAATAGTCGCGGGTGAGGCCTCCCTTCCCGCTCTGCTCGCCTCCCTTTTTCTTCCACCATTCGCTCGCGATCCGCTCGGGCCCTTCATAGAGCCGCACCTCGTGCAATTTGCGTTTCCAGCGGAAACGATGCGGCGGCCCGTCGGGAACCTCCGCCAGCACCTCGACTGGTTGCGGCGGGTCGAAGAGGAAGAGCGGACGCAGCGGCGGCTCACCCACGCGCGGGGCGGGCCAGCGCATGGGCGCCGGGCAGTGGATGGCGGGCAGTGCGAGCTGCGCCTGCTCCGGAATATGGCTGTCATTGGGCACCAGCCGCCGGATGCTGCCGGGGCCAAGCCGCGTGCTCAGCCGATCAACCAGTTCGGCGAGGCGGCCACCGGCCTTCTCCGCCCCGTCAAGCGCAGCTTGGGTCGCGCCGAGCGGCTCCGCCAGCGGGATATGCAGCGCCAGCCGGTCATAGCCGAAACCCGGGTCGAGCGGGTCAGCAAGGGAGGCGATCCGTTCATCGAACAGCCGCAGCACCAGCGCGGCATCGCGCGTCGGCGCACCGGTTTCGATTTCGAGCCGCCGCTTCGCGCCATCGCTGCGATCGAGCGTCAGGCGAAAACGCCGCCCGCCCAGCCCGCGTTCCTCGAGCATCTGCGCGCCCTCTGCCAGCAATTCGACAAAGGCCGCCGCCACCGCGCGCTCATGCGCGACCGGTTCGGCAAAGCGGCGCTCAAAGCGCAAGGGGGCCTGGTGGCGCAGCGGCGTGCCGGGGCAATGCTCTTCGCCCAACAGCCGTTCAAGCGCGCGCACCGCCTCGATCCCGAACCGGGCCGCGAGCGCCGCGCCGGGGCGCGCCGCCACCGCGCCGACGCTTTTCAGCCCCGCGCGCGCCAGCCCCAGTGTCGCTTCTTCATCAAGCCCGAGGGCTGCCACCGGCAAGCCGCGAATGGCCTTGCCTTCGTCCACCACCGGAAGCCGCGCATGGCGGGCAAGCGCCAGTGCCGCCTCTGCCGTGCCGCTACAGGCAAGGCGCGCCGTCATCCCGTTTTGTTCGACATGCCCCGCGACCGCCTCGACAAGCGCCGCCTCACCGCCAAAAAGATGCTCGCACCCCGTGATGTCGATGGTGATGGCATCGGGAAGGCAAGGCACGACATGCGGCGAGAAGCGGGTGCACGAACGCGCAAGCAGATCGAGCCAGTGCCGATCCGCCACCACATCAGCCTCGACCGCGATCAGGCCGGGGACGCGCACCCGCGCATCGGCAAGCGCCATTCCCGGTGCCAGTCCAAGCCTTTGCGCAGCCGCATCCACCGCCGCCAGCCGCAGCGCATTTTTCTGCTTGGCGACAAAAGCCAGCCCCGCGTCAGGCGGCGCGCTGGCCGAAACGCACCGGTCCGGCTCCTGCTGCCGCAGGCGATCCGCGGCGAGGTACGGAAACCAGATCGCCAGATGCCGCTTCGGTGAAGATGCGTCGGTCACGGTTCCACTCCAACTGCCAGCTGAGGCCCGATGGCCCCGAACGCTGGCGCAACAATTCGATCGCGAAAACCGGCGCTCCCGGGGCGTTGGCGGGAAGCGCATGCGAAGGCGCCGCCGCCACCCGCCAGCGCGTTTCGGCGGCACTCGGCACCGGCTCCGCCCCGCTGCGCAACAGGAAGAGCGTCGTCCCCGATTTCTCGGCCGCCAGCGCGAGGCGTCGGCTCGCGGTCAGATCCAACTCGGGCAGGTTCCCCTGCGTTTCGACGACGACCGCGCCCAAGGCCCCGCTGCGCAGGCCATCGACGGCGGCCTTAAGCAGCTCCTTCGCATCGGCAATCATGGCAAAGAGGCAGTCTTCGGGACGGCCGCCGAGCTCCGCCCAGCCATTGGCCTGCACCACGCCCGCCTGCCGCACTGCCCGGCGCGAACGCAGCCAGAGCGCGGAGCAACCATCCGCCCCTCCCGCCATCGCCGTCAGCAGAGCCAGCGCAAAACCCGCCGCCGCCGGGGCATCCGCCCCTTCCCCGGCATAAAATTCATGTACCCGCCCATAAGCCAGCCCGCCCGCCAGCGCCGCATCGAGCGAGGCCACCCCGCTCGCCCAGCGCCGCATGCCCTGCGCCGCGCGCGCGCGCACAGGCTGCGCACCAACCCGCAACAAGCCATCACCCCCAGGGAGGGAGGAAAGAGAATCGCCGACTCGCATTTGTTCTTATTATGTTCTGTTTTGAAGCAGGGTCAAGCAGAGGCGAGCATGGCTGGCGAGGCAGGGGAGCCGAAACAGAAAACAAAGAACCCGGCGCCATCGAAACAGCGCCGGGTCTAGAGCCAGTTAATGCGACCCGAAGAAGAACCTTCGAGACGAAAATCTTACCACCAAGCGGGGCAATGCCATTGCGCGTTAACAACCAGAATGGCTACATTTGCCGCCAACTGGTGCCATAGGGGATGGAATGTGCCAGCGACCAGGCACCCCCCCCTCATCCCGCCCAATAAAGCACCAAACCGCACCGGGAAAAGCGACTTTCAGCGTAAAAATATAAGCTGCCCCGCAAACCGCGCCGCAATGGGCCGATGCCACGCTCCAATCGCATTCGACGTGTCAAAGTGAGTGTCGCTGCAGGTGATTTTGCCTTACATGGGCCGAAAATTTACAAGTCGCCGGAACACGCAACAACATGACCAATGCTCGCCAACCAGACGATCCAGTAGCATCCCCCTGCATAGGCGTCTGCCATATTGATCAGGCGACTGGATGGTGCGCGGGATGCGGCAGGTCTATTCAAGAAATAGCCGATTGGGGGGCCATGCCGGAAACTGAAAAAGTGAAAGTCATTGCCGCCCTGGCCGAGCGCCGGGCCCGGTGAATTGCGAGCACGGCCGCCGCAAGCCCGCAGCGCACAGAATGTCTCGGGTGCTTATCGGGCATCGCCTGACTGACAATTATTTTGGCGCCAAAAGGTATGGGCGGGTTCATGAGGGAAGTTAGAAGAGCGGTAAAAATGGCCCTTCACATGTCCTGAGACGAAAATGGAGACCTGAGTTGGCCACCTCAGGCGGCAGCCAGGACTTCGTCTACGACTATGTCTTCGGCATGTGCGCGGGCCTTTGCCAGATCGTATGCTATCTGCATACGCATCAGCGTATCAGCCTTGACGCCAAAAGCCTTCTCGAACCGGATCGCCATTTCTGCCGAGAGCGCTGTATGGCCATTGAATAGGCTGCTGAGTGTCTGTCGGGTGACGTGAAAGCAGGACGCGAGGCGATTGATGCTCACGCCGCTCGGATCAACAATCTCGCTTTTTAGCCAGTCACCGGGGTGAACTGCCAGAGAGGGGTGCATAATCAAAGCCATCAGTGATAGTCCTCCAAATTCAGGTCGGCGATGGTCGCCTCATCAATCCTGACAAAGGTCAGCCGCCAATTCTTCGTCACAGTCATGGCCCAACGCCCGACCTTGTCCCCAACAAGCTCATGCAGGCCATAATTTGGTGGCACAGCCAATTCGTCAAAGCTGCCCGCGGCGTCTATGAAGGCGAGCATTTTACGGATACGGGTCACATCACCCACCAAGCCCTTTGCATTGCCGGTCTCAAAGAACCGGCGCAGTCCCTTATGGGCGATGCTGTCGATTTCCATGCCGCAGTATGTCAAGCATCGTTTGACATGTCAAGTCACCTTTGACATGCCTGTGCGGAGTGAGTTTGCATTGTGCGCACAATTTTTCTGGCGGGGCCGGAAGATCGAGCCGGGTGCTTATCGGGAATTTGCGAGCGATTTACGCGCGAGCAGAAATTTGTCGCCAGCGCCAAAATCCAGCTCCTCGCGGTCAAGAAGAGCACACTGCCCGGGCTGGACGGCCTCACCGCCCACAGAGACGGAACCCTCAAGGGGCAGGATCAGAGCGGGTTGGCCCGTGAATGTAAGGGCATCTTCACCCGCCGAACCGTCGACATAGTGAAGTTCAAAGTGTGGCCCCTCGACAAGCAATTGAGAACCCACCGGCGCAATACGCTTCCGGAATTTGGTATCGTATGGCGCCAGTTTCGCGACGGCGAGTGCCTCATCCAGATGCAGTTCGCGGGGACGGCCATAGTCATAGAGGCGGTAAGTGATATCGCTAGTCTGCTGCACCTCGATCAGGCTGACCCCGGCGCCAATGGCGTGAACCGTGCCTGCAGGAATATAAAAGAAGTCGCCCGCAAAAACGGGATGCCAGACGAGGAGGTCCTCAATCGAACCATCCAAGGCCGCGGCGCGGACCGTCTCTGCATCCAACTCCTCCTTGAAGCCGATGGCCAGCGACGCATCCGGTTCCGCGGACGTTATGAGCCAGCACTCCTCCTTACCCCGACGCCCGAGACCCGCCGCCTCAGTATCGGCATCCGAGGGGTGAACCTGGACGGAGAGTTTTTCCGAGGTGAAGATGTATTTGATGAGGATGTCTGGGAGCGCGGGTGGAGGATCGAACCAGATCTCGCCGATTTGCTCTGTCCCTGCAGATTGGAAGGGTTGTGGAAGGTCCACAACACCCCAAGGTTTTGCGACACTATGCGTGGATAGATGCATAATTCAATTAGTCCGATACCAAGTCGCAATCAACCACATTCAAGACGCATAATAATCGCTGTACTATCGAACGAAGCAAGATTCCTCTTGGCGAAAAAGTGTCTACGGACGGTATCCTGTGCGCGACTGCAGGAGTGAGGCGCCGACTCAAGTTACTTTAGCGTCGCCCTGCTCGATTAGGATGTAATTGTGGATTTCCTTCGCTCCGGTCTCCGCCTCGATGGTATCTATTAAATTTACTACTGTTATCAGCGATCTAACGGTATCTGAAGACGCTTTATACTAACTATATGCAAGTGAGATACTCTAGTCGATAGGCTAATTAACGATAAGATATTTTCAGCTCTACTGATAACTAATCGTAACTGGAAGCAAGCACGGTCAAGAGATAAAAGTGATGACTTTGTAGACATTTATGGAGTATGGGGGTGCATGACTACGCAATCGTTGCATAATAAGATTACGCCTACATGCATGCGGGTCGCCATCCGCGCCGATGCAGGCGCCAAGACTGGGATGGGCCATTTTGCAAGGATAGCACCAATAGCCACTGCTTTACAGAAAAGTGGTGATGTCGAAATTCTATTAGTTACCAATTGCGAAGGAGCATCTTATATTGGTGCGTTTTTCTCGGCAAGAACGCAAGTTTTAACTTTGTCGCCAGAAGAAAACTCTCCGCTAGCGGCAATTCAAGCAATGGAGGCGCGCGGCTGGAACCCCGATGTTATTTTAGTAGACCAATATGGCTGGATAAAGCAATGGGAGATAGAGTCAGCTAAATCAAACATGAGCTTAGTAGTGCTTGACGATCTTGATGTTGCATGCAACGCCGATTTGATCGTGCGGCCCCATGGCAACACAAGAGTTAGTGGCCGGGGACTCGTCTTGGCTGGGCCTAGCTATGCCCCATTGTCTCCACAGGTCATTAATTTAAAAAGCCCGCAACGAAAAATCCCCCGATCACGGCTGCGTCTAAATATATGCTTTGGTGGTGCCGATCCAACGCAAGAGTTATCGAAAGCCATAGAAGCGGCGGCATCTCTAAATCACATGGATATTGACGTTCTAGTGGGGCCAGGAGCGCAAATCGAACCCAAACTGCTAGATACGGTGGACCGATCGACGCACATAAAATTGCATCAAAGCCCAACACAGAGCAAACTGGTAGAGCTAATGCGCAGCGCCGACCTCGCCCTAGGCGCTGGAGGTGTGATGCTCTGGGAGCGACTGCATCTTGGGCTTCCATCACTCGTAATTTCAACCGCAGAAAACCAGCTACCGCAAGTTGAAAGCATGATCGCAAAAGGTGCTTTGGTCTATCTTGGCCATCATTCGGAGGTTGATGTTGCTTCAATTAAGCGAGGCATATTGTCACTTGCAGAAGATAAAGTACTTCGAAAAAAGCTGTCCGTTAGAGGCCCCAAAACGGTTGATGGCCAAGGAGCATGGCGTCTAGCCGCATGGATAAGAGCCTTACGCTTAGGATTTCGTGACGTGGAAATCGAGGATGCAAAAGATTTGCTGAGATGGCGGACCGACGAGCGCAATTGGCACTACAATTGGGCTGGGTCGGAGAAACCCCAAATGGAGTCCCACCTCACCTGGCTTCGAAAGTGCTTAACTGATCCAGACTGTATTTTTCGAATTTTCATGCAAGCCGATGAGCCGGTAGGCGTTGTCCGATTTGATCTTAGTGATGGGTGCACCAATGCCTATCTATCCATATATCTAGTACCTGCTTGGCATGAAAAGCGGATAGGGCTTCCTCTATATTTTGCGGCAGAAAAAGAACTTCGCCGATCTCATCCATCCGTCAATCGCATAGTAAGCAAGATTCATGCGGAGAATTCAGCTTCCGAACGCCTCCATCGCAATGCTGGCTTCGAGATTAAAGTTTCAAAATTCCAGTCTGACTGGCTGGATGCCACCAAAGAAATAAAATGAGTGCCGACATTCTCTAATAAAGTCTAAAGGTTTAATTTTCCTCCCTATTTACATAAATCATGTCCAAATAAACAAGGAACTGAGAGATTTCGATCCTAGCTTGCCTTGCACTGGGTAAGCAGTACCGTCGCAATAGTAAGCTCTGTCATTTTATTCTGAAATCAAATCAAGGCTTAGTGGGGTGCCGTATGAGATTGATTGCTTTGCCGTTCTACCTAAAACGCTTTTAAAGTACTTAGTATGTAGTCCGCGACCCGGACGAATACATCGTATATTTTTGATTGTGAAAGCCTCCCCTTCATTAATATCAGCTACCGCATAAATTGATCGACGAAACTGCATTGATGCGGCTTCCGCAGCGCTCGCGGGACCGAATTTTGCTTCCCCCAATGCTGACCAAGCATCATTAATGCGACTGATATACTCTTTCAATTCAGCGGGAGTAGCTGAAAAAGCTGCATCCACTGAAGTGCGATCATCTGCAAGTTTGAAATGCTTTTCGAAAACACAGGCGCCCAAGGCCACAGCCGCGATAGCAGCTGTGTGACCAACCGTGTGATCTGAAAGGCCGACTTGGCAATCGGGAAATGCAGTCTTTATAGCTGGGATTCGCCTAAGGTTGCTGTCTTCAATTGCTGCAGGGTAATTGCTGGTGCAAGAGAGTAGGCATATTGGCCCGGATGCAGCATCTTTAAGAGCCTGAACCGTCTGCCAGATATCTTCGAACGTCGCCAAACCGCAAGATACTATTAATGGCTTTTTAGTTTCGGCCACCTTTTCAAGCAACGGAATAAATGTATGCTCGAACGAGGCCACCTTATAGCATGGCACATCCAGTGCCTCGAGATAATCTACGGCTGTTTCATCAAAAGCGCTTGAAAACGAATGGATACCCTGTCGGCGCGCCTCTTCGAACAATCGGGCATGCCACTCCCACGGCATGTGCGCTTCGTTATAGAGATCATGAAGAGTGCGTCCCCTCCAAAGGCTATCGGGGTTTTCGATACGGAACTCGGGACGGTCACATCTGATGGTTATAGTATCCGCAGTGTAAGTCTGAAATTTGACTGCACATGCACCAGCCTCCGCAGCAGCGGCAACCATGTCAAGCGCCCGGTTCAAATCACCTCCGTGATTGGCAGACACCTCTGCGATGACATAAGGTTTTGCGGATGGCGAAATGCGACGGTCAAGAATTTGCATGCTTTATCCTGAAAAACTGGATTTGATATTACGACACGAAATCAAAGTGTGATCCATCGCGTCAAGCCTTATCATATACCTGATTGAACGTTGGTTACAAAACTTGGATTCATACGTAGAGCATTTGTCTGTCACCGAATTGGGTGGTTTGATTTAGATCGCTTCTCGCGATTTGAGCTGGATAGAGAGTGCGCCATCGATCTAGTGAAGCTCAAAGTGCGGCCTGTCGACTAGCAGTTGGGAGCCGGTCGAGGTGAAGCAATTGCGAAATTTGGTATCGTAAGGCGACTGCGAGAGCTTCGTCCAAGTGCAATTCACGGCGACGTCCATTTTAGTAGAGGCGATATATAATGTTGCTCATCTGCTGAAGCTCAATGCGACTGACGCCAGCTCCAATCGCATGCACAGTGTCCGCGGAAGTATAAAAGAAACGTCGAGCTTTCATGGGAAAAAGGCTAGAAGGCTAGGGGCGCCTACAATGGATCTATCCAAGGCTTTAGCGCGGACTTTACGGCCTCAAGGGATTTCTTAAAACACATCGCTGGAGGAGGGCCGGGCTAAGCGGCTGTGATCAGCCATTACTTATGCTTAGCATCACGTGCAGCTCCGCCCGACACTATAATAATCGAACCCGGCCTTGGCGCCTTCTTCGGGGCGGTAGATGTTGCGCAGGTCGACGAGGACATCGCCCTTCATCACGCCTTTGAGCTTGGCAAGGTCGAGCGCGCGATAGGCGTCCCATTCGGTGACGATGGCAACCGCATCCGCGCCTTGCGCTGCGGCATAGGCGCTTTCGGTCATCTTGACTTGCGGAAGGATCTTGGCGGCTTCTTCCATGCCTTCGGGATCATGCGCATAAACTTCGGCGCCTGCATCGATCAGCGTCTGGACGATGGCGATTGAGGGGGCATCGCGCATGTCATCGGTATTGGGTTTGAAGGTAAGGCCCAACAGCGCGATCCGTTTGCCGCGTGCATCGCCGCCAAGCGCATTTACGATCTTGCGCCCCATCGCGCGCTTTCTGAGGTCATTGGCCTGCACCACCGCCTCGACGATGCGCACCGGGGTGTCGTTGTCCTGCGCGGTCTTCAGCAGCGCCAGCGTGTCCTTGGGAAAGCAACTGCCGCCATAGCCGGGGCCCGCATGCAGGAACTTTGAACCAATGCGGTTGTCGAGGCCGATGCCGCGCGAGACATCCTGCACATTCGCGCCCAGCTTCTCGCAAAGGTCGGCCATTTCGTTGATGAAGGTGATCTTGGTCGCAAGGAAAGCGTTCGCCGCATATTTGATCAGTTCGGACGAACGGCGGCTGGTAAAAAGGATCGGCGATTCATTGAGGAAGAGTGGGCGGTAGACGCCGCGCATCACTTCGCGCGCCCATTCGGTATCGGTGCCGACAACAATGCGGTCAGGCCTCTTGAAATCGCCAATCGCCGCGCCTTCGCGCAGGAACTCGGGGTTGGAGACGACTTCAAACTCCAGATCGGGCCGTACATCGCGGATGATGCGCTCGACCTCGTCGCCCGTTCCAACCGGGACGGTCGATTTGGTGACCACCACGGTCTTGGGATCAATCGCTTCGCCAATCTCTTTCGCGGCCGCATAGACATAGCTCAAATCGGCATGACCATCGCCGCGGCGCGAGGGTGTGCCCACTGCGATGAACACCGCATCGCAGCCCTTCACCGAACCAGCCAGATCGGTCGAGAAGCTCAGCCGCCCGGCATCGACATTGGTCTTCACCAACGCATCCAGCCCCGGCTCGTAAATCGGCATGATATTGGCGTTCAGCCGGTCGATCTTGCTCTGGTCCTTGTCAACACAGACCACATCATGCCCGAAATCGGCAAAACAGGCGCCAGATACCAAGCCAACATAGCCCGATCCGATCATCGCGATTTTCATTATGTATTCCCTTTAGATTCCTGCGATCAGCACGCGTAATAATCGCGATACCAGTGCACAAAACGCGCCACGCCCTCGCGAAAAGGTGTCTGTGGACGATATCCGGTGAGCACCTTCAAGAGTGAGGAATCCGCCCAGGTCGCGGGGACATCGCCGTGTTGCATTGGCATGCTATTGCGAATGGCCTTCTTGCCAATTTCGATTTCTATGGCGCCGATGAAGTCTAAGAGACGAACTTTCTCAGAATTGCCGATATTGACGACACGGAAGGGAGCGGCAGGACTTAGGCTATCACCTGGAGCAATGTCTTCCGGCTTTTCGGGGCGCTGTGGGACTGCATCGATGAGACCGGCAATGCCACGAACGAGATCGTCGACATAGGTGAAGTCACGCCACATGTCGCCATTGTTGTAGACGTCAATTGGCGTACCGTCGATGATACCTTTGGTGAACTTAAAAAGTGCCATGTCTGGCCGGCCCCACGGCCCGTAGACGGTGAAGAAGCGGAACATGGTGATCGGCAGGTTGTAGATATGCGCGTAGCTGTGGCCCATCGCCTCATTGGCGAGCTTCGATGCTGCATAGAAGGTGAGCGGCGTCGCCACGCGCTCGGTTTCGGTAAAGGGCATCTCGGTATTGGCACCGTAAACGCTTGAGGTGGAGGCCATGAGAAGATGCTGGACGCCTGCCAAGCGGGCGGCCTCCATGATGTTGAATGTCCCGACAATATTGGCGTCGAGATAGGCGCGTGGATTTTCGATGCTGTAGCGGACCCCGGCTTGAGCCGCCAAGTGGACGATCACGT
The DNA here is from genome assembly GCF_042680825.1 of Sphingorhabdus buctiana. Lineage (NCBI taxonomy): Bacteria > Pseudomonadati > Pseudomonadota > Alphaproteobacteria > Sphingomonadales > Sphingorhabdaceae > Sphingorhabdus > Sphingorhabdus buctiana. The sequence goes on from NZ_JBHUEL010000003.1 coordinate 277,978, forward strand.
CCGGCTTAAACGAAGAGATGGCAGTTTGGAGCTGCTCCTGATCCTCAAGCATCGCCTCGGTCGCAGAAAAACCCTCGTGCTGGTTGAGCATCGCATGGCGGCGCTCTTTCAGGCGGACATCATAATAGTCAGTCATGCCATCATAGCCTCCAACAAAGTGCCCCTGCGCAAGCAGAAGTTCGGCGAGATGATATCCGATGAAACCAGCGGTGCCGGTTATGAAAATGCGATTTTTGTTCATGTCGGTAAAATCAATACGCTATCATCCGGCAATACGAATGACACGTACTGAAGATATAATCGCTTCAAGGCCGGTTTGTCCGTTGCCACCAGAGGCGATCAGGTCCAAAAACTGCACCGGGCAGTTTGATGGGATTGTGAGAGCATCACGCGCAGTTGCATCGACTACATCAAAAGTCCAAATCTCTGTACCTGACCGTTTGGCGGCGCAGCGCAGCTGCCATCGGATAGAACCCCCATAACCGCGATCAATCGGGGTAACGCGGGCGTCGAACTGGTAGTCTCCCGGACTCAAATAGAGAAGTTTTGACGCAACGGTCCGTGTCGTGGATGCATTTGCGAAAATCGCTAGCCTCGGTCGATCACCTGCATTGGATTCTATAAATTGACCGCCTGCATCGGGATCGACAACCAAAAGCCAACCAATCGCCCCGAATTCCCCGGTCCGATCTGAATTCGAGAACTCGACACTTTTCAGTTTCGTCGGGTTGGAGCCGGGTAAACCCATATACAATCGGCGGGCTTCGGTAAATTGTTCTGCCTTTACCAGTCGCTCGAGCAACCCAAGTATTTGGCTCTTCGCCGCATCCACATCCGCAAGTCCTCCCGACTCCAAGACCAAGTCGACTACTACATTTAGATTTCCGCTATTCGCATTAGCATAAAAGAGAAATGGAATCGTCCAACTGCTACCATTTTTGATATAAGGAATAAGCGCCGCTCGAACTTCAGGCTCCTCAATTGCTGAGACAAGTCGGGGGAAAAGTAACGATTGCACCTCAGGCTTAGTTCGAAGCACTATATCATAGTGCTTCAAGGCTTGCTGGGTGTCGTTTCGACGTGCGCTCGCCTCTATAAGCCATAACTGCGCACCTGTTTCCCTACGAGAAAGTCTGGCAGAGTATCGAACTAATGTTTCAGCCGCCACTGCATCTCCCTGTGCATCGGCATAATAACCCAAAACACGGAGCGCTTTCGGATTAATAGCTTGTTGGATCAGTGCGGCACGTGCAAAAGAGCGAACCTCCGGCGCAGGCTTCTTTAGACTGGAAAAGAGTAGTTGATCTGCCCTAGCTGCAAGTGCGCTACTGTCGGTAGGGACGAACATTAGCGCCAGTTGAGGATTTTTGATCCTAGTTACTCCCGACACCGTAAGTGCGAAAATAAGCGACGATCCTCCAATGCCTGCAACCAAAACCAGCAAAAGACGGACGATACCGATACTGTTCAATAGCTTAATAAAGCGAGATCGTTTGTTCGAACGGCGCATCTTCAGCGCTCCACACCCGAGATATCTTCTACACGCGAATGCAGCCGCCCCGATTCCGCGAGCCAAAGCGTCAAGAGTACAAAAATGCACATCATCGTCGGGGTACGCAGCGGATAATCAAAGGCGCTGGCGATCGCTAAAATGATTATGGCCAGTGATGCCATGCGAGCCATCACAGTCGCACGACGCAAAGGATCTGCGCAAAACCAAGCAAAGTAACCCTTTTTCACATAAGCGACCAACGCTACGACAAGTAACAATATACCTGGAACACCAAATGTTACCGCGGTTTCTAGCCAATCATTATGTGCCCTATTTAGGTAAGTCGAATCGAGCTGGCGATTGGGCTCAGCAATTTGAAAAGCTTCGACAAACGAACCAGATCCGGATCCCACCGGAAAATATTTCCAGAACAAGTCGACTGCTATCAACCAAAACTGCGCTCGCCCATCGTCTCCGGCGGAGTGTAAAAAGAGTCGCTCCACTGCTTCCGCACGAGAAAAGTATAAGGATAGAAGCCCCAGACAAACAATGGTCACACCAGCAAGAAGAGGTGCGGCCGTAAATTTCCATTGCATGGCGCTACGTCTAACTGGTCTGCCAGTAAGCGGTTGTCGGTAAAGCATCGCTGCACCCATCAAGCCGATGACAGCTAGGAGGAGGCCAGATCTCGAACCGGTGACCAGTATTAAGGGAATAAGGACGATCCCGATCGCGGCCGCTAAAATCTGCCGGCTTCTCTGCCGGTCTACGCTACCGAAAGTTATCGCCGTAAAGGCCGCAAGCATTGGGAAAAGACATGCAAGCAGCGCTGCTGCATGATTCCGGTTCGCAAATAGCCCTACTGCTGATCCATTGTTGGTGATCCGATAAAAATATAGCACTGGGTTCCCGCCGCTAATTGCCTGCAGCAAACCAAAAAGACCGGAAAGTGCACCTAGCCCGATCAGAACCGGCAATAATCTAAACAAATCATCGCGGCTGAGTTGCACGCCCAACAAAAGGACCGCAAATGGTGCGAAAAGAGATGCTATTGCATGCCAGCCGTTCATCGGTGTCAAGGTTAATGGTCGCCAAAGCGGCTCAAGACCTATTAACGAGTCGATCGCAATAACTTCATTTCGGCCAGGCATTGATTGCCAGACCCCAGGCGGCAGCGGAATTATGTGAGCGATAGATATTGCAAAAAGTAAGGCGAACCCAACACCTAGCCACCATCGGCCGCGAAAGTGCTGAACACGTAACGTGGCTAGCGCGAACGCGCATAGCAGCACCGAGATCGGGCGCAGAATGAGAAGCGATTGCACATCATTGCGTGACGCCCCACCCGTTAGGAACACTAGTGCAAAAAAAGCCACTAGCACCCAGAACTGCAACGATGGCGAAGTATTACGCTGATCGACTCGTGCCAATGTCTCGTCCACCTGTTTTCTGGCTGACACTCTGAGGTCAACGCTTCAAATTTATCTGATTCCACTGCTCGACTGTTTGTTTTCGATCAGTTTGAAGACGACATCTTACTATTTCTGTTGCTTTCATTTGGCAATAGGGGGACAGGCCGATCTCAACGCTCAACGGTAAGAAGAAAAAAGAAAAAGGGTGGAACTCACTCCGGCTTTCGTCTAGCTCAATGGGGTGGAGTAATGTTCAAAGCGCTTCAATCATTGGTCGAGCAAAGTTTATGTTGTGCTCTCGGCCGAGAGAGAAGTTTGCGAGTTTTACAAACTAAGGATCACAATGCTGAAGACAAGTCCCCCCGCATTGAGCCCGCTCAATTCGGGCATTGTAACGAAAGAGCAACTAGCCGACGAGCAGGCGTCATTAGCTCCTCCGATACTGCTACAGTATTGGCAAGTTGTGTTGCGTTGGAAGTGGGTTATTGTCGGCATCGTTATTTTTGCGCTGGTCGTTGGATTGGTAGCGACACTTCTTGCAACGCCTCAATATACTGCTACTTCTCGGATAGAAATCAGCCGTGAGCAGAAAAAGGTCACCAATGTGGATGGGCTTGAAACGCAGGACGCGGGCCGCGATTTGCAGTTCTACCAGACACAGTACAACCTTTTGGAAGCACGTTCTTTGGCTGAACGGGTAGTCCGTAAGCTACGCTTGAGTACCAATGATGCTTTCTTTGAAGCACACGGGGTAAACCCGGATGAAGAGTCTATTTTTGGCCAGAAATTAGGACAGCCACTGAGTGCAGCGGACCGGCAGCGACGTGAGAAGCTAGCCGTCGAGCTGCTATATACACACTCCTCTATTACACCCATTCGCAACTCTGCGCTTGTCGATATCAGTTATACCAGCGCGTCAGCTTCATTGTCGGCACAGATAGCCAATGCTTGGACCGAACAGTTCATTGTTCAAAGTATGGACAGGCGCTTTGCCTCTACTGCCGACGCACGGAGGTTCCTAGAAAGTCGGCTTGCAGATCTACGCACGCGCCTTGAAACATCAGAACGTGAACTCGTAAACTACGCGGCTGCGAAAGGTATAGTAGCGCTTGGAGTGAGTAAGAGCGCTGACGGCCGCACTGAAGTCGATCGGACGTTGGTATCAAGCGATCTCGAAGCGTTGAATTCCGCACTCGCGCAAGCAACAGCCGCACGTATTGCTTCTGAAAGTAGAGTTAGGTTGCAAAACGGGGGCACTAACAGCGATGCTCTCGCTAATGCAACAATTTCTGAGTTACGGCGGAAGCGGGCGGAGGTCGCTGCAGAATATGCGAAACTCATGGTGCAGTTCGAACCTGGCTATCCTGCTGCCCGTGCATTAGCAGAGCAGTTAACGGTCCTCGATGCCAGTATAACGCGCGAGGAAAATCGCGTTTCTGGCAGTCGGTCTACGGAGTATCGGGAAGCTCTAAAGCGGGAAGCTGACCTGAAAAGTCAGGTTGAATCGCTTAAAAGCCGTATGAACCTTCAACAACGTGACAAAATTCAATATAACATTTATCAACGAGAGGCTGATACTAATCGCGAACTATATGATGGCTTGTTGCAGCGCTATAAAGAAATTGGCGTGACAGGCGTTGGCGTCAACAACATCGCAATTGTCGATACCGCGAAAGTACCGGAAAAGCCGTCTTCGCCGAAACTGCCTTTAAATCTTGCGCTTTCTCTGTTGGCAGGTTTGGGGTTAGCGGCACTGGCAACTTTTGCACTCGACCAGATAGATGAAGGCTTACGGGACCCAACGCAAGTCAACAGGCTTTTACAAATTCCTCTTTTGGGAAGCATACCTGATGCAGAAGAGCGAGACGCGTTAGAAATGCTTCTCGACCCCAAATCTGCTTTATCCGAAGCTTATCTCAGTGTTCGTTCCAATCTCGCCTTTTCGACCGATCACGGCGTACCAAGGTCCATGATGGTTACAAGTACAAGGCCCGCGGAAGGAAAAAGTACTTCAAGCCTTGCCATTGCAACGGTTTTAGGCAGGACTGGCAAGAAAGTGTTGTTGATAGACGCAGATATGCGCTCACCTTCGATGCATCTTTTTACCGGACAACCTAACCCCATGGGTCTTAGCAATTTTCTGGCTGGCGAAAATGATTGGAAGCAGCTGGTATTGCAAACTGGTCTGAAAGGTCTAAACCTACTTCCTGCAGGGCCAACCCCGCCCAGCGCTGCCGAGTTGCTTAGCAGTGATCGCATGTTGATACTCGTGAATCAGCTCCTCCAGCATTTTGATCATATTGTGATCGACTCGCCGCCAATACTTGGTTTAGCAGATGCTCCCTTGCTGGCACGTGCGGTAGAGGGTTGTGTTTTCGTTGCGGAAGCTGAGGGTGTAGCAGTTCGAGGTATAAAGACTTCACTAGGTCGACTGCACTCGGTTCACGCACATGTGCTTGGTGTAGTTCTAACAAAATTGCGGTCCAAGCAGGCAGGATATGGGTATGGGTATGGGTATGGATATGGATATGGAGCTGACAAATCCAACTAATCCAGCTGACTAATGTCCCTCTAAGGTTGTCGAGTCGGAGGCCGACCGGGGTTCACAGTTTAATCATAGAATTAGCTCATGCCGCAAAGCGGGTCGTCCAAGATTATACTTTCCATGTGCAACGAACGCCCTAAAATGCGAGTAGTCGATTAGTTGTATCTAACTACCCAACTAGAAGGCGTAGAGAGGAATGTGCAGCACGGAAGTGCCATCCCTATTACAACGTGCTCGCCCCTTGAATCGCTTCAGTGTATGCATAGGGCTTCACAGGTCGGGCTGGAGGGACGCTGAAGCAGAACTTGAGATTTGGCGACAACAAAACCGAAATATCTTCGTGACGTCGGCGAAATTTAAGCAGTCAAGAATTGAAGCGCCTAATCAATAAATTTTACAGGCGCCTTAGGTCTTTTGAGCTGATATCAATAATCATTAAAACAGGATCCGGATTTTATTTCCGAGCGATTAAATTAAATGCATACAAGTCATCTTTGTTCTTCAAACTGGATAAAAATCTCAAATTACGATTTTCATTTCCTACCCCCATAAAAAAGAATAATATAATGTCGTTAAATGAAATCCCCCAGAAAATTGAATACTGAGCTCCGCTGAAAACCAGTATTGAAGCAATGTAAATAATATTTTTTCTATTTAATGAATGTAAAATTGCAATAGCATAAAGAGTAGAAATTATAATGCCATGAGAAGCAATAATCATGAGAAATGAGTTATGTGCCGTTGCTTGCTGGCCATTATAGTCTGTAAAATATTTTACCGAGCCATTCCCAAGAAACAAATTATTAGAAATAAATCCAACAAAATCATTCCATATCAGATCACGTCCAGCCAAATCTATAGACTCATTACCACGAGTAAATTGCCTAATTACCTCATTGAACCAAATCGAAATTTGATCAAAATAGAATATAATGGCAAATGAAGACATTATAAATATCAATAATAAGTATGCGACCTTTTTGTTAACTGTTGATTTTAGAAACTTCATCGATCCAGAAAAGGCAAAGAAAAACAGTATTGCGATAAAAGCCGTTCTTCCGAAATTCAAAATACCAGCGAAAGTCACAATAGCTAATGCAATCTTTGGCATGTTATAACTATAATACTTTGCCAAGTAGTGAACGATTAGGACAAATGCCAACAACTTTTCAGCGAATACACTCGCATTATTCCCTAACCCGAAAGGCCTGTTAAAATATACTAGGTCATTTATGTTAGTGAACTCCTCAAATCCATCAATATTAGTATAAAATGTTGAAACACCATAATATGATTGAGCAATAACAAACAACGCATCAATTACAAAAAGCCAAATAAATATTCGTAAATCATTTGGCTTAAACTGTTGAGCAATGATATACGCTATCGGTGTCAGAACATTAAAACTAACTATATGCTGAATTGATAAATCTGATTCCGTCCGAATACCGTTGTAGTAACTATACATCAAGTTAATCTGCGAAAGTACTGCAATAATAACTAATATATAGAATACTGAATCTATCCTTAAAACTAATTTTCCACGCTTAGTTAGTAATGGTAGGAAATAGAAAATCCGAAAAGTCTGATTAAAGTAAGGAAGTACAATAGTTGATAGAAAGAGAAGTGCGCCGTTCATTTCATCTTGCCCGCTATATTTTTATTTTGAGTGATACAATCAACTACACGGCGGCTTATTGATCTCCAGGTGTAAGCAAATTGGTTATCCAAATCATAGCGGTGGTATCTCAGCACTTTGATCCTCTCGACAAGCTCTGATGTCACTGGATCATCAAAGTTCACTACGAGCCCTGCATCCGCTTCGACTACTATCTTGGAAACATTATTCTGGCTGAAGCAGAGAATTGGCTTGCGATTGCGAAGCGCTTGTAGAAGTGGCCCGGACATCGAATGGAAGCTACTGTCATGAGATAAAACGATGATATCGGCATCTACAAATAATTCATCAAACTCGCTTTTCTGAAAAAACTTTGCCTCAACGGAAATTTCAGTAGCCGAATTTGAACGTTCATACACGTTTCTCAGATCGGCAACGTCCACATCGATCGGTGCCCCCGCCACCTTCAAGCTAATATCTTCGTCATTGAGCGAGGCAAAGAATGAGAGAACGCTGTCGATCTTTTTTCCTTGCCTAAGTACGCCAGGACAAACATAGCGAATTGGCATTTTTGCTTCGCAAAAAGTTTTAGCGGGCAACGCGTCCATTTCCGGATCAAGTCCCCAACCGACCAGCGCCAGCTTGCTTGTAGATATGCCTTGAGCCTTTGCTAGTTCAAGATCGGCTTGCGTCATTACGCCTATCATGTTGCCTTTGGCTACATGTCTTTTTATCAACCTCAAGCAGATTGCCTTATATACACTTTTAAAGCCTTTCAAAGCCGGGTTTGGGAATGAATGTACAACTGCGAAGCAGTGCAATCTGCTGCCGTGCCCGCTTAAAAATTGAGCTATCATTGATTGTATTGGCTCATACTCAAGATCGACAACAGTGTCATATTCATGACATGATCGATATAGCTTTATGTAATAAATTATCAAAGAATAAAATCTAATACAAAAGAATATTAGTATTCCTAAGTATCTAAGTTTTTTGTATAAGTAATTTTTTGTTTCAACTGTATAATATTTTCCTATAAAACCAACTTTTATGCCAATTATTTTTGAATTACTTGTAGAGTGTGAAGATAATACAGATAGAGCATGGCAGATTATTTCTTTATATTTATCATGCTCTACCAAACATGAGCACAGCCCATCCAACATTTCTCCATGACCTAAGCGATCAAGTGCTGTTGCGCAGGATAATATGATGCCCCTTCTATCAGCGGTCATGGCCGGTCCTGCAAGGAGATTTACAATGCCTAGAGAGGGTTATACCAAACATATTGGTTCCGTAGCGCTTCAACAAACAGGTAAGCATAGATTCCATTATTGAAACCATTTACGATTGCAAGCCAAACCGAGAGATTACGGAAAATTGCGGTTTACAGGAGGTTTTACGAATCTACTGGCATCGGCGTACGTCCAGTTATTTGTTGTGGACGCACCACAATACCGACGTTATTCGACCTTACTTCTCGAAATATCGCCGTAAAGTGGCATCCATGTATTCGGTAGTTGTGTAACGATGACCATTTTAACTCTGGCCTTTGCAATTGCTGGGTCTATTTTGGCGAGCTGCTTCTTATGTCGGAGCGCATTTCGGATTGCCAGCAAATTTGCGCTGCTTGACATTCCGAATCGGCGCAAAAACCACCTCCATGTGACGCCTCTGATGGGCGGCATTGTCTTACTTGCAGTTTTTGTGCCGGTTTCGCTACCGTCTATAGTTTCATTGGCTGCCCCCATTCACCACTCTAAGCTATTCATTTGTGTTGCAGTCGTATTTTCCATGACATTTATAGGCATACTTGACGACCGTCATTCTTTGTCACCGAGGGTAAGGCTGTGGCTTTCGTTTGCAGTTTTCGGCTGCGCGGCCTATTTTGAACCCATATTTAACGTCCGAGTTCTCGATTTCGAACATCCGCATTTAACTTTCGGTCTCGGGACTAGAGGCCTGGCAATTGCGTTTACAATCTTTTGCTGCGTCGGTTTAGTGAACGCTGTTAATATGGCAGATGGCAAAAATGGATTGGTTATTGGCCTTTGCATAGGCTGGCTCGTATTGCTTATGCTGCGGGCTCCGCTTGAATTTATACCAATCATTAGCCTTTTGCTCGCGGTTCTAGGGGTTTTGCTTTCGTTTAATTTGCGCGGCAAACTTTTCCTGGGCGACGGTGGGGCATATGGTTTAGCAAGTGCAATTGCGATGATAGCTATTGCGGTTTACAATAGTCCCGGCGCGCACGCGACGCGTGCCATGGCCGCGGAGGAATTGGTTTTGCTGTTTGCGGTCCCTGTCCTCGATTCTTGCAGGCTCACTTTCAAGCGCGTCCGGAAAGGACTATCTCCGATGGCTGCGGATAGAGATCATCTGCACCATCATATGCAAGAGAGATTTGGATGGCCCACTGGGCTTCTACTTTACTGGACACTTGCGATTCTGCCGAATTTTCTAGTTTATGTTTCTGAAATATATGCTTAATGTTTTTTGTTAGGAGCCTCAGCACAATGACCATTTCGATAGTAGATTATGGCGTTGGAAACTTGGGCTCTATAAAGAACATGTTTAAAAAGCTCGGCGCGAGCTCACGCATTGTCAGTAACGCCGAGGAAATATCCGAAAGCAAAAAGTTAATCTTGCCCGGTGTTGGAGCCTTCGACGCAGGTATGCGTAAACTTGAACAGTCAGGATTGAGGCAGGCGCTTGATCAAGCTGTGCTTGAACGTGCCATTCCAGTCATGGGCATTTGCCTTGGCATGCAGTTGATGACCGATGGGAGTGAAGAGGGGCAGATTCCAGGCTTGGGCTGGATCAAGGGCAAAGCCACAAAATTTGTTTCCGGTGATGAGAAGCTAAAGGTACCACATATGGGGTGGAATCGCGTCGACATCGTAAAAAATCATCCCGCGCTGAGGAATCTTGGACCTGACTCGCGCTTCTACTTTGTCCACTCTTTCCACATCCAATGCCAAAATCGAGACAACGTCCTGATGCGAACCCGTTACGGATCTACATTATTTGACTCAGGATTTGCTGCTGGCAATATAATCGGCTTTCAGTTTCATCCGGAAAAAAGCCATCGTTTCGGATTGGCGCTCCTGAAAGGCTTCGTGGATAATTTCTAATATGTTGATGCATCGCGTTATCCCGTGCCTTCTTTTAAGCGATGGCGGCCTAGTGAAAACCAGAAAGTTCAAGAACCCAATTTACGTTGGAGATCCAATTAATGCAGTGCGCATATTCAATGATAAGGAAGTCGATGAACTTGTAGTTCTAGATATTGTCGCAAGTACCAAAGGACTGGCGCCCGATTTTACCCTGATTGAAGCAATCGCCAGCGAATGCTTCATACCCCTAGCATATGGAGGCGGCATATCGACAATTGAACATGTGCGAACGCTTTTTAGACTAGGTGTTGAGAAGGTCATTTTGAACACAGCGCTCCACGTCACACCTGATTTGGTCAAAGCTGTGGTTTGCGATTATGGTAGCCAGGCAGTCGTAGCTTCCATTGATGTGAAGCGCAAACTGTTCGGCAGATGGGAGGTGACCACATGTTCGGGAACAAAACAAACCGGGTGGGACCCTGTTGAATTTTCGCAATATGTGGCCGGCCTGGGTGTCGGAGAAATCCTTCTCACGTCAATTGACAATGAAGGCAGTATGGCAGGGTATGACATTGCATTAACATCAACAGTTAGCCAAGCGGTAAATATACCGGTCATTGCCTCAGGCGGCGCCGGGTCGCTGAATGATTTGCGCGACGCGATCCTGAATGGCCACGCATCAGCGGTCGCTGCAGGAAGTATGTTTGTTTTGTACGGACCACACCGGGCGGTTCTGATTTCGTATCCTGAATATTCCGTTTTAACAGAACTTCTGAAATGAGAAAAAAATGATAATAACTTGTACACGATGTGTAATGAATTCTACAGTCCCCGGCATATTTTTTGATGAAAATGGCTGCTGTAACTATTGTATTGAACATGAAGAAAAAGTAAAATTAATTCCAGCAAATAAGAAAGATGCAGAAAAAAGACTGAAAAATTTGATTGATAAGATAAAATCAAAAAAAAGAGGTCAATATGATTGTATAATTGGATTGAGCGGCGGAGTAGATTCTTCTTATGTTGCATATATAGTTACGAAACTCGGACTTAATCCACTGGCCGTTCATTTTGACAATGGTTGGAATTCCGAATTATCGATCAAGAACATAGAAAATATCGTGCGCAATTTGAAAATTGATCTCGTAACCTATGTCATCGATTGGAATGAATTTAGGGACATTCAAAAATCATTTTTCAAAGCAAATGTAGTCGATATTGAAATGATAACCGATCATGCAATTTTCGCTGCCATGTATAAGATTGCTAATAAAAATAAAATAAAATATATAATATCTGGAACTAATGCGGCAACAGAGTCAATTATGCCAGATGAATGGCAACACTTCAAATTTGACCTGCTTAATCTTAAATCAATACATAAAAAATATGGTTCATTAAAAATTAAGAATTATCCAACAGTGAGCATTTGGAATATTGCTTGGCAAAAATACGTAAAAGGTATAGAAACTGTTAGTATTTTAAACTATTTAAAATACAACAAAAACGAAGCCATGAATATTCTTTCCGAAACTATTGGATGGTCTTACTACGGTGGGAAACACTATGAATCATCATTTACGAAATTTTATCAGTCTTATATTCTTCCGGAAAAATTCAATATTGATAAAAGGTTAATACACCTTTCTGATTTAATTATGAATAATGAAGTTGACCGGTCACAAGCTCTTCTTGAACTCCAAAAAAAACCATATGACGAAATTCAGATCGAAGCAGACATAGAATATGTAATAAAGAAGCTCGGAATGACAAAAAGCGAGTTTTCAAACTACATGAGCACAAAACCAAAAAGTCATTATGATTTTCCTTCCTACGCGAAAATTGCAAAAAAGCTTGTCAATATATACAAGAAAAACCGTTATAATTGACATTGCGGTTTTATAAGGCCCGATTCCGGCGATGGGTGTTTTTAAAATTTTCGATATTCAGGGATGATACTGTGAAAAAAGCACTAATTACAGGTGTAACCGGCCAAGATGGCGCATATCTTGCCGAATTTCTGCTCAATCGCGGTTACGAGGTTCATGGCATAAAACGTCGAACCTCGTTATTTAACACCGCGCGTATAGATCACTTACTTCAGGACGTTCACACCAACGATCTGCCCTTCTATCTGCACCATGGAGACATGACCGACTCGACAAGTCTTTTGCATATCATCCAAAAGGTGCAGCCAGACGAAATTTACAATCTTGCGGCACAAAGCCACGTTGCAGTTTCGTTTGAGGAACCAGAGTATACCGCAAATTCAGATGCGTTGGGTGCACTACGCCTGTTGGAGGCCATCCGAATACTAGGTCTGACAGAAAAGACCCGCTTTTATCAAGCCTCTACCTCAGAGCTGTACGGCTTGGTGCAAGAAGTGCCTCAGCGGGAAACAACGCCATTCTATCCTCGGAGCCCTTATGCTGTAGCTAAACTTTACGCCTACTGGATTACAGTGAATTATCGCGAAGCATATGGAATATATGCCTGCAACGGCATTCTATTCAATCACGAATCGCCAATTAGAGGTGAAACTTTTGTCACTCGGAAGATAACCCGCGCTTTGGCACGCATCAAATTGGGAGTGCAAGACTGCCTCTATCTCGGAAATCTGAATGCCAAACGTGATTGGGGGCATGCCAAGGACTATGTGGAAATGCAATGGCTAATGCTGCAGCAGGCGGCGCCCGAGGACTATGTTATCGCAACAGGCAATCAATATAGCGTACGCGATTTTGTATCGGCAGCTGCAGCCGATTTAGGCATGTCGTTGCGCTGGGAAGGCAACGGCGTAAACGAGAAGGGCTTTGACGCAAGTGGCAAGCGAATAGTAGAAGTCGATCCACGCTATTTTCGTCCGACCGAAGTAGAGACGCTTCTAGGTGATGCGAGTAAAGCCAAGGAAAAACTTGGCTGGGAACCGAAGATCAGCTTTCAGGAGCTAGTCGCTGAAATGGTTCGTGAGGACCTATTGAGTGCAGAACGCGAGCAATTCGGTGCAAAGTTCGCCAGTCACGGTAGTGATAATATCACAAGCTAAAAAGCGCTTGGAAGCACAATGAAAATACTTCTAACTGGTGGAAGCGGGATGGTGGGACGAAACTTGCAGGAACAGCTGCGAGGCGGTCACCACAATCTGATTGCCCCTTCGAGCAACGAATTGGATCTCACCTCTTTAAGCACTACACTCGACTATCTGCGAACCCACAAACCTGACTTGGTCGTTCACGCTGCAGGTCGAGTCGGCGGAATTCAGGCAAATATGCAGGAGCCGTTCAGATACTTCGTCGAAAATTTGGATATGGGGCGTAACATCATATGCGCAGCACTTGATGCCGGTGTTACAAAATTAATCAACTTGGGCAGCTCGTGCATGTATCCGCGCGACCACAATGAGGCGTTGCGCGAGGAACAAATTCTGACAGGGGAGCTCGAGCCGACCAACGAAGGCTATGCGTTGGCAAAGATCGCAACCGCCAAGCTGTGCGAGTACGCTAAATGCGTAATGCAGAGCGCTCAGTATAAAACAATTATACCTTGCAATCTTTACGGCAGGTTCGACAAGTTTGATCCTAAGCATTCGCATTTATTGCCGGCGATTATTGAGAAAATCCACCGTGCAAAAAGTGAGGGAATCGAAAAAGTTGAGATTTGGGGAGACGGCTCCGCACGCCGAGAATTCATGTATGCAGGCGATTTCGCTCATGCCCTGATTTCAGCTATTGATGATTTTGACAGTATACCCTCGCTGATGAACGTCGGACTTGGCCAAGATTTCTCGATCAAGGAATATTATGAAGCGGTTGCCGAAGTATTGGGATACAAAGGTGGTTTCATATTTGATACGACCAAACCCGTCGGCATGGCGCGCAAGCTGGTAAACATAGAACGTCAAACAGCTTGGGGATGGGCGCCTAAGCACAGTTTGCAAGACGGGATTGCTGCGACCTATCAATACTATCTGCAGGAGTACAATGTATGAGTTATCGCTTTCCCTTAGCCACCGCGACTTGGGGGCCAGAAGAGCTGGAAGCGATGCAAAAGGTAATCGCTTCCGGAATGTTTACAATGGGGCAACACGTACAAGCCTTCGAGCAGGCATTCAGCGAATATGTCGGGAGTGAATACAGTGTGATGGTGAATTCAGGATCCTCCGCTAATTTGCTTATGGTCGCGGCGCTCTTCTATACCAAAAACTCTAAACTGAAATTGCAGGCTGGCGATGAGGTTATTGTGCCTGCCGTTTCCTGGAGCACGACCTATTACCCGTTGCACCAGTATGGCCTTAAGCTTAAATTTGTAGATATTGATCTGAATACGCTCAATTACGATCTCGAACAAATTTCGGCTGCGATTACGGAACGAACGCGAATGATCATGGCGGTAAATCTGTTAGGCAATCCAAACGACTTTGAGGCAATTAAAGCGATAATTGGCGATCGCGACATAGTTTTGATTGAAGATAATTGTGAATCACTGGGCGCAAGAATTTTTGGACGTTCTGCCGGTACTTTTGGAATTATGGGAAGTTTCAGCACATTTTTCAGCCACCATATTTCCACTATGGAAGGCGGCGTGGTTGTGACTGACGACGAGGAACTTTATCACATACTCCTCTCCTTAAGAGCCCATGGCTGGACCCGCAATCTTCCCAAACATAATCACGTCTGCGGCCTAAAAAGTGATGATCCCTTTGAAGAGTCGTTTCGATTCGTACTCCCTGGTTACAATGTACGGCCTTTGGAACTTGAAGGCGCATTGGGGGTGGAGCAAGTCAGGCGACTACCCGAATTGATTGCAGAACGACGCAAGAATGGTCTCCTATTGCAGCAGGCGATGAAAGATCATCCCGAAATCCTGATTCAGCAAGAGCTGGGAGAAAGCAGCTGGTTCGGCTTCAGCTTGGTAATCAGGCCTGATAGTGGGCTGAATCGTCGGGAATTGCTAGCTCAGCTGAATAAACTTGGTTTTGAATGCCGGCCGATAGTAGCTGGCAACTTTGCGAAGAATCCGGTGGTCGAATATTTCAACTATGAAATTTTTGGTGATCTCGCAAATGCGAACCATATCGATCAATATGGACTGTTCGTAGGCAATCACCACTATCCGCTCAACGAGGCGATTGACGCTCTATCGAGCGTGCGAATATCACAGCAAGTGTAATTTTTGATCGCTCCCTAGAAATAAGTCCGCCAAAAGGGAACAATCATAAGTATGCCCTCATCCACCATGGAAGTGATAACCGAATGCCAGGAGAGATTTGGCGTTGCTGACTGGCAAATAGATAGCGTTCGTGTTTGGCCGTTTTTACGATTGCAAATCGGTCATGCTCTTGAGCAGCAGAATCTGTCGATTGGCAAGAAGTCATTTCGCTCTGCTTCTGTAAAAATAAAACGTATTACGAGAGCGATCACGCAAGTTGGCAGATTTGCGAAAAACGCTGAGAATGGGGCGGCAGCAATATTCAACGATGGGTCGGGCTACTATTCCAATGCAGCTGGCGTTGCAGCCAACAAGCATTATGACAATATAAAGCATGCACTGGAGCAGTTGGATATCAAGCCAGTCCACATTTATGATTATGCTAACCCGGAGATAAACAATTTACCGGGGGTTCAACAGCTTGAAGCCGCACTGGACGGCAAGTTTATTCGTGCACGCGTTCGCGACCTGATGACTGTCCGTCGCGTGCCAATGCACATGGAGCTAGAGGGCTTCAAAGAGTTTAGAACGTATTGCGAGAAACTCGCCATTGACTTGAGTATTCTCAACCCGGCCCGACTTTGCTCGTTTGTGCGAAGTTGGGTTGCAATGCGTGACTATATGATACTGGCTCTTCCCCGTTTGAATCCAAATAGTCTCTGTTTTATAACAACATATTATGGCTATTATGGGATGGCTTACACTTCAGCAATGAAGAGTCTTGGTAATGTCGTCGTTGACATCCAGCATGGCCTCCAAGGCGCTAGCCACTATGCCTATGCAAACTGGCAACGCGATGCCAATATTCTGTTCGACCAACTACCAAATGGTTATTTGGTCTGGACCCCTAATGATGCCAGAAATATTAGGCTGTGGGCCAAAGGTGATTGCGTACAAATAATCGCACCGCATATTCCCAAAATTGATCGGGATCCGATAGGCAATGTGGACGGAAAGAGAATTTCGTGCGACCGCCTAGTTGTATTCTACAGTTGTTCGCTGCTGGATGTCGAAAAGCAAGCAGGATTGTTAAGGCAGCTCGCACAGCAGAATCTCGATGGCATGCACTTCCTCATCAGAAGCCATCCTACTGAATTAAATGAAATTAAGAAATTAAAAAAGTATCTTCAAGATATTGGTTTCACAAATTTTGAAGTTGAAATTTCAAGCAAATATCCATTGGCAAATGTAATTGCTAGCTCGGATGTGCATGTTTCGATTTGTTCTTCAGTTGCAATTGAATGCAACGAAATGAATCTTCCGTCAATTTTGATAAGAAAATATGCGTACGATGCGCTGAATGGGTATGATATTGGCCTTTTTACTTACGTGGACGATGGGCAGGATGCGGCAGAAACTTTGAAAAGAATAGAAACTACGCCAGCATCAGCAGGAAAGCTCCGCTCCAATGACCAATCTTATACGAACGTAGCTCAAGCGATTGCCAGTCTAGCAGTGTCGATGCGCGCATTACGGACATCATAGCCATTGACGTGACCCCCAGCTTTCCACCAGCTGGGATTAGAGTCTGACCGCTTTGTTGCGCATAAGCGCGGTTGAAGCAATGGCCTGCGTAGCGGAGCCCGTAGGGCGTAGCGAAGCAGGCCATTGCTTATCCATTTTGGCGGCGAACGCCGCCGGGGTTTCATATCCAAGCGACGAATGCGGCCTGTCTTGATTGTAGTCCTCAACCCAGGTTGCGATCTCAACGCGGGCATGAGCCATGCTGAGGAACAGCGTCTCGTTCAGCAGCTCGTCCCGCATGCGGCCATTAAAACTCTCGACATAGCCGTTCTGCATAGGCTTACCCGGAGCGATGTAATGCCACTCCACACCCATCTCCCCACACCATGCGAGAACAGCGTTGCTGGTGAGCTCGGTGCCATTATCGCTTACGATCACACCCGGCTTGCCCCGCTGGGCGATGAGCCTGGTCAGCTCACGCACGACACGGTGCCCCGAGATCGAGGTATCCGGCACCGCTGCCAGGCACTCTCTGGTCACGTCATCAACGACGTTGAGCACGCGGAACCGTCTGCCTGACGCCATCTGATCATGCACAAAGTCAAGGCTCCAGCGCTGGTTCGGCAGGGCCAGAACCGGAGCCGGCGCTCTGGTGCCAACAGCCCGCCTGCGGCTGCGCCGTCGCCTAACCGCCAAGCCCTCCTCACGATAAATGCGCTGGGTCTTCTTGCGGTTGATCATCACGCCCTCCCGGCGCAGCAGGATATGCAGGCGTCGATAGCCGAACCGGCGACGCTGGTTGGCAAGCGCGCGCAGCCTCTCGCGAAGCGGTGCATCGTCATCCCGCGTGGAACAGTAACGCACGCTCTTGCGATCGGCATCGATAACACGACACGCCCGCCGCTCGCTCATCCCATGACACGCCTGGAGATGAGCGACCGCTTCCCGCTTAGCGACGGGCGTCACCACTTTTTTGTCAGAAGATCCTTTAACGCAACATTGTCCAGCATCGTGTCAGCCAGCAACCGCTTGAGCTTCGCGTTCTCGTTCTCAAGCTTCCTGAGCCGCCGAGCCTCAGATACCTCCAGCCCGCCATACTTCGCCCGCCAGTAGTAGATCGTCGCTTCCGACACGCCGTGCCGCCGGGCCAGATCGCCCGTCTTGGCACCCGCCTCCGCCTCCTTCAACACCCCAATAATCTGCTCTTCCGTAAACCTCGTTCGCTTCATCGTCTGTCCTTCCTTCAGGCTAGACTCTAATCAATCTTGGAGGAAAATCAGTGGGTCACGTCACCATGTCTAGAAGATAAAGTATCTAGCAAATATTGCGATGGCTGTTACTGGAGCGATCGAAAGGATCGGTTGATGTTAAATTTCGGACTTGTTGGATGTGGCCGAATTGCAAAACGGCATGCAGAGCTTCTTGGACTTGGACAAATTGAAGGTGCGCGGCTGGTAGCCGTATGCGATGTCGACGGCGAAAAGGCTGCAGCCATAGGTGAGCGCTTCAGTGTGCCGTTTTTTACAGATATGCACCAGATGATGCGGACTCAGGACATAGACGTCGTTACGGTTCTTACAGAGAGCGGTAACCACGCCAAGAACGTCGTTGATTTGGCAAACTATGGCAAACACATCGTTGTTGAAAAGCCGATGGCGCTGACGTTGGATGACGCCGATGCAATGATTGCGGCATGCGATGCCGCGGGAATCAAGTTGTTTGTTGTAAAACAGAATCGTTTCAACGTTCCGGTCGTCAAACTGCGGGAAGCATTGGAGCGCGGACGGTTTGGAAAGCTTGTGCTGGGAACAGTTCGCGTTCGCTGGTGCAGAACTCAAGAATATTATAATCAGGCACCTTGGCGTGGAACGTGGGCTATGGACGGCGGAGTTTTGACCAACCAAGCCAGCCACCACGTCGACCTACTCGAATGGATGATGGGCGATGTTGAGAGTGTCTTTGCAAAAAGCGCGACTGCACTGGCAAACATCGAAGCAGAAGATACTGCTATCGTCACATTGAAATTCCGGAACGGAGCACTTGGTATCATCGAAGCAACCACCGCCGTTCGTCCTAAGGATTTGGAAGGCTCGATATCTATATTGGGAGAACGGGGCACGGTCGAGATCGGTGGGTTTGCAGTGAATGAAATGAAAATTTGGAATTTTTCCGAACCAGTACCGGGCGATGATGAAGTTATGGAAAAGTACTCGGTGAATCCACCGAATGTTTATGGATTCGGCCATCAAGCCTATTATGAACATGTGGTAGACGGTGTAATGAAGAATAGCACTGTCCACCTTGTCGATGGGTTGCAAGGCCGCAGGAGCCTAGAGTTGATCAATGCAATCTATGAATCGATTGAGACTGGCAAGGAGGTGCATCTGCGGTTTCGTCCGAAGTATTGCAAATTGGGAGGGGCTTCGTGAACGCGCCAAAAATATTCGAAACTGGCGTTGTTGATGTCGAATTCGGCTCGAATGTACGGATAGTCAATCCGGTCAATCTGTATGGCTGCACGATTGGTGCCGATGTTTTCGTGGGCCCATTTGTTGAAATTCAAAGAGATGTGAAGATTGGTCGGGGCACTAAAGTACAGTCTCACTCCTTCATTTGCGAACTTGTAGAGATCGGGGAAGATTGCTTTATCGGCCATGGCGTCATGTTCATCAACGATTTGTTTTCCAATGGCGGGCCGGCCGGAGGGGACAAGGCAATGTGGAAAGAAACCAGGATCGGCAATAAAGTGTCTATCGGTAGTAACGCGACAATTCTACCAGTCACCATTTGCGATAACGTCGTTATTGGAGCTGGTTCGGTCGTAACCAAAAACATTTTAATGCCTGGAATTTATGCCGGCAACCCAGCGACGAAAATCAGAGAAACATAGAGTTAAACCACGAGCATGATAAACAGAAACATTCCTTTTGTTGACCTGCATTCGCAGTATTTGAGCATTAAACCCGAAATTGATGCAGCCATTGCAGACGTCATTGGCAACTCGCTTTTTGTGCGTGGCCCATATGTCGAAAAATTTGAGCATGCGTTTGCCGAGTTGATGCAAAGCAAGTATTGCGTATCCTGCGGTAATGGGACTGACTCCCTATATATTTCAATGATCGCATTGGGGCTGAAGTCAGGCGACGAAGTTATCGCTCCCGCTCATTCTTGGATTTCAACGACTGAAACTATAACTCAGGCCGGTGGAACGGTTGTTTTCTGCGACACGGACAAACAGACTTTCACCATAGATCCTGACTTGATCGAAGCGAAAATCACAAACAAAACCGTCGGTATAATTCCCGTCCATCTTTTTGGTCAACCGGCCGACATGGATCCGATTATGGCGATCGCGCGGAAACATAATCTATGGGTCCTTGAAGATTGCGCACAGGCTCATTTGGCTACTTACAAAGGCCGACAAGTTGGTACCTTTGGCAACGCCGCGTCTTTCTCATTTTATCCTGGAAAGAATCTGGGAGCCATGGGTGATGCTGGTGCAATAACGACAAATGACCGTGCTCTTGCAGAGAGGATGGCTAAGTTTGCCAGACATGGTGGGTTGACCAAGGGTAGTCACGAAATCGAAGGGATCAATAGCCGTCTTGATGGCATGCAGGCGGCAATCCTATCAGTTAAGCTGAAATATCTGGCCGATTGGACGCGATCACGGCAGGAACGGGCGAAGCGTTACACGGAACAGCTGGCGGCGATCCGCGACGTCGAAACTCCCTTTGTTGCAGATGGTCGCGCTTCGGTTTGGCATCTGTATGTTATCCGCCACTCTGATAGAGATGGGCTGGCGCGTTATCTTGCAGAGAAAGGTATTCCAACGGTAATAAATTATCCTGTCGCCTTGCCTTTCCTACCGGCATATAAACGGTTCGGTCATCGTCCGGAAGAATTCCCGAATGCACATTACAATCAGTCCAGAATTTTATCGTTGCCGATATATCCAGAACTTCTCAATGATGACCTAGACTATATTGTCGCGCAGATAGCACAATTTTCTTGATTACTAAGGCTACCAGACTGCTATGCTAGAAAATTCTACCATACTGATCACAGGCGGAACAGGCTCGTTCGGGAACACCTTTGTTCCCATGACGCTAGCCAAATTTAATCCCAAAAAGATCATTATCTATTCGCGAGACGAGATGAAACAATGGGACATGGCGAAGCTGTTTCAGGATGATCCGCGCGTTCGCTTTTTTATCGGCGACGTCCGTGATCGGGAGCGTCTGTTTCGTGCACTAGACGGGGTTGACTATGTGATTCATGCTGCGGCTACAAAAATTGTACCCACTGCTGAATATAATCCCTTTGAATGCGTGAAAACCAACATCAACGGGGCGATGAACCTAATTGATGCCTGTATCGACAAGGGTGTCAAACGCGTGGTTGCGCTTTCTACCGACAAAGCAAGCAGTCCAATCAACTTGTACGGCGCAACAAAGCTAGCCTCGGATAAGTTGTTTGTTGCCGGAAACTCGTATGCAGGTGCTCACGGAACACGCTTTGCCGTTGTGAGATATGGCAACGTTATGGGCTCCCGCGGTTCAGTCATTCCGTTTTTCATGTCGCTGAAAGATAGCGGAACCCTGCCGATCACCGATAACCGTATGACCCGCTTCATGATATCTCTCGAACAGGGCGTCGAGCTGGTTTGGCACGCTTTTGAAGATATGATCGGCGGCGAAATTTATGTAAAGAAAATACCTTCCATGAAAGTCACCGATCTCGCGCGCGTTATCGCACCAGAAGCGCGTCAGGAGGTGGTCGGAATCAGGCCGGGTGAAAAATTACATGAGCAAATGATAGGTAGCGAAGATGCCTATTATACATACCAGTATAACGACTACTATAAGATTTTGCCGGCCATCCACAGCTGGGATCAGGATGCCAACCGGATAAAGGATGGAATGAAAGTACCCGAAGGCTTTGTATACTCAAGCGACAATAACTTAGATTGGATGACAGACGCGCAATTGAAAGAATGGATTGAAGCTAACCGCAGCAAGATTGGGAGCGTCTAGTCAATGATTCCCTATGGACGGCAAGACATCAATCAGGACGATATAGATGCCGTCACGGCTGTGCTGCGATCAGATTTTCTAACTCAAGGCCCGGTCGTTCCGAAGTTTGAGGATGCCGTGGCGAAACATGTAGGCGCGGAGTATGCGCTCGCGGTCAACAGCGCCACATCGGCTCTCCACATAGCATGCCTGGCTTTGGGATTGGGGCATGGGGATCATCTATGGACCACTCCAATAAGTTTTGTCGCATCTTCAAATTGTGCGCTATACTGTGGAGCTACCGTCGATTTTGTAGATATCGATCCCCGAACATACAACATTTGTCCAGTCCAGCTTGCGGCAAAGCTTGAACTGGCTGAGAAAAATGGCTGTTTGCCGAAAATCGTTGTTGTTGTGCATCTGTGCGGGCAGCCTTGCGACCTTTCCACAATTTACAAACTGTCGTTGAAATATGGTTTCAAAATCATCGAAGATGCATCGCATGCAATAGGTGGAAAATACAAAGAGGCGTTCATTGGGAGCTGTCAATTCAGCGACATAACTGTTTTTAGTTTTCACCCCGTCAAGATCATTACAACCGCTGAAGGTGGTATGGCCTTAACCAACAACGAAGACCTGGCAGGAAAAATGGATCTTCTGCGTAGCCATGGGATTACCCGCAAGCAGCAGGAAATGACCCATTTAGCTGACGGTCCTTGGTATTATCAGCAAATCGATTTGGGATTCAATTATCGGATCACTGACATACAGGCTGCCTTGGGCCTGAGTCAGATGGCACGATTGGATGCCTATGTTTCGAAGCGCCATCAAATCGCCAACCGATACGGGGACTTGCTCTCGGATTTACCTTTGACACTGCCTTGGCAACATGAAGACAGCTATTCAGCTTACCACCTATACGTGATCCGTCTGAAACTGGATGAAATCAATCTGACGCACAGGCAGGTTTTTGAAGAACTTCGAATGCGAAACATCGGCGTAAATTTGCATTATATTCCGATTCACACGCAGCCCTATTACGCACGCATGGGATTTGATCAACGTAGTTATCCTGAAGCTGAGCGGTATTATGCTGAAGCTATAAGCTTACCTATGTTTGCAACCTTGACCGAAACGCAGCAGGACGATGTTGCCGTTGCTTTGCGCGAGACTTTGTTGACGTGAAAATCGCGATCATCCCAGCGCGCGGTGGCAGTAAGCGAATACCAAGCAAAAACATAAAGCTGTTTGCGGGTATGCCTATAATCGCGAGGCCGATAATTGCTGCATTAGAGAGCGGTTGCTTTGACCGCGTCATTGTCAGTACCGATGACAACAAGATAGCCGCGATTGCTGAGGAATATGGAGCGGCCGTCCCATTCATCCGGCCCAGAGAATTAGCCGATGATTTCACACCAACAATTGAAGTAGTGGCACATGCC
Organism: Sphingorhabdus buctiana; assembly: GCF_042680825.1. NCBI lineage: Bacteria > Pseudomonadati > Pseudomonadota > Alphaproteobacteria > Sphingomonadales > Sphingorhabdaceae > Sphingorhabdus > Sphingorhabdus buctiana. The sequence goes on from NZ_JBHUEL010000003.1 coordinate 301,290, forward strand.
ATTGATTGGTTGAACAAGAATTATGCACATATTACTTATGCTTGTTGTATATATGCGACAGCTCCATTTCTAACTGCAGCGAATTTACAGCGCGGTTTCAAAGTTTTAAAAGATACTGATGCGGCCTATGCTTTTTCTGTAGCGGAATATCCATTTCCAATTCAGCGGGCTCTTCGCATAACCTCGTGTCAGCGCATCGAAATGTTCCAATCCGAACATGCAACCACGCGTTCACAAGATCTTGAGCCTGCGTGGCACGATGCTGGACAGTTTTATTGGGGTAAATCTCAGGCTTGGCTCGCCAGACTTCCATTGTTCGATAGCAATTCGACGCCTGTTATTCTATCACGTCGGCAGGTACAGGATATAGACACACCTGAAGATTGGGAACTGGCGGAAGCTATGTTTGTTGCCAACGAAATTCTTAATCAACGTAACACACAAGGGTAATGTATGACTTCCCCAACTTTTAAAACCGCCCAAGAAGAGTTTTGGGCTGGAAGCTTTGGTACAGAATATATTCTACGCAACCAAGGCGATGCGTTACTAGCTTCGAATCTTAACTTTTTTTGCAAAGCATTGGAAAGCGCTCGCAATATTGGCAGCTGCCTTGAATTTGGTGCCAATATAGGCATGAACATACGCGCGCTCCAGCTACTTTATCCGGGGATTGATGCGCATGGGATAGAGATTAATGCAGATGCCGCAAAAGAACTGGCCGAGATTGTCGACGCAAGCAATGTTTACAACAAATCAATTCTAGATTTTGTTCCAGATCGTCAGTGGGATTTGGCGCTGATTAAAGGTGTACTCATTCACTTAAATCCGGACATATTGCCGGAAGTTTATGATAAACTTGTCAGGAGCACTTCGCGTTATCTTCTTGTGGCTGAATATTATAACCCAACACCTGTTGCAATTCCTTATCGCGGGCACAACGATCGACTTTTCAAGCGCGACTTCGCCGGAGAAATTCTCGACCAGCATTCGGGAATAAGGCTCATCGATTATGGCTTTGCCTATCGGCGCGATCCGAACTTTCCGCAGGATGACATCAGCTGGTTTCTTATGGAACGTTGTTAGAACAAGCCTAGGACAAAAATAGTATGTTAGTTTACTGTAATCGTTGCGTGATGCCGGATACCAAGCCCGACTTGCATCTCGATGAACATGGCATCTGCAATGCGTGCCGCAGCTACGAACAGCGAAAAGAAGTTGACTGGGCAGCGCGGTATGATGAGCTACTAAAGGTACTGGATAAATACCGACGCCCAAACGGTGACAACTGGGATTGCATTGTCCCGGTCAGCGGAGGCAAGGACAGCACCTATCAAGTTGTCCGAATGCTGCAGTTGGGCCTGAATCCCCTGTGCGTCACATCGACCACGTGCGATCTGACCGGAATTGGTCGGCGAAATATCGAAAACATAAAGAAACTGGGCGTCGACTATATCGAGGTATCTCCGAATCCGTTGATTAGAGCAAAACTAAACCGCGTCGGTTTGCTCCAGGTCGGAGATATTTCTTGGCCTGAGCATGTAGGTATTTTTACAATTCCTGTGCGCGCCGCTGTTCAGTTCAACGTACCCCTGATTGTGTGGGGTGAAAATTCACAGAATGAGTACGGGGGCCCCGCTTCTGCCGCGGATAACAATGTACTTACTCGTCGTTGGCTTGAAGAATTTGGAGGCCTGTTGGGCATGCGTGTTTCTGACCTTGTCGGACAGGAAGGCATCGAGCCAAAACATCTGATAAATTACACATATCCAGAAGATTCTGAATTGGCTCGTGTGGGTGTAACCGGACTTTTTCTTGGGCACTACCTGCCTTGGGATGGGCTGTCAAACATGCTAATTGCGCAGTCGAACGGTTTCGTCGTCTATGAAAAGACTGTTGAGGGCTCGATGGTCAACTACGAGAATCTCGACAATCACCAGACCGGGATACATGACTATTTCAAGTTTCTAAAGTTTGGATTCGGCCGAGCAACGGATTTGGCGTGTCTTCATATCCGTCGCGGACGGTTAACGCGCCAAGACGGTCTTGACGCTGTAAAACGATTGGATGGCCGCTTTCCATGGGAGTATCTAGGCAAGCCGTTGCAGGAAATTCTGCGACCTCTCGAAATGTCGGTCGACGAGTTTATTCGTGTTTGCGATAAATTCACTAACAAGAAAATTTTCAAGCGCGACATCAGCGGCGCCTTGATTAAAGATGGTGATGGCAATCTCACTAAGATCAACTACGACAATGTTTGAGGCGGAGAATGCATTGTGAAAGTTGGAGTGATCGATTATGGAGTCGGCAACCTTGGTTCGGTTCTAAGGGCTGTTGAAGAATTGCGCGAGACTCCCGTTCTCGTCAATCGTGCCATTGATATGCACGCCACCGACTGCTTAGTTTTACCAGGGGTCGGTAACTTCACCGACTGCATGAATATGCTAGAAGCTGGTGGCTGGGTTGCTGCGCTGCACGATGAGATTCAAGGATATAATCGTCCATTGCTAGGAATTTGTGTTGGCATGCAACTGCTCGCCGATCGGGGCTTTGAAGGCGCAGAAAGCCCGGAAGGTGTATCCGGACTCGGATTTGTTCCAGGTGAAGTCGTACATCTGAAAACGCTGGGATGCCAAAATCGTATCCCGCATGTCGGATGGAATGGCATATGCTGCCCAAATCGACCGGAGTTTCTGTTCAACGGAATTCCGGATCAAACAGACTTCTATTTCGTCCACAGCTATGCTTTCATTCCGAATGATGAAAGTGATAGGATAGCAACAGTCGACTATGGAATTCAGGTAACCGCAGCAGTTGGACGAGGCCGTGTCTGGGGTACCCAATTTCATCCTGAGAAAAGTTCTCGCGCCGGTTTTCAGTTGCTAAGAAACTTTTTCGAGGGTCAGCAATGTTGAAGGTCCGAGTTATTCCGACATTGTTGTGGAAAAATTTTGGCTTGGTCAAAGGCATTGGTTTCAACAGCTGGCGTAGGGTGGGTCCGGTTCTGCCGGCAATCAAAGTCTATAACCAGCGTGAAGTAGACGAACTCATTTTGATGGATATTCTTGGTCATCAAACGGACGAGGACCCAGATATTGAATCGATTGTCGAGTTCGGACAGGAATGCTTCGTCCCATTAACGGTCGGTGGCGGTATAAGGTCGATTGGCCAAGTCCAGAAACTTTTAAGAGCCGGAGCAGACAAAGTAAGTGTCAATACTGCGGCCTATACGCGCCCGGAATTGATAACGGATATTGCAAAGAGGCATGGCGTTCAGTGCGTCGTTGCAAGTATCGATGTCAAATCCGAAGAAGGTGACTGGCAATGCTATAGTGGTGCAGGTACACAACGAACGGGTAAACAGGCGGCGGCATGGGCGCGTGAACTAGAGGATCGGGGAGCTGGTGAATTATTGGTAACGTCTATAGACCGTGATGGCACGATGCAGGGCTATGATCTGAGGCTCGTCGAGACGGTGGTTAATGCTGTGAAAATTCCAGTGATCGCGTCTGGGGGGGCTGGTGAATATAGTCATATGGTTGCGGCGATCGCGCAAGCAGGTGCATCGGCCGTAGCTGCTGCCAGCATGTTTCACTTTACCGAGCAAACCCCCGCAGGCGCCAAAATCGAACTAGCAGCTGCTGGCATTCCTATCCGGAGTGAATATCGATATAATTAAAATTGAATGCTTGGAGGCATAGGCTGCCGCGCCCGGCAAGCGTAATAGCAAGAACCAATCGATATATACAAACCATTTTAATCGCAACGAAACCTTAGCCATTTCGCTGATTGCGCTGTAAAATTAGTCCGGTAATCGAGAGGCGTTTCATGAAGATTGCAGGGTTCTTTCAACACCTCCCGCCATACCCAGGAGCAGGTTCACTCAGAGCAAAAAGTATATTTCAAGCATTATCACAGTCGAAGCCCACAAGTGAAACTGAAGTGCACCTATTCACCAGCACCCCGTCGGCAACGTCGATAGCTGGAGTAGACATAAAGCCCATTGCGGTAAGCGAGATTGAGAACACTCAGAGTCTTATTCGAAGAATAATGGGCGAATTGCGCTTGGGAATCAAAGCCTCTGTTGCAGTTCTTAGCCTTCGTCCGAAAGCGTCGTTAGTTATTATTTCGTCGCCTGCCTACTTAACCGCACTTATCCTCGCTTTCGCAGCACGCGCGCGTTCTCTACCTTACATACTAGAAATTAGGGACATATATCCCGAAGTGTATTCGGGCGCTGGTCTCATCCGCGAGGGATCGCTCGTATTTGCGATTCTTTCGCGCCTATCAAATAGCATGTATAGCGGCGCGTCACATATTATCGCAGCGACCGACGGCCTCGCTAGACACATAGCCGCTCGAGTTGATAACGGTAAAGTTAGCTGCGTTTATAACGGCTTTCCTGAAACTCTCCTCAATCTCGAAATTAGAAAAAATAAGCGCTTTACGCTGTGCTTCCATGGAGTAATGGGGTACTTTCAAGACGTAGACACACTAGTCGCGGTTGCTCGTGCCGTTGAATCCCATCAGATTGATGTTCTGGTAATAGGTTATGGTCGCAAAGAAATAATTTTGAAGGACGCTCCCGACAATCTTCATTTCGCCGGGCGCTTACCCTTCTTAGAGACAATCAAGGCAATTTCCGCATGTCACGTCGGTCTCTGCTTGCGCATTGACGATCCCATTTCTCAGGATTCATTTCCTGTCAAAGTATGGGAGTATATCGGCTTGGGAATTCCAGCGATTATTACACCTCATTGCGAGGCCGGAGCATTTGTTGAACGTCACCAATGTGGCTTTCAAATAGAAACGGGCAATATCGAAACCATTCTTGGTAAAATACTAGATTTAAGAAACAACAGAATGAGACTTGAAGAATTAAGTCAAAACTGTCGAAAAATAGCGCCTGCATTCACTAGAGAAAAGGCAGGTATCAAAATCGCGAATATCGTATACAACCAAAAACTAGATTGAACTTCTGTTAAATATTATTTTTACATCCGATATCTGAGTCAAATATAGAATTTTGATGAAAATGTCGGTGGAGTTTATAGCGTATATGAACGTAACTTCTCCATTTCGTCGAAATACGATAATCGTGAATTCATTGATTTATACCTTCGGGAATGCTTTAAACGCACTTCTCCCTTTGTTATTGATTCCTTATTTGACAAATATACACACACCAGAGCAGTATGCAAAAATCGCCTTTTTTCAGATGCTTGTTTTCATTCTAACACCAATATTAGGAATAGAGTCCATATCTTACATATCCAGAACATACTTTGATAAGAAGAAAAACATAAATGAATATATTTCAACTTCACTATTTATACTAATATTATCTTCATTTATTGTAACATTTATTATTTTCATATTTGATTTCATATCGTTAATAAACAATGAAATTGCATTCGCATTTTATCTAGCTATTATATATTGTATTTTTATATATCCATATAATATATTTATAGCAATCCTCATAAACCGTGAAGAACCACTAAGATACACGGCATTTTCTTTATCATTATTTTTCTTAAGTTTAATTTGCATTCTTGGTCTTTATAAATTCGCTGAATCTGACCCATATCTACGGGTCATGGGACAAATCGTTTCGGCTTTTCTAATTGGTACGACCGCACTGACGATGCTCGCAAAGTCCGGTTATGTTGCGCTAAGAGCAACTTCGAATTGCGCTAAGGATATTGTTTCATTTTCAGCGCCACTGGTAGTTCATACTCTAAGCGGTGCAATGCTTGGTATGGGTCCACAATTGGTTCTGGCTTATTTTGGTTCTGAGGCTGCTATGGCAGAATATTCGATTGCATTGCAAGTTGGCTCGGCGATTGGCCTAATTTCGGTTGGGGTGAATAAAGCCATAACACCGTGGCTTATTCGGAACTACGAAAGTGACCCAAAAACCTTAAATTACTATAGAGTTTTTGCAAGAAACTGCAGCGTCTTTTTATTACTAAGTTTTTTGATATATATTTTATTTGAAGAATATTTGATAAATTTTCTTATATTATTTATCGATAATAGCCATGTTGGTTTTAAGTATCATTTGAAATGGATTGTTTTTGGCTTTTTAATAAATGGAGTATATTTACTATATTTAAACATACTTATTTGTAAAAAAGAAACATCCATTTTGGCATTTATAACTGCGGCATCTTCTATAATAGGGCTTTTATCTAGTTACATTATAATCGTGAATTTCGACTCAAATTTCGTAGCTTTTGCAATGACGCTCGCTTTCGCATTCCTCGCTTTTTCAGTAGCTTGGCGGGCACAAATACAATGAATTATTATTATAAATGTATTTTACGTGATATTTACGTCAAAGTAGAATAATATGATATCATACATTGCGTTGAAAGCAAGTAACCTGCGCTAAGACCACACATTGTACTCCGCAAATTCAAGATAGCGTGCCATCACGTCGACTGACTTCCATCCGCCAGCTCGCATGATGGCTGCCGTATCATGGCCGTTACGGAGTAAATCCTGAGCGGCTCCAACACGTAAAGAGTGCGCACTGAACGCATCGGCTTCAATGCGCTTTAGACCACAAACACTAGCGGCGTTTTTGATGATCAATTTGATGGTATCGGGACCCAGCGCACGATTGATAGCCTGCCCCTGGTAGATGCCGCAAAACAGCGGCTCAATTTCTGGCCCCCGCCATTTGAGCCATTCACCCACGAGGCGCGCAGTCCTTTTGGAAGTGAACGCAAGGCGGCCCATACCGAATGGGTCTGTTTTGCTTCGCCTGATCATCAGCCGCAATGTGCCGTCGGACCTCTCTTCGATGTCGTCCGTCATCAGCGCCACCAATTCAGAGCGACGGGCAAGGATGTCATAGCCGAGCGATATGATTGCCCGATTGCGGATGCCCCACGGGTTGTCAGGCTGCACCTCCAGAAACTTCTCCAGATACTCCTGCGTCAAACCTTTAGCCTGTTTGGGTCGGCAGCGCTTGGATCGCATAATGCGTCGCATTGCCAAATGCACATCCTCATCCTGCGTTGGGTCCTGCAGTCGAAGTAGCCTGTGACTTCTGCTGATTGCATACATCCGCCTCTGGATTGTCGACACGGATCGGTTCGGCGCCATTCCCTCCAGGTAGACACTCACCGTCAATGGTTCTGCCGGAAAGGGCTGCATTGCGTGAGCGCGACACCAATTTTCGAAGTGTGCGAGGTCGGTGTAGTAGGCCTTGATCGTCGCTGGTGCATAGGCGCCCTCAAGGCGCTTGAATTCTTTGCGCCAATCTGGCCTAATTACACCAATAGATGGCTCTATTAATTTCATATATGAGCCATATGGTATCATTTGGAGGTTGAGTCAATGTTAATAGCAGCACAAATTAGAGCTGCGCGCTTAGCACTTCGATGGTCTGTTAAAGAATTATCTGAACAATCCGGGGTCAGCACGAGCACGATTAAACGAGTGGAAGCGGGTAATGGCGTACCCACTGTTTCAGCACGAAATTTGGCCTCCATTCAATCAGCCTTCGAAGCCGCCGGCATCGAGTTTGTGGGGTCCCCCAATGACGCACCAGGCATTCGCATTCATACCCGCGACTGAGAGCCTTCAATCAGTCGCGGGTTCGAGGTTCCCCGGTGGGACAAGATTGCGCATTCTCTGCCCGTTAGTTGGGAGGCTCAACTGACTTTGCGCCCGGGTCCTCCTCCCGGCTGCGCTGCACCCTCTCCAGCAGTTCACGCTTTAGATCAAGAAGTGTGAGGTCGTTATGCTTAGCAAGAATGAGTATTTCGGAGAACTGCCGGACGGCGTCCGATAATTCATTATCCGGGCACGCCGCTTTAGCCTTCTGGGCCTCCTCATACAGCGGAAGAATAAGGCGCAGGCAGCGCACATCGCCACTCATCGCCCCATCGACGGCCTGCTTAACCACGCGCTCCAAATTTGTCGACGGAACCACGGCGTTCGATGCCCCATCAAGCGGTGTAAGCATGTGCTCCAACACCGCCCGATTTAGCGGGCTGAGACCAGCAGGCAGATCGAGTGGTTCTGGCTGGCTCTTGCGGGGCCGCCCCTTGGGATTTCCCGAGCGTCCGGGCTGAAAGCGTGTCGCGAGGGGCGGTCTCGCATATCCGACGGTGTAATTGCCGCGAGGGCGCAGATTGTTCTTCGGCACGACAGCCTCCCTTAAAATAGTTGTGATGGAGTGCAGCGGCCCGCGAACAGTCGCCATTGACTGGCGGCGCAGACCTCGCCTTGCAGGAGTATGTATACCGTGAACCCCATTGCCACGCAATGGCCACGCGGCGGACACAAAACAGGGAGCCTGTAAAATCCCTGCTACAGCGAAAAATATTCCCTGTTACGCGCCAGTTAATTCCCTGATCACGAGTGCAGGGAAATGGATTTATACCCAACATTTTTCAAGGGGATACGCACGAAATCAGCTGTCCCAAGACTTCACTTTTCAAAATAACAGGGAAAGCAGGGAAAATCCTCGATGCGGCAAATTCCCGATAACGGGGGACCCATACGACACAAATTCCCGATAAGTGTCGCTATGAAATGGGTCGCTGGCTATCGGCGCGCGGTTACACCGTATTCGTGCTTTTCTACCGCCTGCCCGGCGAGGGTTGGGCTGCAGGCCCCGATGTTGTGTTGCAGGATACGCAGCGCGCAATGCGCCTGATCCGCCATCGGGCCAATGACTATGGCGTTGATCCTGAACGTGTTGCCGCGATGGGCTTTTCAGCGGGCGGCCATGCCTGCGCCGACCTTGCCGCACGCTTCGCAGCCGCAGTTTACAAGCCCGTCGACAAGGCAGACCAGTTGTCCGCACGGCCCTTGCTCGCGGCGCCGATCTATCCCGTCATTTCGATGTCTGCACCGCACGCCCATCCGGGTAGCCGTGAGAAACTGGTCGGGGCCAATGCCGATAGCGTTTTGGAAAGGGCGCACAGCCCGCATCTGAACATCCCGGCGAATGCGCCCCCGCATTTCATTCTCCACGCCGAAGATGACGATGTCGTTTCGGTCGAGAATGCCCTGTTGCTGCGCGCCGCGTTACGCGAACGTGGCATATTGGTAGAGACCCATTTGTTCAGCCATGGCGGGCACGGCTTCGGATTGCGCAAGGCGATGGGCAAAGCCGTGGAGGCCTGGCCTGAACTTTTTCTCGAGTGGGCGCACGCGCAAGGTTTGTGACTGAAGACTGCAAAAAGCCGGCCGATCTTACTTCATGTTACATGTAACGCCTTGAGGCTAAGAATGAGGCAAAGTCACCTCACCAACACCATATCCATCTGTATTATATGTATTTATCAGGAAACTGGCGTTGTTGAATGGGACGTTTGAAAAGGTAAAGACGGAGTTACCAAGGTAACAGTTACAACCTTATATCCGCGCTAGGGCAGCTACATTCTTCCATGATGTGATTGATGTCGGTTTTTCCGACTGACAATCTTTCTTTGGGGGATGTGCATGGACGGAATTCTAATCGTAGCGACCGGATTTGCGATCCTGCTGGTAGCAGGCATCGCCATCATGTCCTACCTTGATCGCCGCGCTCCCTTTGGTTGGCAGGATGAAAAGGGCTTTCATTACGGTCGCGAAAGGCGGCGCGATGATCGGACGCCCAATCCAAAGACAAAACGCAGCTAATTCCATCTTAAATCGGCTTGCCAGTCGCAATTGACTCAAAGGACCCAAGCGGAATCGATTTGAATGTATCGGAAACAGATGGGCATTCGCTTTAACCTGGACGTTCCGGGTACAGCCTTTCAGCCAGGAATGGCCATCAATGCAGAATGACCAGCTCTCAGGGCTACTTTGCATCCAGCAATCGGTATTGGCTTCATCGGGCCTTTTGCAGCAAACCTACGACATAATTGTCGAAAATCACGCCGTGATGCCGCAAGCAACCGGTGCCGCCATCGAGTTGATCGAGGGCAATATGCTGCGGTATGCGGCCGTCAGGGATAGCCGGCCCGAAGTGAAATCGATGCAATTGCCGCTGGTTGGCAGCCTTTCCGGGCGTGCCATCCTCACAGGTGCCACCCTCATTTGCAATGATAGCGAGACGGATGACAGGGTTGATCTCGAAGCCTGCCGCCGCGTCGGACTTCGCTCGATGATCGTAACGCCGATACCCTATCGCGGCGCCAATATCGGCGTACTGAAATTCTACTCAAGTGAGCCAGGTGTATTCGGCGATTTTGATGAGCTGGTCACACAACTGCTGGTCGGGATTATCGCAGCGGGGTTAAGCCAGATTTCTGAAACCGAAGCATTGGCGATGAAGGGGAAGTTGCTCGAAGCGGTCCAGCTCAAGCAGGAATTCGTCTCAATGGTCAGCCATGAGCTCAAATCACCGATCGCTGCGCTTCTGGGTGCCTTGCCTTTGGCCGAGGATGCGTTGGCATCAGGCGAAACCGCAACAGGCCAGCGTTTTGCTGGCGATTGCCATGCGCAACGCAGAGCGGATGAAACGGCTGGTGGACGACCTGATGGATGTCCATGCCATGGACGAAGGCCATTTGACGCTCGATCTAAAAAGCGTCGAGCTTTCCGAAATTGTCAGCACCGTTCTCGCAGACCTCGAACCAACGGCGAGGTCGAAACAGCTGCGGTTCGCAGTCACACAACCTCAAGAACCGATAAGGTTGAACACCGATCCCAACCGCTTGTCGCAAGCAATCGTCAACATCGTAGCGAACGCCATTCGCTTTTCGCCGATCGGCGGAATCATTACGATCAACATGGAACTCAGCGCGAATCAGGCAGTCATTCGCATCGACGATCAGGGCCCAGGCATTCCAGAAGAATTTCGGGACAAATTATTCACCCGCTTCTCCCGGGTGGCCGACGACCATGCACCCGGAACGCCGCAGGGAACCGGTCTTGGCCTGTTCATTTCGCAGAATATCCTGCACGAGCTTTCTGGCAGCATCCAACTGGATTCCCAATATAAATCAGGCGCGCGATTCATCATCCGCCTGCCGACAGAGCAGCACCAGGCAGGGCGCGGATCGGAGCGGCGCGGATGAAAATTGTCTATGTCGACGATGATGAAGATCTGCGTGACATCGTCGAGCTCGCCTTGTTGTCTCATGGTGGCTTCGAACTGCAATGTTCCACTGATGGAGCCAGCGCGCTTGCCTTGGTGGAACAGTGGCAGCCCGACGCCGTTCTGAGCGATGTCCATATGGCGGGCATGGACGGGATGGCGCTTTTGGCAGAGCTTCAAAGCAACCCGGCCACCGCCCGGATTCCCCTCATCTTTCTCACCGCGACAACAGATCGCCAGAAACGGGCTGGAATGCTTGCCCTGGGTGCCCGCGGTATCATCGACAAGCCTTTTGATCCACGCCGGCTGGGGGAGCATCTCGCCGAGATGGTTTCAGGCGCGTCATGAATTTCGAGCAGCGGCTGGAAGAAATACGTAAAAGATTCCGCGCACGCGCATCCAGCGAGGCAATGCAGTTTGAAGGCGACTGGAAGCATTATCTCGATGGGTCTCCAGCAGCTGCGGCCGCAATCCGCGAAAGGGCGCATGCAATAGCAGGCACCGCCGCGACGCTTCAGTTCGACGCGATCGCCGAAGCTGCAAAAAACCTTGAAGATGCGATCGGTCAAACCGCCGATGCGGAGCGCATTCGCGCCTGCATCGCCGTTTTGATGGCCTGCCTGCGCGCGGTTTCCACTTCCGAATGAGCCCAATCCCGCGCCAACCATAGCGGCAGGCTTGAGATTGGCATCCCATACCAGGGTATAGGCCTGCCCCTCACGTGGTAGCGGACTCACACCGTTTTACACCCACTATACTAAACTAAAAGCACAATATTTAGTTGTGTATATTTATTTAATTAATCGCGCACGGGAAATCTGTTACGCGATGTCTGTAAGGATAAATCTGAACTAACATCGATTTGACGGCCTCTCGTGTGGCTTAGATTCAAATCAGAATCAACTGAATAAATCAAAGCCACTCAATCCGATCTGTTTTTAGAATGGATATTTTGAGATGGCCTTGTTCTTAGCTCAGTTGTTCTTGCTATATACTGTAGCAATAGCAGTTATTTTCCTCCGGAGAGAAGTTGCAAAGCTCAGCTTTCGTTTGAAGGTTGCTTCTGTTTCTCCCGGTTTGAGGCAGTTCGATCGCCTGTCGGGTCGCATCACGGTTCTGGCGATCGTCTGCCTCTTCCTTTCGATGCTGCTGGTGTTCAGCGCGGCTCCGGCCTCTGCGCAGACGCTCTCGGCTTCTCCCGCTGTTTTCGGCACGAAGGCATTGCCGATTGCCCGCACCCCGCTCGACGGCCGTTGGCAGTCGGCAAAGCAGGCCGGGCTGGGCGTTAGCGACTCCGGAGTAGCAGCGTTGATTTCGCAAAACCGCACTGCCGGTCGCGACGAACAACTGGCTGCCATCAACAGCTGGGTCAACGGCCGCATCAAGTACACCTCGGATCAGGCCAATTATGGCCAGGCTGATGTTTGGGCAACGGCCGCCCGTTCACTGCAATCAGGCCGCGGCGACTGCGAAGATTATGCCATCGCCAAGTTTCAAATCCTCCGCTCGCTGGGCGTTGCAGAGCGTGACATGTTCCTCGTCGTCGGACGCGACCGTTCGGTTCGTAGCGATCACGCCGTTCTGGTTGTCCGCGTTGGCGCAAAATATCGCGTCCTCGACAATTTCACGAACAAGGTTGTCGATGATTTCCAGATGATCGATTTTCTACCGACTTTCTCTTACGGCAGCTCTGGCAGCTGGCTGCACGGCTTCGCCGCTGCAAACTGAAATCCCCAATGCCAGCTAATAGAGCCTGCAAAAAAGGCCGGGGTATCCACCACCCCGGCCTTTTTCATTTGCACCAGCAATTTCCCATCGTGACCCGACAGGGAATCGGCTCATCCTTTAATCGAAATTGGAAAACGCACAGGTAGAGTTGCAATAACACCTCCTTTATATTACGTGTATCATATAAAGGGGAACGCGCATGCGTTACGGCAGTGATCACAAAGCGGAAACCCGCGCCCGGGTGGTAAAGTCGGCAGCACGCGAAATCCGGCTGAAAGGCCCAGAAAAAGTATCGGTCGCGGATGTCATGGGAAGCGCCGGCCTTACTCATGGGGGCTTTTACGCGCATTTCGCATCGAAGGAGGCGCTAATCGCAGAGGCGATCGATTCGATGTTTGCAGATTTGGCGCATCGCAGCTTTGCCTTTGATAAGGCAATGGTCGACGAACTCGCTGATCCGCGCCCTGCGCTGCGCAAATTTCTTGGATCGTACATTTCTCCCGCGCATCGTGATGAGCCAGAACGTGGTTGTCCTCTTCCCGCCCTGGCGACCGACATGGCACGCAACTCGGATGTTGCCCGCACGCGTTACGCGAATGGATTGGAAAAACTCGTTGCTCGTATCGAGGCAGCGCTCGTCCGCATGGGCAATGCCAATCCCGCCGAAGAGGCTAGGGCCGCCGTCTCGCAAATGGTCGGCGCGGTGGCCTTGGCGCGCGCGATCGGCAAGGGGCCGCAATCGGACGCCATTCTGCGTGACACTCTCTCATCCCTCACAAAAAGGCTGGATATATGACCATGGCAACAACCCAAGTCGAAGGAACCCCAGCTGATGGTCTGGCAAGGGTTCGGGCTCTACTGGCGGCGGGTGGCAAGCCCCCGATTGGCGAAACATTGGGCTTTGCCTTGGTCGAAGTCGAGCTTGGCCGCGTGGTTTTCGAGGGCACCCCCGGACGCCATGTCTATAATCCCCTTGGAATCGTACATGGCGGCTATGCTGCAACATTGCTCGATTCCGCCTGCGGCATCGCAACGGCAAGCCGATTGGCAGCTGGTGAATCGTTCACCACATTAGAGATCAAGGTCGCCTATCATAGAGCCATGACCGAACATACCGGGCCGGTTCGGGCAGAGGGGATTGTCAAAAGCATGGGGCGGCGCGTCGCCTATGCAGATGCGAAACTTACAGACTCCAGCGGAAAACTTCTGGCTTCTGCAACCTCCACCCTGCTGGTGATGGCGGCGTGAGTACAACCTTCGTCGATGCCAGCACCCGCAAAGAGCGGGCTTCTGCGGCAGCAGCTGCGCGCGCAACGCTTTTGCGCGATGGCCCGATACTCTCCACTCTCATACGCCTAAGCCTGCCCAATCTTATCGCTTTATGCTCCGCCACGGTCGTTTCCATTGCGGAAACGGCATATGTGGGTTCGTTGGGTGTTGCTTCGCTGGGCGGTATCGCCCTTGTTTTTCCAATTTTCATGTTGATGCAAATGCTTTCGGCGGGGGCGATGGGCGGGACGATCTCTGGCGCGATCAGCCGGGCACTCGGCGCTGGCGACCATGATGGCGCCCAGGCGCTTGCCTTATGCTCGCTTGCCATTGGCGCGGCGCTCGGCCTGGTTCTGTCGGTTGCCATATTGTTGGGTGGTCCGTTTACTTTCAGGCTGCTGGGCGGGTCTGGCGACGTCCTTCAACAGGCGATCATTTATTCGAACGTTGCAGCGTTTGGCATTTTCGCTGTCTGGTTGACCAACACATTTGCTTCGATTGCCCGCGGATCAGGCAATATGACCATTCCTGCATCGACCCAATTGGTGGCAGGGTTGATCCAGATTGTCGTTGGCGGAGCATTCGGGCTTGGGATAGGTCCGCTTCCCAGGCTTGGCATGGCCGGTGTGGCGCTTGGCCAACTTGTTGCATTTTCGTGCTCGGCTGTCGCGCTGTTCTGCTATCTTCGTTCGTCGAGGGCGCGGCTGCAATTGCGGTTAAGCCCAAGCCTGCTCAGCGTTCAGCGTTTTGCCCAAATCATGCAGGTTGGCGCAGTTGCCATGCTTTCGCCGTTGTTGTCGGTGACGACAGTTTTGGTGCTGACTGCAATGGTCGCACGCTATGGGCCAGAGGCTTTGGCTGGCTACGGCATCGGTGTTCGGCTCGAATTCCTGCTTATTCCCATCGCCTTTTCGGTCGGCGTCGCCTGTGTGCCGATGGTCGGAACGGCAATTGGTGGGGGGAATGTGCCCAGGGCCAGACGTATAGCTTGGACAGCTGGGGGGCTTGCCGCATCTGCCCTTGGCACGCTCGGTCTGCTCGTCGTGGCTTTCCCCGGGCTTTGGGTGAACATGTTCACGGCCGATCTGGCTGTCCGGTCTGCAGCATATAGCTATTTGGGCATTGCGGGTTTCAGCTATGCATTTTTCGGATTGGGTCTCTGTCTTTACTTCGCGTCGCAGGGTGCGGGCCGGGTGGGTGGCGCAATCACAGCCCAGGCTTTGCGGCTGACAGTGGTTTTGGCAGGTGGTTGGGCCCTAATCGGAATGCAAGCACCGCTTTGGTCGGTGTTCCTGCTTTCGGCAGTTGCGATGGTCCCGATGGGGTTGGGAACAGCACTCTTCATAAAATTCACGCGCTGGTAAGTCCAAAAGGACGAGTCAAATAATGTGGGTTTTGAGTGAAGTAATGGAGGCCCGAGCCGGAATCGAACCGGCGTGCAAGGATTTGCAGTCCTCTGCGTAACCACTCCGCCATCGGGCCTCGATGCTTCGGCAACAGGTGCCGCGCGGTGGTGAGGGGCGTCCACTAGCGGCTGGAATGGCGCTTTGCAATCGGGATTCGCGACCATTTGGCCACAGCCGCGATGCAAAACGTTGCTGCTCGCATGGCAAATTCAGCCGTTTGTCCGAAACCGGCTTGGACTTTGCGTCTGTGCTGACTAGAAGGGAGACCATGCTGTGTTGCATCCGCAATACAGTTGTGTCACAAACATTCTAGGCCGAACAAACCGGCAGCGGAAATTCATATGCAGTCAGCGCAATCCGAAACCTCACGTCGTCACATGATCGACAGCCAGCTTCGCACCAACGGTGTAACCGCAGCATGGATCGTGAAGGCAATGGGCGAACTGCCGCGCGAAACCTTCCTGCCCGCGGGCAAGGAAGCCTTTGCCTATCTCGACCGTTCGGTTCCGCTTGGCAAAGACCGCATGCTGAACCCGCCGCTTGCCACTGCAGAGATATTGCAGACGGCGGAAGTTTCGGAGCAGGACAATGTCCTGCTGATCGGAGCGGGAACCGGCTATATGGCAGCATTGCTTGCAGGCCGGGCCGCAAAGCTGGTTGCTGTCGAATCGGATAGCGGGCTGGCGAAAGCTGCGGCGACCAAGGTACCGGGGTTGAAGCTGGTAGAGGGCAATCTTGCGGAAGGCGCCCCAAAGGGTGCGCCGTATAGCCTGATCCTTATCGATGGTGCCATCGAAACGCTGCCCGATGCCATTGTGGCGCAGCTCGCAGAGGGCGGGCGGATCGTAACCGGATTGGTTGATGGACCTGTGCGGCGGCTCGCCATCGGGACGAAGCATGGCGGGCATGTGGCGCTGCGCCCGTTTGCCGACATAGAAATTGCCCCGCTGCCTGGATTTGAAAAAGCGCGGGAATTTGTATTTTGAGAGGTTTCAGGGGGACAATGCGGACGCTATTGCTGATTGCCGCCGGCGCTGGTGCCATTTCGGTCGCCACACCCGCTACGGCAGATTCGTTGCGCGATGCGCTGGCTACTGCCTACCAGACCAACCCGACATTGACCGGCGCGCGCGAAGGGCAAAAGGCTGCGAATGAGGCCGTGCCGATCGCAAAAGCCAATGGCCGCCCCGATGTGCAGGCAAGCGGCAGCTATAGCGAATTGTTCCCGCGATCGAACGGCACGAACTTCACCCCCGATCGGACATTGAACGGGCGTGCGGACGTCACCGTTCCGCTGTATCTTGGCGGTGCAGTCAAGAATGCCGTTCGGGCCGCGGAAAACCGCGTAGAGGCAGGCATTGCAGGATTGCGCGCAACCGAAAGCGCGATTTTCTCTGCCGTAGTCGCCGCCTATATGGACGTGATCCGTGACGAAGCGATTGTCGATTTGAACCGCGCGCAAGTCGGTGTGCTGCAGGTCAATCTGGAAGCCACCCGCGACCGGTTCGAAATTGGCGATCTGACCCGTACCGACGTCGCCCAATCGGAAGCACGCCTCGCTCTGGCCACCAGCAGCCTCGAAGCCGCGCGTGCGAACCTGATCCGTTCCAAGGAAATCTACATTCAGCTGGTCGGAAAGCCGCCGGAAAATCTGGAAGCGCCGCCGCCGCTGCCCAACCTTCCCGATTCGCCCGACAGCGCAGTCAGTGTAGCGCTAGAAAACAATCCGGACCTTATTGCCGCGAAGGAATTGCGCGAAGCCGCGCGTTACGACCGCAAGGGTGCGGAAGCCAGTCGCCTGCCGCAGGTGATTGGCTTTGGCGCGGGCAATTATTCAAACAACCTGGGCAGCATCGATTCGGGCACACTTCCCGCTTTCGACAAGACATCAACCTCGGCGCAGGTCGGCGTACGGGCAAGCCTGCCGCTTTATCAGGGCGGCCAGCCTGCCGCGCAAATCCGTCAGGCGCAGGCGCGCATGGGGCAAGCAATTGAGCAGGAAATTGCGGCTGAGCGCGAAGCCATTGCGCAAACCCGCGCGGCCTATGCGAGCTGGAAAGCGGCGCAGGACGTGATCAGTGCTTCCGAGCGTGCCGTCGCCGCAAACGAGCTTTCGCTGGAGGGTACCCGTGCTGAAAACAGCGTCGGCAACCGCACCATCCTCGACATCCTGAACGCCGAGCAGGAACTGCTCAACAGCAAGGTCCAGCTCGTAACGGCGCGCCGCAACGCCTATGTCGCTGGCTTTTCGCTGCTCGCCTCGATGGGCCGTGCGGAAGCACGCGATCTTGGCCTTGAGGGCGGCCCGCTGTATGATCCGGTCGCCGAATATGATGCGGTGAAGAACAGCTGGAGCGACTGGTCGTCGAAGCCCGATCCCACTGCCAAGGCCACCCGCACGGTTGACACACCTGCGCAAAAGGCTGAAATAGAACCATTACCTCGCTATTGAGGGAATCAGGGGCAAGGCGGAACGCTATGGCAAATGATCGGAACGAACCATCGATGGAAGCGATCCTGTCTTCGATCAAGAAGATCATCGCCGATGAAGACCGTTCGCGCGCCATCAACTCGCGTCGCCCGGCGCGCGATAGCCGCCGCGATGAAAGCGAAGAAGACGACATATTGGAGCTGACCCAAGCGGCTGACGAAACCGAGGGTGAATTGCTCGACACCGACAAGGCGCAAAGCCTGCGCCAGAGTTTCTCGGTCCTGCAGACGCTATCCGAACCGGGCGTCGCGCCGCAGATTGTGCGCTCGGGCGAAACCTCGCTCGAAGGGCTGACCCGCGAGTTGATGAAGCCGATGCTCAAGGAATGGCTCGACACCAACCTGCCCGGCATCGTCGAGGCGATGGTGGCGCGCGAAATCGAACGCATCACCAAGAAGGGCTGATGCGCCTCGCTTTTGCTCTGGCGCTCACCGCCGCTGCTGCACTTCCTGTCTCTGCCCAGAAACCGACATCGGTGGACAGCTATGTCGTTGCAGGGCACATAGTCGATGTTGCCCAAGGCACCGTCCTGACCGGTCATTGCATTGCGATACAGGCAGACAAGATCAGCGCGGTCGAACCATGCAAGCCGCAGCCTGAAAATATCCGGACGATTGACTGGTCTGCCTATACCGTGCTGCCCGGGCTGATGGACCTGCACACCCACCTTGCCGATGCAGGGCAGGATGCCGATGTCGCGCTGCCGCTGAAAACTTCGCCTGCCGCCACCGCGCTTATCGGCGCAAAAAATGCGCGCGATACGCTGATGGCTGGCTTCACTACAGTGCGCGATGTAGGAACCTATCGCGGGCTGACCGATATTGCTTTGCGCGATGCAATCAACGCGGGCCGTGTGCCCGGCCCACGCATGTTCGTGGCCGGGGGTTACATCACCAAGCCCGGAGGCGGGGGTGAACTCAACGGTGTCATCGACAATGACAAATTGCCCGAAGACATGCGCTATGGCGTTTCGGTCGGCCCGGTGCAGGCTGCCGAGAAAGCCACATTCTTCATCGACAAGGGCGCCGACTTCCTGAAGCTCATTGCCACCGGTGCAGTCCTCGCCATCGGCACCGAACCCGGCGAGCCTGAATTGAGCGTCGAGGAAATGAAGGCTGCTGTCGATACCGCAGCCAAGCGCGGCGTCTATGTGACCGCGCATGCGCATGGCGCACTGGGTATCAAGAACGCGATTGCCGCTGGGGTGCGCTCAATTGAACATGCCAGCCTGATTGACGACGAAGCACTGGCGCTCGCCAAAGCCAGCGGCACTTGGCTGGTGATGGATATCTACAATGGTGATTATATCGACGATATCGGCACCAAAGAGGGTTGGCCCGAAGAATATCTGCGCAAGAACCGTGAGACCACCGATGTCCAGCGGGAGGGATTTGCCAAGGCGGTGAAGATGGGCGTGAAGATCGCCTATGGAACCGACAGCGGCGTCTATCCGCATGGAGTGAACGGTCGGCAGTTCAAATATATGGTGCGTTACGGGATGACACCGATGCAGGCGATCCAATCCGCAACCATCCGCGCCGCCGAATTGCTCGGCAAGGAAGCCGAGCTGGGCAGCATCGCACCGAGGCGGTACGCAGATCTGGTCGCGGTGAAAGCCGATCCACTCGCCGATATCTCGGCACTTGAGGTCGTCGACCATGTGATGAAGGGCGGCGAAATCATCCGCTGACTGGCGTTATTCGCGCCAGACGGTAACTCCGGCAGCTTCGATCCTGGCTGAGCCCAAAAGCAGCTCCGCCCCCTCCGGCACTGAGAGTTGCTGCGCCTGCGTGCCATAGTTGAAGGCAAATCGCAGCATCCCGGCACGACGCGTCCGCACGCCGCTTGGCAGGTCTTCGACTACCATGTCCGCATCACCCGCCATGAGGCCGATTACATCACGCAGCAGCGCCGCATCGAGATGGCCAGCAAGATAGCGGACGCTTCCCTCACGCCAGACGATACCCCGGCCATTGCTGAGGCGGATTTCCGGTTCGAGATTGCTTTCTACATGTTCGAGCCAGCGGCTGATGGCGAAGCCTTCGCCTTGCTCTTCGACCCCGTCACGAAGCGATTCCACGCGGGTTACCTTTAAGGGGATCAGTTGCTGTAATCCGCCGGGGGCCAGTTCTGCCGGGATGGAGAGATTGGTCGTCTTGCTTCCACTGCGCGGGCCGATGAGCACAGGGCCATCGAAGGCGCGCAGGCGTTCGACGACATCCGCGCCGATAATCGGGCAGCACGGGATGATGAGCATCCGATAGCCTGCAAAATCGGCTTGGGGAGATATGATATCGACGTCGAAACCGCACTGGCGCAGCGCCGAATAATAATCGAACGCCATGCGCAAGGCGCTGAATCCCCGGCCTTGCGGCTGGATCTGCGTCACCCAGTCGCCCGCATAATCGAATAGCAGTGCGACCGATTTGGGCGGCGGACCTGCATCGCCAATCGCCGCAATATCGGCGGCAGCCTGGCGTGCCTCCCCGCCGCCGACATCCTCGACACTGTCGGGGCGTAACAGGCCTGCGTGCATCTGTTCCTGTGCCTTGGGGAATTGCCGCCAGCGAAAATAGCTGACCATCTCGGCACCATGCGCCATTGCTTCCAAGGTCCAGAGGCGCACCATGCCGGGTAGGGGCGCGGGGTTGAATCGGGCCCAATTCACCGGCCCGGGCTGCTGCTCCATGACCGACCATCGGCCGTGTTTTTGGCAGCCGCGATAGAGATCGTGGTGGAAGGCTGCGATATCGGGATGCCCTTGCCGCAAATAGCTGCGCTTCTCTTCTTCCGAAAACCAGAATTGCTCGAGGAAGCCGAGCGGATAGCTATCCCAGCTAGCGACGTCGAGGTCGGCCCCGACAGCGTGATGATCGAATTGGGTGAAGAAGCCCATGAAATTGTGGATGATGTCGCGCCCGGGGGAGCAGGCGCGCAAAATGTTCGCCTGCCGCCGGTTGAAGCGAACAACCTGGTCGGACGAGAAGCGGCGGAAATCGAGCCAGTGCGCCGGGTTTGCCTCCGTCACGGTAAGGTTGGGCAAGTCGATTTCGGCGAAGGTGCGATACTCCATCGACCAGAACACATTGCCCCACGCCTCGTTCAACGCCCCGATCGTTTCATAACGATTGGCAAGCCAATAGCGAAACGCCTCGGCGGCGGCCGGGGAATAGCTGACCGCGCTATCGTGGCAGCCATATTCATTATCGGTCTGCCATGCGACGATGCCGGGATGCTCGCCATAGCGTTCGGCCAGCGCCATCACGATGCGATCGCATTCGGCCTGATAGCCTTGGTGCGAAAAGCAATAATGGCGGCGCGAGCCGAAGCCGCGCGGGCGACCATCCTCGTCCAGTGCGACCATATCGGGCATGCGGTCGACAAGCCATTTGGGCGGCGTTGCTGTTGGCGTGCCGAGGATGATTCCAAGCCCCTGCCGGTGCAGTGTTTCAATCGCCCGATCGAGCCAGCCCCAATCATAGCGTCCCGGTTCGGGCTCGATGCGGCTCCAGGCGAATTCGCCGATGCGCACGCGCGACAAGCCCATCTCCGCCATTCGCCGCGCATCATCGACCCAGACATTTTCGGGCCAATGTTCAGGATAATAGCAGACACCCAGTTTCATGTTTTGCTGCATCTCGTTCGGGTTGCGATGTCATCCGCTATGCGGCAGACAGCGGATAAAGGGGAGAGGAAAATGGAGACTGCCGCATCATCGATCGACGGTCTGCAGGTCGCGATCTTTATCGCAATCCTGCTGGCGCTGGGCCTGGCGACTTACGCAAAGGTGCGCAGCGGCCCGAGCGAGCATGACGGATCGGGCAAGGATGTCTTCCTGGCAGGCGGCGGGCTGAGCTGGCTCTATGTCGCCGGCGCGATCACCATCACCAACCTTTCGACCGAGCAATTGGTCGGGATGAATGGCGGGCAGATGCTGCTGCTCGCTTGGTGGGAGATTTCGGGTTTCGTCGGGCTGATGATCCTCGCCTTTGTCTTTGTGCCCATTTACTATCGCAACAACTGCACGACTGTGACCGAGCTTCTCGAGCGGCGATATAATGGCGGCAGCATCCGCACGGTGATTTCGCTGCTTTTCCTCGTCGGCAACATCCTGATCTACCTGCCCGCCTCGCTCTACAGCGGCAGCCTGTTCCTGAAATCGATGTTCGGGGTCGACTGGCCCTTGCTCTACTTCGCCATCCCGATGGCAATCATGGCGGCGATCTACACGATTACGGGCGGGCTGAAGGCGGTCGCGGTGGTCGACACCTATTCGGGTATCGGCATGCTTTCAGTGGCGTTGCTCGTCGTCATCCTTGCGATGAACGCCATAGGCTGGGATCTTTCCGGAATACCCGAGGAACGGCTGTCGATGATTGGCCAACCGGATTCGCAGATTCCATTCCACACGCTGTTCACCGGGATGCTGTTCATCCAGATATTCTATTGGTCGACCAACCAGAACATCACCCAAAAGGCGATGACCGCACCGACGGTGCGCGAGGCGCAAAAGGGTGTGCTCGCCGCTGCTACCATCCGCATCCTGATCATCCCGCTCATCGTCGCGGTGCCGGGTGTGGTGGCGTATAAGTTGTTTGGGCCGATTGGCGACAAAAGCTATGGCCGCATCGTCGCGCATGTCCTGCCGACGTGGCTGTCAGGCGCTTTCGCATCGCTGATGGCGGCGGCAGTGATTGCGCATACAGCAGCGATATTGAACAGTTCGGTGGCGCTCTACTCGGTCGACTTCCACGACAAGTTTGTCGCCAAGGTGAAGAATCACTGGCGGCTTGCGGCCACCGTCAGCACCATCCTGACCATCAGCTCAATCCTGATCGTGCCCGCATTCGAAAGCGCCAAAAGCATCATCGACCTGCTGCAGCAACTGAACGGGCTGTCTTCGATGCCGATCCTTTCGGCCTTCATCGTCGGGCTGTTGTTCCGCAATGTCGATGCCAAGGCCGCGATCGCGGGGCTGGTGTTTGGTGTCGCGGCATATGCCTTGCACACCTTTGTCCTCTACGAACCGGGCAGGATTTTTGAGGGCGAGACATTCTACCAGCATTATGGGCTGGGCGGCGTGCATTATATCGATGTTATGCTGATGGTGCTGGTTTCCTGCGTGCTGGTTGCGCTCGCGTGCAACCGCTTTGTGCTGGGCAACAAGGCGCGCTTCGTCGGCTGGCGGGGGATTACCTCGGTCGACTAACCGCGTTTGAAGGGGCCCAGTTCGCCCAGGAATTCCTGCTCACGCTCGACTGCCCTGCGCTCGCGGATCAGGAAATCGTCAACTGCCGACCGGAAGCCGGGATCGGCGATAAAATGCGCCGACCAGGTAGTCACGGGCAGGTATCCGCGCGCCAGTTTATGCTCCCCCTGCGCACCGGCCTCAACCCGCGCAAGGCCGTGCGCGATGGCAAAGTCGATGGCCTGATAATAGCACAGCTCGAAATGGAGGAAGGGGATGTCCTCAGTGCAACCCCAATAACGGCCATAGAGGCAATCAGGGCCGAGCAGGTTGAGCGCGCCCGCCACCGGCCGTCCGCCCTGATGGGCGAGGAACAGCACGATGCTATCGCGCATGCTTTCCGCAATTACGTCGAAAAAGGCTCGGGTCAGATAAGGCCGGCCCCATTTGCGCGCGCCAGTATCCTGATAGAAGATCCAGAAGGCATCCCAATGTTCGGGCCGGATCTGGTCTCCGCGCAGAATCTCTATGTCGACGGCTGACTGCGCGCCTGCCCGTTCCTTGCGGATCGCCCGCCTTTTGCGCGAGGCGAGCGTTGCAAGAAAATCGTCAAAGCTGGCATAGCCATCATTCGACCAATGAAATTGCGTTCCCGACCGGATCAGCCAGCCGGCCTTGCGGAACAAGTCGAGCTGCGCAGTGTCGACAAAGGTAGCATGGGCGGATGACAGCCCGTTCTGCAAGACAACGCTCTCCGCCGCGCGCAACAGCTTCAACGCGGTTTCATCGTCGCGTGCGAGCAGGCGAGGGCCGGGGACCGGAGAGAAGGGCGCAGCGATCTGCAGCTTGGGATAATAACGTCCGCCAGCCCGTTCATAGGCATCGGCCCAGGCATGGTCGAAAACATATTCGCCCTGGCTGTGCGATTTCAAATAGGCGGGAAGCGCGCCCGCCAGTTGGCCATCCGCATCGCGTATAACGATTGGCGCGGGTGACCAGCCGGTTCCCGTCCCGACACTGCCCGATTCCTCGAGCGCGGCAAGGAAAGCATGGCCGACAAACGGATTGGCTGCACAATTGAGCGCATCCCACTGCCCGGCATCAAGTGCCGAAACCGATTCGGCTATCTGGGCAATGACCGCGTCGTCGGGCGCTTCGCCTTCCGCCATATCGCTTACCTCAAGCGGGCTTCACCGCGACTATCGCATCGATTTCCACCGTCGAATCGAGTGGCAATACGGGAACGCCGACAGCGCTGCGGGCATGTTTGCCGGCATCGCCAAATACCGCTTCCATAAGGTCGGATGCGCCATTGGCGACCTTGGGCTGCGCAGTGAAATCGGGCGTGGACGCGATGAAGGCGCCAAGCTTGACGATGCGCTCCACGCGGTCGAGCGAACCCAAGGCCTTTTTCATCTGCGCGATCAGCATCAATCCGCAGCCTTGCGCCGCGAGCACCCCTTCTTCCTCGCTACGGGTGTCGCCGACCTTGCCGGTCATCAGCTTTCCATCAACAAATGACACCTGCCCCGAAATATAGAGCAGCCCGCCGGTTTCGACCGTCGCGACATAGGATGCGACCGGTGCAGCGGGTTCGGGAAGGGTGATGCCGAGTTCGGCGAGGCGGGCTTCGATCATGCGGTTTCTTTCTGGATGAGGGGGGCTGGGCTGCCCGAGAGCAGCTTTTCGGTGATCCAATGTTCGGCCTCGTGCCAAAGGTCGATGCGGGCATGCGCTGATCGCGAAGCCTGAACGCGCTGCCACAATATCGGTTCCCCGACAAATTGCAGCCGCCACACTTCGGGCAGCGCCTCGGCAACCGAGTCATGCTGGTGACCCAGATCGTCCACAAAGACGGCCGTGCTGGGATTATATTGTTCGATGATCCGCGCCAGCGCCTCACCCTTGCCGCCCTGGTTGGTGTACACTGGGGCATCAATACCGACGGCGCGCAATTGTTCGACACGCGACTGGTTGTGATGGTCCATAAGATTGGTGAGGATAACGACATCGGCAACTTCAGCGATGCGGTTGATGGCGTCAACCGCGCCTTCAATCGCCTGCTGACGGTGCATTTCGGTGAGGAAAAATCCGTTGAGCAGGTTCCAGACATGGCCGCGCTCGACCTGCGTGCCATCATGTTTGTGGCGCAAGGCCTCGCCCCAATCGCCATGGATAAGATCGAAATGGATGTGGTGCACTTCATCGAGCCAGTCACGGAAAGGTACGACCATGTGCAGCAGCACTTCGTCGCAATCGGAAATCAACAAAGGGCGGCTCATGCTTCAAGCTCCATTCGCGCGCTGACTAGCGCTTTGGGGGAAACGCCGACATGATCGGCAGCGGCAACAAGATCGGGCTCATGCGCTTCAAGGAAAGCAAGGATTGCCGCAAGTGTCGGCGCCTCTGATATGGCGGTGCGCAAAATGTCGGGCGTCAGCCCGGTGAGCGCAAGCATCCGCGTCGCTCGGTCGGCGTCGGCAAGGATCCAGCCCAGCGCAGCAAGCGCGAGCGATGCTGGGTCGTCTTGAATTTGGCCAAAGCTTTTCGCATTTGTTTCCGGCATGGCTTTCGCTTAAGCGAAACCGGCAGGCCTGCCTAGGCAGCAAAATTGCCAAAGTTTGAGGAAACAGGGTGAGCAAGAAGGTTCTGATCGTCGAGGACAATGAGCTGAACCTCAAATTGTTCACCGATCTGTTGCGCGCGCACCAGTTTGAGGTGGAGGGCGTACGCGACGGGCGCGAAGCCTTTGCCCGGATGCGCGCCTTTGTGCCTGACCTGGTGATCATGGATATCCAGATGCCGCA
Organism: Sphingorhabdus buctiana; assembly: GCF_042680825.1. NCBI lineage: Bacteria > Pseudomonadati > Pseudomonadota > Alphaproteobacteria > Sphingomonadales > Sphingorhabdaceae > Sphingorhabdus > Sphingorhabdus buctiana. The sequence continues at coordinate 327,229 of NZ_JBHUEL010000003.1, forward strand.
TGTCAGCGGGCTGGAACTGATCGAGGCGATGCAAAGCGAGCCCGACCTGAAACCGATTCCGGTGCTGGCAGTGACGGCCTATGCCGGCAAGGGCGACGAAGAACGCATCCTGGGGGCTGGCGCAAAGGCCTATCTTTCGAAGCCAGTCGGCATGGTGGTGTTCTTGGAAGCAGTAAAGGCCATCACCGGTTGATCCCCATGCTGTTCCGATGGTTTCTGGTTGCGCTCGCACTTCTCGGTTTCCAGACCTTGGCCGCGCAGGAACTGCACGTTCCGGCAAAGCTGGTTGCCGAAACCCAGCAGCCCGCGCCCGGCAACAATGTGACGCTTGCTTTTGTCTTTGAGCCAGAGCCCGGCTGGCATGGCTATTGGGAAAATCCCGGTGATGCAGGATTGGGGCTGCAGCTGGAATGGACATTGCCCAAAGGTGTGACCGCCGGGAAGCCGCGTTTCCCGGTCCCCAAACCGCTGCTGATCGGCGGCTTGATGAACCATGTCTATGAGGATCCACACACAATCCTTATCGACCTGAAACTCGATAGGTCGCTAACGGCGGGGAGCACACTCCCGGTCGCTGTGATTGCCAATTGGCTGGCCTGCACGGACACCATCTGCGTTCCGCAGCAGGATCGTTTCGCGCTTTTGTTGCGCGCTGGCGATGGCAGCATCGAAGCCGGCCAACGGCGTCAGTTTGACCAATGGCGTTCGGCGATCCCCGTCCCGCTCGACCAGCCCGCCCGATATGCCATAAGCGGCAACCGCTACAACCTTGCCATTCCCTATCCGGCAAGCGCGCCGCTAGACCGGCCCCATTTCTTCGCCTTGACCACCGACCGCATCCGCTACGCCGCGCCGCAACAGGCCCGCCGTGTCGGCAATTGGCTGGTGATTGAAATGGAGCGGCAGGGACAGGCCGGACCTATTGAGGGCTTGCTGCGCTTCGCACCGGGGCAGGGTATATTGATAAACTCGATTGAAGGCCTGGTTCCGGAGGGTGGGGAGAGCGTCACCACCCTTGCCGCGAATGACAAACTTTCAGATCCTGCGGCAAAGCTGCCGGCATTGCCTTGGTTATTGCTCGGCGCAGTGCTGGGCGGTGTATTGCTGAACCTGATGCCATGCGTCTTTCCGATACTGGGCCTGAAAGCACTGACATTGGCCAAAGCTGGCGGCGATGGTCGTGAAGCAAGGGTAGAGGCTATCGCCTACACTGCAGGTGTCCTGCTCAGCTGCTTGGCATTGGGTGGCATCATGCTTTCGCTGCGCGCAGCAGGTGAAGAGATTGGCTGGGCATTCCAGTTGCAGGAACCGCCGGTCGTGTTGGGATTGCTGGTGCTGATGGTCGCGATCACCGCCAATCTTGCCGGCCTGTTTGAATTACCCGGATTCGCGGTGAGTGCCAACAAGGCGACGCAACCGGGTGTTGCAGGTTCATTCTGGACAGGCGTGCTGGCATCGGTCGTTGCGACACCTTGCACCGGACCTTTCATGGCTGCCGCTATGGGGGCGGCGATCCTGTTGCCAACGGCGGAAGCCATGGCTTTGTTTGCCGCGCTTGGCTTTGGCATCGCGCTTCCCTTCCTGTTGATCGCTTTTGTCCCAACGCTTCGCAGGCTGTTGCCAAAACCAGGGCTTTGGCTCGATCGATTCCGCAAATCGATGGCGCTGCCGATGGGACTTACGGCTTTGGCGCTATTGTGGTTGCTTTCGCGGCTTGCAGGAGCCGAAGGCCTTTGGATTGGCCTGTTCGCAGCCACTCTGATGATGTTGCTGCTGGCCGCCTATCGTTTCACCAGCGGTCGGCTTCGTTACGCACCGTTGCTGCTGGCGCTAGGTGCAGGCGGTTTGATCGCCGCGGGTAATGCTTTGCTTCCTGATGCGCCGAGCCAGGCCAAGGCGTCGGAGGGCGACTTTCCGGGGGCGGTGAAATTCGACGCGCGCGAACTGGCAGAACTGCGCGCACGCGGTACCCCGGTATTCCTCTACTTCACTGCTGACTGGTGCGTGACCTGTAAGGTCAACGAAGCCGCGGCTATCAATCGTGAAGAAACCATCGCGCTGTACCGCGATAAAGGCATCACGGTCATGGTCGGGGATTTCACCCGCCGCGACGCCGCCATTGCCCGTTTCCTTGCCGATCATGGCCGATCAGGTGTTCCGCTTTACCTGTTTTATCCGGCGAACGGCGAGGCGCGTGAACTGCCACAAATTTTGACGCCAGCGATCGTTGCAGAAGCGGTGGGTCTATAGAACTGGGTTCAGGGGCGGACCTGAATTGAGGTGCAGCCATTTGCATGGCAACCAGTCCGCCCCTTCCCCATGACAACGGGATGCGACCCTATAAGGACCCGTTGTCGATCTCGATCTGGAGCGTCTGGCTGGCACCGATGACATTGACGCCGCGTACTCCTGTAATCCCTACGAGCGGCACCGATCGTTCCGTCAAACCCGCCATAGCCGTCGAATCCGAAAAATCGCGCATTCCGGTCGGCGTAAAGGCGACAACCTCAATCCCCCAAAAGTCCGGCCGTTCGTGATAGACACGCGGCGCAAGACGCATTTCAAAGCCATCGCCAATCTTCGCCCGTACCCAGAGATACAGCGAATCCTGAAAAGGTACGCGCCGCAGCTCTGCATGTTCGAAATCTATAACTTGTCCCTGGGGCGCGCTTGAAAGCGAGCCGCCTGCCATGCCGCTCATTGTCACATCCAAAAATTGCGTAAATCATTGCAGCGCTTGAAAATATGATTTCTAAGGCGCGTTATATAATTACGCTTTTAGCGTATTTTATTTGCTTTTGCCATCCTGCAACACTGTAAACACTTGTAAATGCGAGCTAAGGCCTTGTGCAGGAAACCGAAAAAAATCGCGCATACCTATGCGAAACCCTCTATTGCTTTGTCAGCGTGTGACAATCATATCGCGCCCATGCAGCACGCTTCTCCCCCTGCGTCTTTCAGCGTTGGCGCACCCCTGAAACTGGCCAATTGGCTGATCGCCGTTGCCACTCTTGTATTCCTGATGGTGATTGTCGGCGGGATCACCCGGCTCACCGAATCCGGGCTTTCAATTACCGAATGGAAACCCGTGACCGGCGCCCTACCCCCGCTGAACGAAGCGCAATGGATGTCGGAATTTGAAAAGTACAAACAGATCCCCGAATATCTGGAGATCAACGGCCCCGCCGGAATGACGCTGGCCGAGTTCAAATTCATCTATTTCTGGGAATGGGTCCATCGCCTGCTGGGCCGCGTGATCGGGCTGGCCTTCGCTGTGCCACTTGCTTGGTATTGGATGAAGCAGCAAATCCCGCAAGGCTATAAAGGCCGTTTGCTTGCGCTGCTGGCTTTGGGTGCGCTACAAGGAACCATTGGTTGGTGGATGGTATCATCCGGCCTTAGCGAGCGTACTGATGTCAGCCATTATCGTCTTGCGGTACACCTTTTGACGGCCCTGTTCATCATGGGCGGTTTGATCTGGACCGCGCTTGACTTGCGGCACCTCGCCCGCACCGGCGCCAACAAACCGGCCCGCTTGACCGGCTTCAGCTTAACCATATTGCTGATCCTGTTCATCCAGCTGCTGTTCGGCGCTTGGGTGGCTGGCCTCAATGCCGGCTATGTCTCAAACAGCTGGCCTTTGATGAATGGCAAGCTCTATCCCGAAGGCGTGGATTGGAGCCAAGGAGCGTGGTTCGCGCTGACCCATGATCCTTTCCTGACCCACTTCATCCATCGCTGGTGGGCATGGGTGGCTGTGGCTGCGCTCGTCATCATGGCGCGGCGCCTCAAAAAGGCCGGCGCACGGTCTGCTTCGATCGCCATCCATTCAGCATTCGGGACGCAGATTTTGTTAGGGATTGCAACGGTAATGACCAACATGAACATTGTGTTGGCCGTTATGCACCAGGCGGTGGGCGCGCTGGTGGTCGCTTCCACCGTTTGGGGTGCGCACCGGCTGGGATGGAAAGAAACTGACGGACCAAAATGACGGAATTGGCGATTGTCTATGCCCTGTTCCCAAGTGCTGGCGAGGCGCATGACTGTTGCCGGACGCTGCTTGAGGAAGGACTGGTCGCCTGCACCAACCGACTCGCACCAGTAATTTCGCATTATCGCTGGCAGGGCGAGATAGAGACCAGCGAAGAACATCCCGTGCTGTTCAAGACCCGGGCGGACCTGCAACAGGCGGCGATTGATCGCATTGCACAGCTGCATCGCTATGATGTGCCCGCTGTTTTGGCCTGGCCGGTTTCAGCCGCGCACGCACCCTTTGTGGAGTGGGCAAAAGCCGAAACCAAGCGGTAGGGTATTATTTTACCCGCCCGAAAACCCATGCATTTGCTTGACTATCGGCGCGCGCCAAGCCAATAACGCCCGTCCGCTGAAGGGGATTCGATTCCCTTTGGCACCAAATCCCTATCGGAGGTTCGAACAGCAGCCATGAAAACGCTGTCCAAAGTCACGAAGTCGATCCGCCCGCAGGACGTCCAGAAAGATTGGCACATCATTGATGCCAATGGTCTGGTTGTCGGCCGCGTTGCGACGATTATCGCCAATATCCTGCGCGGCAAGCACAAGCCGAGCTACACCCCGCACGTTGATTGCGGTGACCATGTCATCGTCATCAATGCCGACAAGGTGAAGTTCACCGGCAAGAAGCTGGGCGACAAGGTTTACTATCGCCACACCGGTTATGCCGGCGGCATCAAGGGCGTCACCGCTGCCAAGGTTCTCGAAGGCCGTTTCCCTGAGCGCGTGCTCGAGAAGGCTGTTGAGCGCATGGTTCCGCGCGGTCCGCTCGGTCGCCAGCAAATGCGTGCCCTGCACCTGTACAACGGCACCGAACACCCGCATGACGGCCAGCAGCCCAAGGTGCTCGACGTCGCTTCCCTGAACCGCAAGAACAAGGTGGGTGCATAATGTCCGACACCGTAGAATCGCTCGCTGATCTCCAGACGCTGGGTGCCGAAGGTTCGGCTCCGGCAGCGCCCGCAGCCCCGCTGCGCGAAAAAGAAGTCGATGCGCAGGGCCGCGCTTATGCAACCGGCCGCCGCAAGGATGCGGTTGCCCGCGTCTGGCTGAAGCCCGGCACCGGCAAGATCGTGGTCAATGGCCGCGACCAGACCGTCTATTTCGCACGCCCGACGCTGCGCCTCGTCATCAACCAGCCGTTCGACGTAACCGACCGCGTTGGCCAGTATGACATTGTCGCCACCGTCAAGGGTGGTGGTCTTTCGGGCCAGGCTGGTGCCGTAAAGCATGGTATCGCCCAGGCGCTTTCGAAGTTCGAACCCGCACTGCGCAGCGCCGTCAAGGCCGAAGGCTTCCTGACCCGCGACAGCCGCACGGTTGAACGTAAGAAGTACGGTAAGGCGAAGGCCCGCCGCAGCTTCCAGTTCTCGAAGCGCTAATCGGTTCCAAACCGGAATTTGCAAAAGGGCGGCCCACGGGTCGCCCTTTTCTTTTGCGCGGCATCGGGTATCGCTTCGCCATGATGAAGACCTTTCTTTTGGTGGCCTGCCTGTTGATCGCGGTAGCCGGAATCTGGTTCTATCGGTTGGCGGGCCCTGCACAGTTGGAACTGGCAGACCGCTGGTGGCCCGGCCATGGCGATGCAACCGGTCCGATCCTGCGCGGGCTGGCCTATGGAGATCCGTCAGGCACGCAGCAGCGCTATGACATATATTTCCCGGCTGGCGCGTCGGCGGACGAGGCGGCCCATTGCGGCACCACCAAATATCCGGCGCTGCTATTCTTCCATGGTGGCTCTTGGCGTGATGGTGACCGGGAAAGCTATGCCTTTGTTGGCCGGGCATTCGCGGCACGCGGCTTCATCACCTTCATCGCCGATTATCGCAAGGCGCCTGCGCACCGCTTCCCCGACTTCATCGACGATGCTGCTGCAGCCATCGCCAGCGCCCGACGCGAACTTGGCAAGCGTGACTGCGCCGATCCGGATCGGCTGTTCGTCATGGGCCACAGTGCGGGTGCGCACATCACCATGCTTGCAGCGCTTGATCCGAAATGGCTGGGAGCGCACGGACTGGACTCATCTGCCATTGCGGGAATCATCGGCCTGGCCGGCCCCTATGATTTCTACCCCTTTACCAGCGATGCCGCGCGCGACGCACTGGGCCACTGGCCGAAGCCCGAAGAGACACAACCGATACATTTCGCCAATGGCAATGCCCCGCCGATGCTGCTGCTCACAGGCGACGCCGATACCACCGTCAAACCGCGCAACAGCAAGGTGTTGGCGAAGAGAATTGCCGAAAGCAAAGGCTCCGCCCACACCGAATTCTATCCCGGAGTGACGCACAGCGGGATCATTATGGCGATTGCGCGTCCGTTTCGCGGCAAGGCTCCTGTGATCGATGATATCCTCGCCTTTACTGCGCAGCAGGCCAGATAGCAGTTGCGAAGAATGAACGCGGCGAACGCATAGTTAATATTTCCTTCGGAAGTTTGTGCCAACGCCGACCCGTAACGTTGCGGGATCCAGGATGGATAAGTTCGGCAAGTATCGCGATCTGTTCGCCATCATCACCGATTTCGGCGATGAGTTGGAGATGCTGCGCCGTGGAGAAAGTGGCGAAAATCGCGGAATTTTGCTGGCACAGCTAAAGGCGGCGTCGGCCTCCAATGTCGCCATCATGCTGACAGCATTGCTGTTTTACGCCGCGACCACTGCCTTGCTCGCGACACTGACTATTCCCTATTTCTCGATTGTCGGCTTGCCCTTTGTCTTGCTGTCGCAGTCGCTGATATTGCGGCAACATCTGGCGTTGCAAAACTATGATGTGGATGCGGACGACAATGGCGTAGTCCTTAATAAATTGCGGAACCGGTTTGTCGAATATGTCGCGATCGGGGCTGTGGCATGGGCTGCGCTGATATGCGATCTTTGGTCGGTGCATGGCGATATCAACCATGTACTCGCCGGAGCGACGGCATTCGGCTTAGTCGGAGTCGGCGCGCTAACCTTCCTCTGCCTTCCCCGTTCGATGCTCGCCTGGCTGATCATCGTTACAGCTGGTGGCGTTGCAGGCCCGCTCCTTTCCGACGAGCAACTGCCCTGGTATTTTTATACAGCGATAGCGATTTACGGCTTTGCCCTGCACCGCATCGCGATGCGCCAATGGCGATCGTTCATGCAATCAATCGACGATGCCCACGCCTTTGCGCACGCCCGCGCTGACTTTTACGAACAGGAACGCGAACGTCGCGACGAAATCGAGGCTGAACGCAAGCGCGCCGAGCAGGCAGAAACCGAAGCCCGCGTCAAAGCCGACCGCCAAAGACAGGCAGAGATGGAGCAACTGGCCGCGGAGTTCGAACGGTCGGTGTTGCTGACGGTCGATGCCATCCATTCTGCAATCGGGTCAGTCGGTGAATCAGCGGGGCAACTTGCCTCTATCGGTGTGCAAACCCGCAACCGGGCCGATGCAATGGCGATCATGGCGGAGAATATGAGCAACGCGATCCAGATGGTTGCAGGGGCCGCCCGCCAGCTTGGCGATGCATCACAAGCCATTTCCGAGCAAGTGGGCGAGCAGGTAGATGCAGCCAATGCCGCCACGGACAGCAGCCGGGCAAGCAGCGCGGCGATCGAGAAACTGGCACAAGATGCCAACAAAGTTGGCGAGATTGCAGCCATCATCGAGGACGTTGCCAGTCGGACCAACCTCCTCGCGCTCAACGCCACGATCGAAGCGGCGCGGGCGGGCGAAGCGGGGCGCGGCTTTGCGGTCGTCGCCCAAGAGGTCAAATCGCTCGCGGGCCAGACGCACCAGGCCATTGCTTCGGTATCGGGCACCGTCAACGATATCCGTACCCAGATGTCATCAACCGCCGAAAAGGTTGATTCCGTGGTCGAACGGATCGACCATGTGCACCTCGGCGCTGGCAATATCGCCGCTGCGATATCGCAGCAACAGGCAGCGACGCGCGAGATTGGCGACAATGCGGAACATGCCGCCCGCGATGCAGAAGAGGTCCGCACGCAAAGCCGCGAAGTGAACCAGGATGCGCTGCGCGTCGGCGAGGTCGCGGACGAGATGCATCAGGTTATGCGGGAAATGGAATCGCGTGCGCAAAGCCTGCGCGAGGCAAGCGCCGCGTTCCTCGAACGGTTGCGCGTAGCCTGAATTCAGCCGAGCCGCGGTTCGAGCGCCGCGGCGATCCGGTCCATGGCGCTTTGCAGCCACTCCGCCATTTCTGCATCGCCAACACCGTCGAGCCGAACGACCTGCGGCATCGAAAGCCCTACCCGCAACGTCGCCCCCCAGCGCCCGTCAGCCAGCTTGACGCACCGCACCGGTTGGCCAAGCCGCACACCATCTGCGGTCATCGCCTTGTGGATCGCAACCGCTGCGTCAAAATCGAGCGTACGGCTGACCGCACCCGCACCGTCATGGCACAGGTCGAGCGTCACTAGCGTTTGCATCTCGATTGGATGCTCCTGCTCTTCCGCCGCGTCCTCGGCGGGGGCCGCCGCCACCTTGCGCGCGCGCAACTGATCAGCCAGCCGACCTGCAGCTTGGTTGAAGGCAGAAACGACACGCGTGACGCGTTCGATGCTGAGTTGCTGGAAACGCTCCAGTTCGAAAAGTGATGCGGAAAGACGCAACGCAAGGCCAGCATTGCCGCTGTCGGGCAGGGCATCGGCACCAGCCCAGCCGACCGGAACTTCGGCCCGACGGAATACGCTCTCCATACCTGCCGCGAGTGGGGCGGTTGAAGCAACCATCCCGGAAGGCAGCAATGCAAAACCGCTGAACGGCGGGCCGCCCATGAATTTTGATCCGGTGAGGAACACAATGATCCCGCGCGCCAGATAATCGTGGATCGCCTGCGTGGTGATCCGCGCCTGGCAGGCATCAACGACAAATGCCACATCGTCTCCGAACCTGGATCGCAAGCGATCGATATCGTCGAGATGCGGCAAGACCAGCCCGGTCTTGGAGCCATGGACAACATGCACCAGCGGATAGCGGCCAGCCGCAAGCGCGTCGGCAATTGCCGTTTCCATCTGCCCGGTCAGGCTTTCGCTATCAAACGCCTCGCCTTCGGGGTTGCGCACAGGGAAATCGCCCATCTCGATGGGCGGCAAACCTTTAATGTCCTGACCCGGCTTAACATTGGCGACGAGCGCGGTTTCGTTGGCGAAATACCGCCCAGCCGCGCTGTGGATACAGCCCGAGCCGACTTCATCCGCGCCGAGCAGCAGATTGGCAATGCCGTTCGGCTTGCGCCCCGCAACGGCAAGCAGTGCGACATATTCAAGGTCCGTTCCCGAAGGCGCGAAGAATATGTCGGTGCCGGTTGGCAGACGATAGGCAGCCGAGACCCGGCTGCGCAAGACATCAAGATAGGCGGCATAATCTTCGCCCGATTCCAGCTTTGCTGCCCCACTTGCAAACTCGTTTTCGAGGAACGCCATCGCATCGGCGCTGAGATCGTTCGCGGTCGATGATGCAAAGGCGAGCACGTCGCGTGGATAGGGTGCGCTGTGATAGCGGTTCAGGCCGCTCTGGGGATCGAGCACGATGCGCGCGTCGCCGCCTCTGGTCATCCAGTCGGCCAGTTCGGAAATTTTCATAAGCGCGTAACCGGCCCTTTGTTTCCCTAGATGGCTGGGGCCTATAGCCGCCAAGCCACAATTAGGAAATTGCGAAATTCAGCAAAGCGATTATGAGCGGCGGAAATCAGCGGCAAAGCCGCCCAAGGATATGATCATGACCGAGCCTACCCGCCTTACCGACGAAGCCCGCAAGAAATTGCGCATCCTGTTCATCGCCAAGCATGCGCTGGGCGATGGCAGCCTGCACGGCACCGATGGCAACCATTCGCCCTATCATTATGAAATGAAGACGATCCTTGCCGGGCTGTTCGAGAAATTGAGCGTGGCGAACAAATATGAATCGCTCTTCACCGATCCGGGCGTCGATTTTGTCTGGCCGATGCTCAACCGCGGCGGTTTCTTCAATTCGGAGATGCTTTGCCCGCTGCTGTGCGAACGATTGGGTGTCCCATATCTCGGCGCCAACCCGATCCTGCGCGGCCTGGCTGACGACAAGCATCTGACCAAGCTGGAAGGCAAGGCGCGCGGCGTCCCGACGTGCGACTGGGCTGTCTATCGCGCAGGCGCGCCGGTGGAGGAAGCCCGCTGCCCCAAGGGCAGCCGTTTCGTGATCAAGCCCAATAACAGCTCGGCGAGCTGGGGAATCGGCGATGCGACCGATTGGCAGGGCGTCAAGGAAGCGGTGCTGCGCATCCATGCCGAAGGCCATGACGCGATTGTCGAACCGTTCATGAATGGCAGCGATGTCGAAGTGCCAGTCATCACCAAGGATGGCGCACCATTCGTAATGCCGCCGATGCTGTTCAAACAGGCCGATCCGTCGCACCTGCGCACCCATGCTGAAAAGCGCGATCTGGTTGCGCGCGAGCACAAATACACGCTGGTGCCTTTCGAGGGCGATGAAGCCTGGGAAAAGATCAAGGCGATGACGCTGACGCTGGCAGAGATTTTCCGCCCGTTTGATTTCGGTCGCTTTGAATTTCGCTTCAATGAAGAAACCGGCGAGATCAACCTGCTCGAGGTCAACCTGCAGTGCAACCTGTGGTCGGAGAAAGTCTATGGCCGTTCAGCAGTGCTGATGGGCTGGAAACAGGAAGACCTGATCGAGACCATCATCGCCGAAAGCCTGATCCGCCACGGATTGATGCCTAGGATATAAACCTGCATTCAACTGCGCAGTTAAAAATTGCATTTGCTTGGGGGTGCCCGCTTGGTTAGGGCGTTCACAGATTCAGTATCGGGATAGAGACATGGCCGAATTCACTTTGCCGAAGAACAGCAAGGTCCAGAAGGGCAAGACCCACGCCGCGACCAGCAATGGCACCGCGCGCAAGTTCAAGGTCTATCGTTATGACCCCGACAGCGGCGAGAATCCGCGTTATGACACTTTCGAGGTCGATACCGACAATTGCGGCCCGATGGTGCTCGACGCACTCATCAAGATGAAGTCCGAGCAGGATTCGACTTTGACCTTCCGTCGTTCGTGCCGCGAAGGCATTTGCGGTTCGTGCGCGATGAACATGAACGGCAAGAATGGCCTTGCCTGCACCACCGCGATCGAAGACTGCAAGGGCGAAGTCACCATCACCCCGCTGCCGCATATGGAAGTGGTCAAGGACCTAGTGCCAGACCTTTCGCACTTCTACGCGCAATATGCGTCGATAAAGCCCTGGCTGCAGACCGTCACCCCGACGCCGTCGGGCAAGGAACGCCTGCAAAGCCCCGAAGACCGTGCAAAACTCGACGGCCTGTATGAGTGCATCCTATGCGCTTGCTGCTCGACCAGCTGCCCGTCTTACTGGTGGAACAGCGACAAATTCCTTGGCCCGGCAATTCTGTTGCAGGCGTATCGCTGGCTCGCCGACAGCCGCGACGAGATGACCGGTGAGCGCCTCGACGACCTTGAAGATCCGTTCCGTCTCTATCGCTGCCACACCATCATGAACTGCGCCAATGCCTGCCCGAAGGGTCTGAGCCCGGCCAAGGCAATTGCCGAAACCAAGAAGATGATGGCGGAGCGCCAGATTTGAACGCCAAATCATGAACGATGGCATAGAGGAACCAAAGCGCGCCGAACATTTTGATGCCGAGGCATTGGATGGCGGTTGGCTGAGCTGGAACCTCAACGACCAAACCCGGTTCAACGCCTTCATCGAGCCGCTATCGGTGCGGCTTGAAGCACCGTTGCCCGATGGACGGCCGCGCGCGCGAATCCGCATGCACCCGACACGGAAGCACACCAACCTCGGCAACAATGTTCATGGCGCAGTGACGTTGGCTTTGATCGACGTCGCCTTGTTTGCCGCTTCGCACCAATTTGGTTCGCTCAACGCCGGATTCTCGGTGACGCTCGATCTGGGTACCCAATTTATCGGTGGTGGGCGCGTTGATGAACCGCTCGATGCAGTTGTCGAGCAAGTGCGCGAAACTGGCCGGCTGATTTTCCTGCGCGGCATGGTGGTGCAGGGGCCGAACGATGAACATATCGTCGCTTCTTTCTCGGGAACGATCCGCAAGGCATCCCAAGACAAGAAATGACCGGATTGCTCGCTGCCTATGACGCGCTGGTTGCTGCAGGCGAGCTGAAACCGGATCCGGACCAGGCGCGTGCTGCGGCCAAGCTGGCAGAAATCCAGCAACAACTCGAAAATGTTCCGACCAGCATCAATCCATTGAAGCGTTTGCTCGGCAAAAAACCCGAGCCTGTGCGCGGGCTCTATCTGTGGGGCGGGGTGGGTCGCGGCAAATCGATGTTGATGGACCTGTTTTTCGACAATGTCCGGTTCGACAGCAAACGCCGCGCGCATTTCCATGAGTTCATGCTCGATATCCATGCGCGGCTGAAGGTGGAGCGCGAAAAAGAAAAGGGCGATCCAATTCCGCCAGTCGTTGCGGCATTGGCGGCCGAGGCGCGCTTGCTGTGTTTCGACGAGATGGTGGTCAACAACATGGCCGATGCGGCTATCATGTCGCGGCTGTTTGTCGGGCTGTTCGATGCGGGCGTTACCGTAATCACCACATCGAACCGGCATCCAAATGATCTGTACAAGGATGGCCTCAACCGCCAGCTTTTTCTGCCTTTCATCGATTTGGTGAAGGTGCGGCTTGACGTCATGGCGCTCGATGGGCCGACCGATTATCGCCGTGACCGGCTTGGCCATGCCCGCACCTGGCTGGTGCCCAATGGCCCCGAAGCGACCAAAGAATTGTCAGAGACCTTCTTCCACCTGACCGACTATCCGCCCGAAGACCGGGCGCATGTGCCATCGGCAGAAATCGATGTTGGTACCGGGCGCACGATGCATGTCCCCAAGGCGCTGAAAGGTGTTGCGGTCTTCTCATTCAAACGCTTGTGCGCGGAAGCGCGCGGCGCCGCAGACTATCTGGCAATCGCCCGGCGATTCCACACCGTCATCATCGTCGGCATCCCAGTGCTCGGGCCGCACAACCGCAACGAGGCCGCACGTTTCGTGACGCTGATCGATGCGCTTTACGAATATAAGGTCAAACTGATCGCTGCCGCCGACGCTGCGCCTGATGAGCTATATCCGCAGGGCGATGGCCGGTTCGAATTTGAACGCACCGTATCCCGATTGATGGAAATGCAGTCAGAGGAATATCTGGCCGAAGGGCACGGTGCGCGTTAGGTTGCTGCAAAGGGAGAAAAGGATGATGAAGACCTTATCGGCAATTGGCGCAGCCTTGCTGGCCTGTGTTTCGAGCCAGGCACTTGGAGCAGAGACATCCAACCGGCAGTCAGAGCGCGACTTGTTCGCCAAGATCGTCGAAATTCCAACGGTCAAAGGCCGCACGACCGAGTTCAAGAAACTGACCGGGCTGTTGACCGCCGAATTCCGCAAGGTCGGAATTACCAATGTGGTGGTCAAGGACCATGACGGCACACAGACTTTGATCGCGCGCTGGCCCGCTTCCAAACCCAGCGGGAAGAAACCGATCCTGCTGATGGCGCATATGGATGTGGTTGAGGCCAAGGAGAGCGATTGGAAGTTTCCGCCTTTCCAGTTTCGTGAAGAGAATGGCTATTATCTCGGGCGCGGATCGAACGACAACAAAGCGGCGCTCACCGGCATCCTGATCGCCCTGCAATATCTGCGTGCAGAGGGATTTGCCCCCAGCCGCGACATCATCGTGCTGTACACCGGCGATGAAGAAACCAGCGGCGACGGTGCCCGGCGGGCAGCAACCGAGTGGCGTTCACTTATCGATGCCGAATATGCGCTCAACGGCGATGCAGGCGGCGGATCGGTTTACAAGGATGGCAGGCCCGATGTCTTTGCGATGCAGATCGCCGAGAAAACCTATGCCGATTACAAGCTGACGGCGATCAATCGCGGCGGGCACAGCAGTGCGCCCCGGCCGGACAACGCCATTTACGCCTTGGCGAATGCAATTACGGCACTGGAACACCACCGCTTTCCGCCGATGATCAACGATGCCACCCGCGCGGGTTATGAGCAAATCGCCAAACGCGATGGCGGACAGTTCGGCGAACTGGTGAAACGCTTCCTCGCCGATCCCAATGACCGGGAATCCGCCGACCTGCTCGAACAGTTTGATCCGGGCTACACCCGCACCCGCTGCGTTGCGACGATGCTGTCTGGCGGGCACGCGCCCAATGCATTGCCGCAAAAGGCCGAAGCCAATGTCAATTGCCGGATTTTCCCGGGTGTTTCGATAGAATCGGTACGCCAGCAGTTGCAGGACCTTTCGGGCCCAAACGTCTCCGTCACCGTGGTTCCCGGATCACCGACTCCTGAAACCTCTCCATCGCCGATGCGCGAGGACATATTGGAAGCCTATAAGGCGGCAGTCGCGACACGGTTCAAGGATACGCCTGTGATTCCGTTCCAGTCGGCGGGTGCAACCGATGGCGCCTTCCTGCGCGCAAACGGCATTCCGGTTTATGGCTTTAGCGGCCTGTGGGGCATAGTAGGAGAACCGGAGGGTGCACATGGGCTCAACGAACGGGTATATGCCGATGGGTTTCATGGCCAAATACCGATCTGGATGGACATGCTCAAGCGCTTGGCGGGCTAATATTCCCGCCACTAATGCTATTGCGAACTGTTATCACAAAAAGCCTTAACTATGGACTTTTATAGGGTTGCCGTAGGGTTCGAATCGGCCTAACGCGCCCCTAATTCCCTTAACGGCACGTTCCGTGCGGATGGCGCGTGCCTCAGGCCCAAAGGAAGGACACAGGTAATGGCCCGCAAGAAGATTGCGCTCATTGGCGCAGGCAATATCGGCGGCACGCTCGCCCACCTCGCAGCTCAAAAGGAATTGGGCGATATCGTCCTGTTCGACGTTGTCGAAGGCGTGCCACAGGGCAAAGCGCTCGACCTTTCGCAGTGCGGCCCGGTTGAAGGCTTTGATGCCAAAATCACCGGTTCGAACGATTACAAGGATATTGCCGGGGCCGATGTGATCATCGTCACCGCCGGTGTCGCCCGCAAGCCGGGCATGAGCCGCGACGATCTTCTCGGTATCAACCTCAAGGTGATGAAGGCTGTCGGCGAAGGCATTGCTGCCAACGCGCCGAACGCATTTGTCATCTGCATCACCAACCCGCTCGACGCGATGGTGTGGGCGCTGCGCGAATTCTCCGGCCTTCCGCACAACATGGTTGTCGGCATGGCGGGCGTTCTCGACTCTGCCCGCTTCAGCCACTTCATCGCCGATGAATTCGACGTGTCGGTGCGCGATGTGAACACCTTCGTCCTTGGCGGCCATGGCGACACGATGGTCCCTGTCGTGCGTTATTCGACGGTCAACGGCATTCCGGTGCCCGACCTCGTCAAGATGGGCCTTTCGACCCAGGAAAAGATCGACGCGATCGTCAAGCGCACCCGTGGTGGTGGTGGCGAAATCGTCGCGCTGCTCGGCACCGGCTCAGCCTTCTACGCGCCCGCAGCCAGCGGCATCGCAATGGCCGAAGCCTATCTTTCCAACCAGAAGCGCATTCTGCCCTGCGCCGCTTATGTTGATGGCCAATATGGCGTCGATGGCCTGTATGTCGGCGTCCCCGTGCTGATCGGTGCCGGCGGCGTTGAAAAGGTGATCGAAATCGAACTCGACGAAGCCGACAAGGCTGGCTTGCAGGTCTCGGTCGATGCGGTCAAGGAACTGCTGGACGCGTGCAAGGCACTGGATCCGTCGCTGAAATAAGAGGTGCGTTGCCGGTGCAAACCGGCAACTGCCATATGGCGCAGATATTTTAGGTTTGTCGGGAGCGGTTGGGATCGCCCTGTCGATTTGGAGGAATTTGAATGTCGATTTTGGTGAACAAGAACACGAAGGTCATCACCCAGGGCATGACCGGCGATACCGGTACCTTCCACACCCAGGCAGCGCTTGCCTATGGCACGCAGATGGTTGGCGGCGTTACCCCCGGCAAGGGCGGCACGACGCATATCGACCTGCCGGTGTTCGATACAGTGGCCGAGGCCGTGCACGTCACTGGCGCAGATGCCAGCGTTATCTATGTTCCGCCGCCATTCGCAGCTGACTCGATCCTTGAAGCCATCGATGCCGAAGTTCCGCTGATCGTCTGCATCACCGAAGGCATTCCGGTGCTCGACATGGTCAAGGTGAAGCGCGCACTTTCGGGCAGCAAATCGCGCCTGATCGGGCCCAACTGCCCCGGCGTCCTCACCCCCAATGAATGCAAGATCGGCATCATGCCGGGCAACATCTTCTCCAAGGGTTCGGTCGGCGTTGTCTCGCGTTCGGGCACGCTGACATATGAAGCCGTGTTCCAGACCACCAATGAAGGCCTTGGCCAGACCACTGCGGTCGGCATTGGTGGTGACCCGGTCAATGGCACCAACTTCATCGACGTGCTTGAGCTGTTCCTGGCGGACGAAGATACCAAGTCGATCATCATGATCGGCGAAATTGGTGGCGATGCAGAAGAGCAGGCCGCACAGTTCCTGATCGACGAAGCCAAGCGCGGACGCAAGAAACCGATGGCCGGCTTCATCGCCGGACGCACCGCACCTCCGGGCCGCCGCATGGGCCATGCCGGCGCGATCGTTTCGGGCGGCAAGGGTGATGCGGAATCGAAGATTGCAGCGATGGAAGCTGCAGGCATCCGCGTTGCCGCATCACCGAGCGAACTTGGCACCACGCTCGTCGAGGCGCTGAAAGGCTAAGAAAAGGGACGGCATTTTCCTCCTCCCCGGGAAAGGCAAGACCAATGGGTTTTGAAAATCATGAGTTTGAAGCGGAGCGCGGCCCCAGCTGGCAGCGCCCCAACTGGCGCTTTGGTGAAACCGACGAGCTGACCGGCGCACTCGACCCCACACAGATGGCGGTCGAGATCAAGGCGGCGGCAAAGGCAGCTGGCAAGCCGATGGCGCAGGGCGATGCGGTTGCAGCCGCGGGCGATTCGATCCGCGCGATGATGCTGGTGCGCACCTATCGTGTGCGCGGGCATCTGGCCGCCAATCTCGATCCGCTCGGTCTTTCCAAGCAGGACATCCCGGCCGACCTTGACCCGGCCTATCATGGTTTCACCGACGCCGACCTCGACCGTCAGGTCTATGTCGGCGGCACATTGGGCTTTGAATGGGTCAGTGTGCGCGAACTGGTTGCCACGCTGCGCGCAAATTACTGTGGCCCCGTTGGCCTCGAATATATGCACATCGCCGATGTAGAGGAACGGCGCTTCCTGCAGGAGCGGATGGAGGGCAGGGACGCCGCGATTTCGTTCACGCCCGAAGGCAAGAAGGCCATCCTCGCCAAGGTGATCGAGGCCGAGCAATACGAGAAGTTCCTCGCCAAGAAATATGTCGGCACCAAGCGTTTCGGCCTTGATGGTGGCGAGGCGATGATCCCCGCGCTCGAAGCAATCATCAAATATGGCGGCCATTTGGGCGTTCGCGAAATCGTCTATGGCATGCCGCATCGCGGTCGCCTCAACGTGCTCGCCAATGTGATGGCCAAGCCCTATCGCATCATCTTCCACGAATTTTCGGGCGGCTCTGCCAACCCCGAAGATGTCGGCGGGTCGGGCGATGTGAAATACCATCTCGGCACTTCAACCGACCGCGAGTTTGACGGCGTGAAGGTCCACATGTCGCTGGTTCCCAACCCGTCACACCTCGAAGCGGTGAACCCGGTGGTGCTCGGCAAGGTCCGCGCAAACCAGACGATCCGCGACGATCTTGGCAAGCACGAACAGGTGCTTCCGGTGCTGCTCCATGGCGATGCCGCCTTTGCCGGCCAGGGCATAGTCTGGGAATGCCTCGGCTTTTCGGGCATCCGCGGATACAATACCGGCGGCTGCATCCACTTCATCGTCAACAACCAGGTCGGTTTCACCACCAGCCCGCAATTTGCACGCTCCTCGCCCTATCCGAGCGATGTGGCGAAGGGCGTCCAGGCACCGATCTTCCACGTCAATGGCGACGATCCCGAAGCGGTGACCTTTGCCTGCAAGATGGCGATCGAGTTCCGCCAACGCTTCCACCGCGACATCGTGATCGACATGTGGTGCTATCGCCGCTTTGGCCACAATGAAGGCGACGAGCCCGGCTTCACCCAGCCGTTGATGTACAAGGTGATCAAGGGCAAGCCGGGCGTGAGCGAAGTCTATGCGCAGCGGCTGGTGCAGGAAGGCGTGATCGACGCCAACTGGGCCGCCGAACATGCCATGCGATTCACCCAGATCCTAGAGCAGGAGTTTGAGGCTGGCCAGACCTACAAGGCCAATGATGCCGATTGGTTTGGCGGTCGCTGGGCTGGTTTCAACAAGCCTGCCGATCCCGAAACGTCCCGCCGCAACGTGCCGACGGGCATCGCCAAGAAACTGATGGACGGCCTTGGCCGCATCCTGACGACGGTTCCCGAAGGCCATGCGCTGCACCCGACACTCGGCCGCGTGATCGATGCCAAGAAGAACATGTTCACCAGCGGTGAAAATTTCGACTGGGCAACCGGCGAAGCTCTCGCATTCGGTTCACTGTTGTCGGAAGGCTTTGGCGTCCGCCTATCAGGGCAGGATTCGGGTCGCGGTACCTTCAGCCAGCGCCATGCTGTCTGGGTGGACCAGACCAACGAGAACAAATATGTGCCGCTATCGACCGTGCCGCATGGCCGGTTCGAGGTATATGACAGCCCGCTCTCCGAGTTCGGCGTGCTCGGCTATGAATATGGCTTTGCCGGCGCCGATCCGAAAACATTGGTGATGTGGGAAGGCCAGTTTGGCGACTTCGTCAACGGCGCGCAGACCATCATCGACCAGTTCATCGCGAGCGGCGAATCCAAATGGCTGCGCGCCAACGGCCTTGTGATGCTGTTGCCGCATGGTTTCGAAGGGCAGGGACCCGAGCATAGTTCGGCGCGGCTTGAGCGCTTCCTGCAACTGTGCGCCGAAGACAATATCCAGGTCGCAAACTGCACGACCCCGGCCAATTTCTTCCACTTGCTGCGTCGCCAGATGCACCGCACCTTCCGCAAACCGCTTATCGTCATGACGCCAAAATCGCTTTTGCGTCACAAAATGGCGGTTTCGAAAGCCGAGGATTTCCTTGGCGAAAGCCACTTCATGCGCATCCTTTCGGACCCATGGGCTCCGGCAGACAAGGATGTAAAGCGCCTCGTTCTCTGCTCAGGCAAGGTTGCCTATGACCTGATGGAAGCACGCAACGCGGCAGGTGACAAGAATACCGCGATCGTCCGGCTTGAGCAGCTTTACCCCTTCCCGGGTGAACCGCTGGTCGTCCGCCTGAAGCGTATGGTGAACCTCGAAGAAGTCGTCTGGGCGCAAGAAGAGCCGCAGAATAACGGCGCTTGGTTCTTTGTCGAACCGCTGATCGAGGAGTGTCTTGCGCAAGCCAAGGTCGGCCCTGCGCGTGCACGCTATGCCGGCCGCAAGGCCAGCGCTTCGCCCGCAACCGGTCTGATGAAACGGCACCAGGCGGAGCAGGCAGCGTTGATCGCCCATGCCCTGAGCCATGGGGTGCGCGACGAAATCCGCCGCCAGCGCACCACAAAAAAGAAATAATCTCCCCCCAAAGGAGCGATGATATGAGCACCGAAGTCAAAGTCCCCACATTGGGCGAGTCGATCACCGAAGCGACGCTGGGCCAGTGGCTGAAAAAGCCGGGTGAAGCGGTTGCGGCTGACGAGCCGATTGCCAGCCTTGAAACAGACAAAGTTGCGGTTGAGGTCCCGGCCCCTGCCGCCGGCGTGATGGGCGCGCTGCTCGTCAACGAGGGCGATACTGTCAATGTGGGCGCCGTGATTGCGATGATTGAGGCGGGTTCGGGCACGACCGTTGCCGCTCCTGTTGCTGCACCGACTCCTGCCGCAGCGCCCGCACCTGTAGCGTCCACGGTTGAAGCCACGCACGCTGCCTCGGCAGACCTGACGCTTTCTCCGGCAGTCCGCCGCCTGGTGCTTGAGCTCGGAATCGATCCGACCAAGGTCAAGGGAAGCGGCAAGGATGGCCGTCTGACCAAGGAAGATGTGCTCGCCGCTGCCAAGGGCGGTGCGCCGGCGGCACCCGCCACCGCTCCTGCTGCTTCACCCGCACCTGCAGCAGCCGCAACTGGCGAACGTCGCGAAGAGCGGGTCAAGATGACGCGCCTGCGCCAGACCATAGCCAAGCGTTTGAAGGATGCGCAGAACACCGCGGCGTTGCTGACAACTTTCAACGATGTCGACATGTCGGCGGTGATGGAAGCGCGCAACCGCTACAAAGACAGCTTTGAAAAGAAGCATGGCGTGAAGCTCGGCTTCATGAGCTTCTTCGCAAAGGCCGCGTGCCTCGCTCTCAAGGATTTCCCGGCGGTCAACGCCCAGATCCAGGGCGATGAAATCATCTACCATGACTATGTCGACCTGTCGGTCGCGGTCTCGGCGCCCAATGGCCTTGTCGTTCCCGTTGTCCGCAATGTCGAACAGATGGGTTTTGCCGATATCGAAAAGGCAATTGGCGATCTGGGCAAGCGCGCCAAGGACGGCGCCCTCACCATGGAAGACATGGCGGGTGGTACCTTCACCATTTCGAATGGCGGCATTTTCGGTGGCCTGATGTCGACCCCGATCATCAACCCGCCGCAGTCAGCCGTGCTCGGCCTGCACCGCATCGAGGATCGCCCGGTCGTGCGCGATGGCCAGATCGTCATCCGTCCGATGATGTATCTCGCACTCAGCTATGACCATCGCATCATCGATGGCCGCGAAGCAGTGACCGCGCTGAAGACGATCAAGGAAGCGATCGAAGATCCCACCCGTTTGCTGATCGACCTGTAAGGAACAGACCATGGCAGATTTTGACCTGATCGTTATCGGTGCCGGCCCCGGCGGCTATGTTGCCGCGATCCGCGCAGCGCAGCTGGGCCTCAAGACCGCATGCGTCGAAAGCCGCGAAACGCTGGGTGGTACCTGCCTCAATGTCGGCTGCATCCCGTCCAAGGCGATGCTCCACGCATCCGAGCTGTACAGCGAAGCCGCCAGTGGCGCGCTCGCCAAACTCGGCGTCAAAATCGACAAGATAAGCCTCGACCTAGACACCATGCACGCCCAACGCCGCGATGCAGTGAAGGGGCTTACCGGTGGCATCGAGTTCCTGTTCAAAAAGAACAAGGTCGAATGGATCAAGGGCCATGCGGCCTTCACCTCAGCCAACGCCATTGAGGTCGCGGGCAAGAGCTATACGGCCGACAATTTCATCATCGCCACGGGTTCGTCCGTCACACCCCTGCCGGGTGTGGAAGTCGATAATGCCAAGGGCATTGTCGTCGATTCGACGGGCGCGCTGGAGCTGCCCAAGGTGCCGGACCATCTGGTCGTGATCGGCGGCGGGGTGATCGGTCTTGAACTAGGCTCGGTCTGGCGCCGTCTGGGGGCGAAGGTGACGGTGGTCGAATATCTCGACCAGATCCTGCCCGGCATGGATGGCGATGTTCGTAAGGAAGCGAACAAGATCTTCAAGAAGCAGGGTTTCGAATTCAAGCTTTCGACCAAGGTTACCGGTGTACAGGTGAAGGGCAAGAAAGCCATCTTGACTGTCGAACCCGCTGCTGGCGGTGCTGCCGAAACCATCGAAGCCGATTGCGTGTTGGTATCGATCGGGCGCAAGCCGAACACCGACGGCCTCGCACTCGACAAGGCGGGCCTTTCGGTCAACGCGCGCGAACAGATCGATATCGACCATGATTTCCGTACCTCGGTTCCCGGAATCTGGGCGGTTGGCGATGTTGTCCCCGGCCCGATGCTCGCCCACAAGGCGGAAGATGAAGGCATTGCCTGCGCGGAAAATGTCGCGGGCCTGACCGGTATCATCAACCATGACGTCATCCCTTCGGTGGTTTACACATGGCCCGAAATCGCCGGCGTTGGCCTGACCGAAGAAGCCGCCAAGGCGAAAGGCGAGGTCAAGGTTGGCAAATTCCCGATGCTCGCCAACAGCCGCGCCAAAACCAACCATGAGCCAGATGGTTTCGTAAAGGTCATCTCCGATGCTGCGACCGACCGCGTGCTCGGCGTGTGGTGCATTGCCAGCGTTGCCGGCACGATGATCGCGCAGGCCGCACAGGCGATGGAATTTGGCGCGACCTCTGAAGACATTGCCTATACCTGCCATGCGCACCCGACCCATTCGGAAGCGCTGAAGGAAGCGGCGATGGCGGTTCAAGGCAAACCGATCCACATGTAATGGAAGACGGCGTCGCCCAGATCGCCCCGGCGCTGATCGCCGCGCTCGACCTGTTTGGCATTGCCGTTTTTGCTGCGTCAGGTGCACTTGCTGCCGCCCGGTTGAAACAGACACTCGTTACTTTCGCCTTTTTCGCGCTGCTCACCGGCGTTGGTGGAGGGACTGTCCGCGACCTGTTGATTGGTGCGCCGGTTTTCTGGGTTCAGGATTGGCGCTTTCCGGCCACTTGCCTTGCGACTGCGCTGCTTGTCTGGGTTGCCCCTGTTCGCATCTGGAGCCCGCGTGCACTCGACTGGTTCGATGCCGTCGGCCTCGCCGTCTATTCGGTATTCGGTGCCTGGAAATCATTGAGCCTGGGAATCGACCTGTTGCCCGCAATGATGATGGGTGTGATTACCGCCTGTGTCGGCGGCGTGATCCGCGACATGCTCGCTGGCGTTCCTTCGATCATCCTTCGGCCTGAACTATATGTCACAGCATCGGCGTTGGCATCCGGCCTGTTTGTTGCGCTGATGGGATTTGGTACGCCCTTGGCCGCCGCAGCTTTGGTGAGCGTGATCGCTGGCTTTGGCCTGCGCGCCGCTGCTATCGCCAAAGGGTTGGCAATCCCGGCCTATAAAGGGTGACTCGATGAAATATCCCACACTCTATAAATGGCATGTCTGGCTGGGATGGCTGATTGGCGTACCGCTGATCATCTGGACGCTTTCGGGGCTGTTCATGGTCATCAGCCCGATTGAGGATGTTCGTGGTGAGCATTTGCGCACCGAACCCGCAGCGATCACGCCAGTGCAGCCAGTCGCGCCATTGCTTGAAGGGCGGGCAGTTGAGAAGCTGAGCCTTGAACAGCGTTCAACCGGCCCGGTCTGGATCATCCGTTACAAGGATGGGGGTGAACGGCGCGCCGACCCCGCAACGGGTCGTTTGCTGCCAAACCCTGGTGCGGCAGAAATCCGCGCATTGGCCGAAAGCTATTATAGCGGGAAATCACCAATCAGTTCGATCCGCCTCTATCCCGCCGAGCGCGAGCCATTGGAACTGCGCCGCGGCCGCCCGGCATGGCAAGTCGCCCTTGCCGATGACACCAATCTTTATCTCGACGCCGAAAGCGGTTCCTTGCTAGCCGTCCGCACGCCGCAGTGGCGGGTGTTCGATTTCATGTGGGGGCTGCATATCATGGACCTGCAAACGAGGGAGGATACGAGTCATCCGATCCTGATCGGATTTGCCGCGCTATCTTTGCTAAGCCTGCTAATGGCGTTCTGGCTGCTGATTGCCCGGCAAAAGCGCAAGAGCGCTTCCCGCGCACCTAGATAAACAAACGCCCGCGCCGGATTTTCTGGTCGCGGGCGAAGCAGCAACAAGGTTCGGGTCGCAGAAGCCTTATTGCATGGGGACTATGGAAGCAGACTGGTCCACCCCCCAGATCCAACGACTCGGATTTTATCGTCTTCAGACTTATCCACAAAGTAAAACCCGCACATCATGCAGCGCTGGCGCGCCATGCTTCAGGATTCAAAGGATATTATCTGGCTAAATTTCGTTAACGCCGAAGCGTGCAAAGGGTTGCAAATTAACGATTAAGCTCGATCGCCTGCGACTCGATGACCAAGGCCTTGGCCTCCTGCCGTTCGGTTTCAGCACTTGCAGGGCGCACCAAAGCAATACCCGCAATACCCAGCGCGAAGCCCCCAGCTAGGCTGAGGAACAATTCGGAACGGAAAAAGTTTATCAGTCGGGTCATTGCGAAACTTTGGTTCGAGTCGAAAATCTGGCGCCGCCGCTAGAGCAGCGCCGATACAATCTCAACCATGCAAGTGGTTAAGCAGGTCTTAACAACCTGCTGTTTGCGGTCAAACGAGTGCTGCGCACGCCGACTGGATTCGTGTGCACGCTTCGCGCAGCACTTCAGCCGAAGTTGCGTAGCTGATGCGGAAGCCCGGCGAGAGACCGAAGGCCGCGCCATGCACCGCCGCAACATTCCAATCTTCGAGGAAATAGTCGATCAGGTCGGCATCGGTTTCGATCTTCTTACCCTTCGGCGTCGTCTTACCCATCACGCCGCTGGCATCGGGATAAACATAGAAAGCGCCTTCGGGCGTCGGGCAGTTCAGCCCCGGCGCATCGTTGAGCATCGAAACGACAAGATCACGTCGTTCCTTGAACTTGGCGTTGCGTTCCTTCAGGAAATCCTGCGGGCCGTTGAGCGCAGCCGCAACCGCATATTGGCTGATCGAGCAGGGGTTGCTGGTCGATTGCGATTGCAGATCGCCCATGGCCTTGATCAGCCATTCGGGGCCACCGGCATAGCCGATACGCCAGCCGGTCATGGCATAGGCCTTGGACGCGCCATTCATGGTGAGCGTGCGGTCGTACAATTCCGGGCAGACCTGCAGCATCGTCGCAAAGGGCTGCTGCGCATACCAGATATGCTCATACATATCGTCGGTCAGCAGCATGACATGCGGATGCTTGAGCAAGACTTCGCCCAGTGCCTGAAGCTCGAGCGCAGTATAAGCGGCACCGGTCGGGTTCGACGGCGAGTTCAGGATCAGCCAGCGGGTCTTGGGCGTGATCGCAGCGTCAAGTTGCGCGGGGGTGATCTTGTACCCCTGATCGGCACCTGCCAGCAACACGACCGGCGTACCGCCTGCAAACTGGACGATGTCGGGGTAGCTCACCCAATAAGGTGCCGGGATGATAACCTCATCCCCATGGTCGACAGTGGCGACCAGCGCGTTGAACAAGGTGTGCTTGCCACCCGCATTCACAGTAATCTGCTTGGTGGTGTAGTCGATACCATTGTCCCGCTTGAACTTCGCCTGGATCGCAGCTTTCAACTCGGGGATGCCGTCCACTGCGGTGTATTTGGTCTTGCCCGAACGGATCGCTTCGATCGCCGCGTCCTTGACGAAATCGGGGGTATCGAAATCGGGTTCGCCTGCGGACAGACCAATCACATCCAGCCCGCGCGCTTTCATTTCCAAAACGCGGCCCGACATTGCGAGCGTGGGCGAGGGCGCGATGCGGCCCAGTGCGGCGGAAAGCCTGTCGATCATTTCTTATTCCCGAAGCTGTATAGGACGAAGCAAGATTGCGCGCTTGCCCCTAGAGCCAGCGTGGAAATTACGCAACCCTTCTGGCCGGAATCAGCCCACGCAAACTGTTGCCGAGGAAGAAACCCGCGTCGAGATCGGCTGGAGTCAGATCTGCCTCAATCGCGCGTCCGCTTTCCAGCAGCTCGCGGCGCAGAATTGATGGTAAAAGCCCGCGCGCAAGCGGCGGCGTCCGCAATTGACCATCGCGCTCGACAAATAGGCAAGTGAAGCTGCCTTCAGTGATTTCGCCCTGCTGATTGGTGAATAACACCTCGTCGGCACCAGCCGACTTGCGGGCAGCATCATAAAATGCGCGGTCGGTTGTCTTGTGCCGCAATCGGAAATCGCCGCTGTCAACTGGCAGGGGAACCACCGCGACGCGCCATGCCTTATCCGGCGCAACAGGCAAGGCGCCAATCTCTACCGAGAGGGTTCCGGTACGCGAGGCAAGCAAGCGTATCCGTGCATCCTGTTCCAGATGGAAAGTCGCCGCGTGGAGGCGGTTGCGCGCCTCGTGCCGATCAAATTCAAAACCCAGCGCCTGCGCGCTTGCCTTCATGCGCTCGAGATGCATTTCCAGCCGCAATATGCCCGCGGCTGTTTCAAAGCGCATCGTTTCAATCAGATCAAAATCGCGTCTTTGCACCCGCGCAAATTCCCCCTTGGCCAAGCATTCCGCCCATTCGGTTGCCGCTTCTGAATCCGCAACCACGCCTGAACCAAGCCCCAAGCTTGCCTGCTTGGTCATTTCATTCAAGTGAAATGTTCGAATGGCCACGTTGAACGCCGCATCGCCATTGGGATCGATCCTGCCGAAGGAACCGCAATAGATGCCGCGCGGCGCGGTTTCGAGTTCATCGATGATCTGCATGGCCCGGATTTTGGGCGCACCGGTAATCGAGCCGCAGGGATATATGGCACGCAGCAAATCGATGACATCTTTCCCGTCCGCCAACTCTGCGGTGACGGTCGATGTCATCTGATGCACCGTCGGATAGCTTTCGATATCGAACAGTTGCGGCACCTCGACCGATGCCGGCTTGGCAACGCGCGACAGATCGTTGCGCAGAAGATCGACAATCATCAAATTTTCTGCACGTTGTTTGGGATCGGTGCGCAGTTCATCGGCCAGGCCCGCATCGATGGCTGCGTCAGCATTTCGCAGAGCAGTTCCCTTCATCGGCTTTGCTGTCACACGGCCCGCGCGCAAAGCGAAGAATAGCTCTGGCGAAAAGGAGAGGAACCAATCCTTCCCCGTCCAGATCACGCCGCCATAGCCTGCAGCGGCGCGCGGGCGGATTGCTGCATAAAGCGCCAGCGGATTACCGGCATAGGCAGCGTGCGCCCGGAAAGTCAGGTTGGCCTGGTAGATGTCGCCTGCCTCGATGTAGTTTTCTACCGCCAAAAACGCGCGTTCATACTCTGCGCGTGCTATCGAGGGCCTGACAGGGCCGAACCAGCACCCTTCGGGGTCGGGGAGCAAGTCCGCAACATGGCCTGCCGCGATTTCCTCAAACCCGTCAAAAAGGCCAAACCACAACAGCGGGGTCGGCAATGCATGGTCGGTGAGCTGCGCTGCCAATCGCGGTTCGATGGCGAAGCCGGCTTCATAGGCCATGAAGCCTGCTGCATGCAGGCCGCCGCGTTGCGCATCCGCAACGGCATCAAGTGCCTTTTCAATCTCGCTTTGGTCATTGGCGCAGATGATCTGCCGAGGCTTGCAATATAATCGTGCCGGAGACGCATCGCTGCGCCGGGCATCGTCAAGCAAGACAAAAGGCGCAGAGCAGTCAATCATCGCGCAAGCCTATAGCGGCTTTGGCGTTTTGGAAAAGCTTTGCGGCAGGGATGGAGCGGGTGAGGGGAATCGAACCCCCGTCGTCAGCTTGGGAAGCTGCTGCTCTACCATTGAGCTACACCCGCGCGATTCGGTTGACTAGATAAGCGCGCACGGCAGCCAATGCCAGCCTGTCATGCAAGGTCTTCCGGCCGGTTGACGTTCCTGAGCGCAGCCTTGAGATCGACCTTGCGGGCGCCGATGTGTGCGGCGAAGGAATAGACCGAACGGTTTTGCGCGTCTGCCAACCATTCAAGCAGCGACGTGCGGAGCGCAACGGGCCAAAACCCGACGATGGGCAGGTCAGCGGCGATGGCGGGGCCGATTCCCAGCTGCTCTGCCAGATTTTCGGGCAAGCCGATCACATCACAGCTGCTGCTGAGCACGGCATCAAAATCATGACGCCATGCATGATCGAGTGCACCCGCCAATCCGGCCAATGGTCCAAGGCCGGGGCTTGGTAAGTCGGTCACGCTTTCGATTCCCGGCCACGCCCTTCCTGCGACCACCAATGCCTTGGCCTGCCCGCGTAGCGCGTCTGCGACATGATCTAGCAGCGGCTTACCGTCTAACAACGCACTGGCCTTGTCCGATCCAAAACGGCGCGATTGCCCGCCGGCGAGGATCGCGCCCAAAACTCTCATAAGCGCAGCCTCATTTCAGCCGATCGGCGTGCCAGGCAAGATGTTCGGCCATGAAGGTGGAGATGAAGTAGTAGCTATGATCATAGCCCGGCTGCATCCGGATGGTCGCCTTCTGCCCGGCACGGGTGCAAGCTTCCTCAAGCAAATGGGTTTTCAACTGCTCGGTGAGGAAATTGTCTGCGTCCCCCTGGTCAACCAGAAGGTCGGGTAGCCGCGCACCGCCATCGATCAAGGCGCAGGCATCATATTCCTGCCACGCCGCTTGATCCGTACCAAGGTAACCGTCGAGCGCTTTATGCCCCCATGGAACTTGCGAGGGTGCGACGATCGGGGCGAAGGCGGATGTCGAGCGGAACCGCCCGGGATTGCGCAACGAAATGGTCAGCGCGCCATGGCCGCCCATCGAATGGCCCATGATACCCTGCCGCGCCATATCCACCGGGAAGTTGCCGGCCACCAATTCCGGCAGCTCATGCTCGATATAGCTGCGCATATGGTAGTGCTCGGCGAAAGGCGGCTGTGTGGCATCTACATAAAAACCCGCACCCAAACCGAAATCATACGCACCAGCAGGATCATCGGGCACATCCTCTCCGCGAGGAGAAGTGTCGGGCGCGACAAAAATCAGGCCGAGTTCGGCACATGCCCGGCGGAACTCACCCTTTTCGGTGACATTGGCATGGGTGCAAGTCAGCCCCGAAAGATACCAGATCACAGGCAACTTTGCCCCCGGTGCGTGATCGGGCACGAAAACCGAAAAGGTCATGCGGACGCCGGTTTCGGCAGAATCATGGGCGTAGACGCCTTGCGTTCCGCCGAAGCTGCGATTGGTCGATAATGTCTCGATTGTCATGCCCCTGCCAAAGCGCGTTGTGGCAAGCAGGTCAAGCTAGTTGCTTGCGGCGATCCGCTGCGAAGGTTTGAGCACAATTTGCCCCAGATCGACCGTCGGGTTCTTGCGATCAAGCGATGCGGCGATGCTTACATCCGGCTGCACGCCAACAATGCCGGCAGCAACAGCGCTGAGGCGCATGCGATACTGGCCGTATGGCACGCTTTCGAACAGGAAGAAGCCATCATATTCGGCGCGCGTGGTCTTCACGACACGACCAGCCTTGTCGAGGAGTTCGATATCGACCCCGGTCAACGCTTTGCCGCCTTCCTTGATCAGGTAACCGCTGATTTCACCCGCCGAGACCAGCGGCAGTTCGACAATCATCGGAATACCCGGCCGCGGGGTAACCACCACACCGCTTGTAGCAGGTTGCACGAATGGATCGGGAAGGCTGCCTGCATCGATGCCGATCAGGATCGGTACATAGGGCTCAAGCCCGCCAATGACGGTCTGCCCGCGTTCATCGGTCGCTTTGCCGCGGCCACTCAACCCAGCGGTGATTTCCACTGATTTTTCAACAGGTTCATTTGGCTGCCGGATGCCATCTGCGTTCAGATCCTGGTAGACGAGTACGGCCGCCTGTCCGCTCGATGCCAGCTTTTGCGACGACATGTGGAAACCCTTGCCATGCGGGTTTGGACCCATGCTGAAGGCAACACTCAGCTGCGCGGCAACCGCACCGTCGGTCGCCCCCATCACTTGCCCCGAAAGGGCAAATTTCTCGAAATGGCGGGTATAGCCAAAAGTCGCCCGGCCACGCTTGTTGAGCGCATCATAGCCGAGTTCGGCTCGCCAATTTGCCTTTTCATCTGCACGCCATTCACCGGTGATGCGCGATTCCTTGAAACCCGTATCACCCATGATGCCAAAGCGCGCCTCGCCGCGCAGGCGCAATCCACCCACACGTCCGCTAAGCCGCAATTGTGCATCCAGCTTTGTCGGAGGGTCGCTGCCAAAGGCGAATTTCATCTGCTCCCAGATCAGATCTGTAGATGCAGTTATATTATTGATATTAAATGATAATCTTGCCTTTGCTTCAACAGAGCTATTGCCGTTAAGCCATTTGCGATAGGTCGCGCTCACGCCATAAGGCACGCTCGTCGTACCGATTTTCAGGCTGTGATCGATGGAGATTGCATGTTCGGCACGCAAACCGGCAACATATTGCTCGCTGCGGAAGCCCCCGAACAGCCAAAGCGTTTGCGCACCCACCATTGCATCGCCAAACTGGCCGAGCATCTGGCCGCGAACCGCATATCCACCATCAGTATCCGCCGCACCCGCCACTTCGACCAGTGTCGGGCCCATGGCGCGACGGATCATTGCCTCAGCATAGCTTTGACGTGCCCCTTCATAGATCGCGCTGATAACCGCGGCGCCGATTGACGTCTTGGCATCAAGCCCGCGCTCGATTCCAAAACCACCGCGTAAACCGTTATAAGGCCGATCGTCGCTGTCGCCGAAGTTGAACAGGTCGCGCCCGGCGTCCTGGACCCCGGCCCAATAATAGGTTTCCCTGGGTGGTATCGAGTTCGCGCCAACGGGTATCATCCGCACGTCGCGGCGGATCTGCCCTTGTGGTCCATAAAGCACGATCTCGATCCGGTTTTGCCCGTAAAGCAGCGGCACATCGAGGAATTCGTAACGGCCATCGCCACGGCTCTGAAAATAGCCGATTAGCTGGTCGTTGCGATAGAGTTCGGCATCCCAGCCTTCGGGAAGTTCACCGCGGAAGCTGGTGCGGTCAAAATTGTCGGGACGCGATAAAGGCCGATTGGTGACGAAAAGCCCGCGACCGGGCGTCGATTGGCTGCCCACGAACGAAGCGGGCAGGCTGACATCGCCAATTCCGAAATGCGTAGCCTTGAATGGGCCCAGCAATTCACCTTCTGCGCTTGTCCGATAGGCGCGCACGCGGAAACTTTCCGGGACGCCGCGTTCGTTGGACGTGAGGCGCGCATCGAACGATGCCCCTGCAATTTCTCCGCTGGCGAACAGGTCATAACTCGCATTGGCCTTGGCCCGGCCGTTGCTTTCGCGACTAATCCCGGTTGACGCCACGACGTCGACCGAGGGCGTGCGCCAGAAACGATAGGCATCCTTGGCCTGGGGCAGGTTGCGCAGGTCAAAGGTCGCTATCGGCCGCGATTTGGCCGCGCGCTCCTTACGCTCCTCGGCCAGTTCAAAGGGAAGTTTGCGATCTGCCTTGATCACGAGCAGGGCTTCGGAAAGCTCTGGCGCCAATGTTACATCGAGCCAACGCGACAAGGCTTTGGTGTCGACGCACCAGCCTTCCGGCGTGTCATATACGTCCGACGCGGATAGCGCCGAACTTTTGTTCATGATTTGTACTCTACCAGCTTCGCGGTCGAGGGTGAAGGTGCGGCTTTCTTCGAACAACCAGCCAGTTGCGCGGCGCGACTTTTTGTCAAGGCGGACGGGAAGGTCGAGCGCGATGATCAGATCGGCAAAATCGATGCACACGCCAGTATTGGTCTGATATCCGCGCACGCCATCACCCACACGGTAACGACCGGCTCTGACATCAAGCAGCAACTGGTCGTCGTCATTTGCTTTCCAGGCGGCCTGCGCAAATGCAGGAACCACCGGGGCCAGCAAGGCACCGGTGGCAATTGCGAGAGCAACAAAGCCCTGGCAGAATTTGGAAAGTATCGACTTCATCGTGGTTGCCGCTTGGCTCTGCGCTATCCTGCTCAGCGCACCACAGTACGAAGCTCGGCGATCAACCCGCCGCCATTTTCCGGTGACTCGTGATAGGCAATCACCACTTCGCTGCCGCGAATGGTTGCTGCCTCCGCGTCGCTCAGCGCCAGTTCCACCTTGCGCTTTTCAACCTCGGGGTAAATCGCAATGCCTTTCTGCACGATCACAGGTTGCGACTGACCGGCTTTGGTAATGCGAAACTCGCCATAGACCGATCGGTTGCCTTTTCGCGTGGCATCGATTTCCAGAACCGGGCCGTCCTCATCGCGTCCCAACCGCGCATTGGCCAACGCTGCCGTGGCGGTCAGATTGCCTTTGCGAACGATGATCGGGATTGTGATGCCATAAAGCGGGATGAGCTGGATCTTCAGGTCGTTGGCGTTGGTTTCTTCGCCGACACCCTGTGTCTTGGGTATCGCGCGAAACAGCATGTGGACGCGATATTCGCCGTCGGGAAGGCTGTCAGCCGGGTTCAGCCCGATCCGGATCGACTGCGGCTGGTTGGGCGGCAGGGTAACGCGGCGCGGCGCATAGCGCACCAGCGACAAAGCCGATTTCTCGGCATCGGTGGTTGATGCAGGATCGATATCCTCCAGCCGGCCATCCGGACCCATGCGCTTGATTTCCAACGAGATGCGATATGTCATCTCCTCGGCACCAACATTGTTGAGGATTACCTGTGTACCGCGTTTGCCATCGAGGATGACTCGTGTCGGAGCTACGAGCAGATCGCCTGCGGCATGTGCGGCACTGCCACAAACTGCCGAAATCGCGACCAACCCGCCCACAATGGCGGTCGCCAAATTCCGAAGAATTTTCATCACAATACCTGTCTTGTCTGGTCCAATTTGGAGGGCTGCCCCTCCATTTCGGACTAACAGGACATGGTTACCAAGCTGCTAACGATAGCATCGCGAGTATAGAAAAACCCCGGTAGCACTGGGCCACCGAGGTTAATCCGTGCAACAGCAGCGTAAAAGCTGCGAACTGGTCCTTATTGATATTCAGCGGTAACGTCGAAGGTACCGGTATAGGTGCCCGCTGCCTGGTTCGGGTTGAGCGAGATCGTGCCACCAACATACACGGTCTGCAACGAGGCCGAGTTGAAGGTGATGGAGCTGTTCGACAGCGTCAGGCCCGACAGTGCGATATCGGCACCAACGCCGTTCGACAGCGGGGTCGGGTTGCCGACCGAAAGCGCGATCACTTCGCCCGTGGTTGCCTGCGTTACCTGGAAGCTGGCTGGAGCACCGCCGCTGATGGCGATAACACCGGTAGCCGACGGGGTTGCGCCCGATGCAGCACCCAAAGTTACAGTGCCACCGGCAGCCGAGGCAGCGACAACGCCGAAGTTCAAGTCGGTAACAGCCGAAAGCTGGACAGCTGCAAGAACCTGGACGGTTGCGTCAGCCTGTTCAGTGGCAGCGTAAGCGGCATTCGAAACCATGCCGGTAGCGATAACTGCGCCAGCAAGCGCAAGCTTCATCTTATTGATCATGTATCTGGTCCCTTATTGCGACATATAAATTCGGAATGCCCCACTGCATTCATTGCCGCTTATGGCGGGAATTTCATAAGATCAGGCTGCAACTTATGGTTAACGCCAAACAAGGCGTTTACCGGTCAAATATTTGATATTGCGTGATTTAGCCTGTTAACTTCCTACAATTTACTTACGGAAGTAATTGTAAAACCATGAAAAAGGTTAGAACTGCTCGCCGGTTAGACGCTGGCAGAGCATGTCCAGCTGGTCGAGGCTGCGATACTCAAAGGTAACCGCTCCTGCGCCTCCAGTACCTTTATGTGCTATCTTTACCCGCAGGCCCAACAGGTCCCCCAGATGCTGTTCGACAGCACGAATATCGGCGTCACTCGCTGTCGCTTCGGTCACGCGCGGCTTCGGTGCCTTGCCCTCCTCTACACGCGACCGGCGAACAAGAGCTTCGGTTTGGCGGACGGAAAGCCCTTGCTTGACAACGACTGCGGCTAAACGCGCGCTGTCGTCGCTGCCCAGCAGCGCGCGCGCATGACCCATCGACAACTTGCCTTCGATCACCAACTCGCGAACCAGAAGCGGTAGTTCAAGAAGACGCATCATATTGGCTACATGGCTGCGCGATTTCTCGACGATTGCGGCCAACTCGCTTTGGCTGTGGCCGAAATCATCACACAGCTTGCGATAGGCTTCGGCCTCTTCGATCGGGTTTAGATCCTGACGCTGGATATTTTCAATCAGCGCAATTTCGAGCGTTTCCTCGTCCGACAGCTCGCGAACGATAGCCTTGACCTGGTGCAATTGCGCCCGCTGCGCAGCGCGCCAGCGCCGTTCACCTGCTACGATTTGATAGCCGCCGCCATGCGGGCGGACCAGAATCGGTTGGATCAGACCATGCCGTTTGAGGCTGGCGGCGAGTTCCTGGAGCGATTCCTCGCTGAAATGGCGGCGCGGCTGTGCCGGGTTGGGGTGGATGTCGGCAATTGCGATCGACACCACACCTTCGGACGATGATGAAGCCGTGCTTGAAGGCGCCTCGCCACCACCAGCCACCCGACTGGCCGAGCGATCAAGCGATACTTCGCCCAACAAGGCATCAAGCCCCCTGCCCAACCCCATTTTCTTGCGTTGCGGCTTGTCACCTTCGCTCATGCCGCCATCTCCCGTGCGGGCAACCGCGCAAGCAACTCGCGCGCGAGGTTCATATAGGCTTCGGAACCGCTGCAGCGATGATCATAAATCAAGGCCGGCAGTCCGTGGCTGGGAGCCTCGGACAAGCGAACATTGCGGGGAATAACCGTTTCGAACACCAAATTCCCAAGGCAAGAGCGAACATCTTCCGCCACCTGGTCGGTCAGGCGGTTACGCCGGTCGAACA
Source organism: Sphingorhabdus buctiana (assembly GCF_042680825.1). Taxonomy (NCBI): domain Bacteria; kingdom Pseudomonadati; phylum Pseudomonadota; class Alphaproteobacteria; order Sphingomonadales; family Sphingorhabdaceae; genus Sphingorhabdus; species Sphingorhabdus buctiana. The sequence continues at coordinate 361,574 of NZ_JBHUEL010000003.1, forward strand.
TTGTCAAAGCCACGCCCAGGATCGAGAGGGACGGATTGAAACGGTTCTGGATGCGCTCAACTGTTTGTAAAAGCTGACTTAATCCTTCTAACGCGAAAAATTCACATTGCAAGGGCACGAGGATAGAATCCGCAGCAACCAGCGCGTTGATCGTCAGCATGCCCAGCGATGGCGGACAATCGATCAGGCACACATCCCAGCGTGCCTCCTCTTCAGCCAGAGCCTTTTGAAGCTTGTGGGCGCGATCAGCATGATCAACCAGCTCGACCTCCGCACCCGACAGGTCTACGGTTGCAGGCAGGATATCGAGGCCAGGAATCATCGTTCCAGAGACGGCATCTACGAGTTTCGCATCGCCCATCAGCAGATCATAACTGCTATATTCGCGGTCTGCGGTTTTCACGCCAAGCCCGGTCGATGCGTTTCCCTGCGGGTCGAGGTCGATCAGCAGGCAGCGGCGGCCGCAGGCGGCGAGCGCGGTGGCAAGGTTAATGGCCGTCGTCGTCTTTCCGACGCCGCCTTTCTGGTTCGCTATGGCGATCCGAATCATTTCTTCCGCCGTCCTTTCGCCAACACCCTGGATTTCGCCTTTTTGGCGGAATTTGCCTGGGTTCGCGCACAGTGCCTGTCAAAATCCCTGCTTCAGGGTCGGTCACGCTAGGTTGGACCGAAAAATCAAGTTCCCATGCCTTGCGGGCTTCCTCAAGTTCATTAACCGCATTTCGACCCTTTGGCAGCAGCCATATTGTCTTATCTGTGGAAAATCGCGCGGATAAATCGAGCAATTTGGGGAGAGGTGCGAACGCACGCGCGCTAATGACCGCAAATTTCTGCGTCTCGACACGCTCAACCGGCATTCCAGCGACGTTTACGCGGGATTCGAGGCGCAACTGTGCGATGGCGCGGTTCAGATAGTCGATTCGCTTGGCGCGCGATTCGACAAGCGTGACGTGCCAGTCGCTGAGTAACGCGATAACCAATCCCGGAAAGCCCGCGCCTGAGCCAAGGTCGATCCAATTTGCAGGCTCGGATGGCGCAAATTGTAACAATTGCGCGCTGTCGACGATATGCCGCGTCCAGACATGTTCCATTGTCGAAGCCGAGATCAGGTTCTGCTGCTGCGCTTCGGCTTTGAGGAACTCGATAAAGGCTTCGAGCTTTGACCATGTTTCACGTGAAACATCGAAATGCTCTGCCAGCCATTTTTGCGCATCATCTTCGGTCATGCCGCCTGCTTGTCGCCACGGGCGCGCTTGGCATGGACGAGTATGGCGGCCAGTGCAGCCGGAGTGATACCCCTGATTCGACTAGCTGCGGCAAGTGTCTCTGGCCGTGCGCTATCGAGGCGCTCGACCATCTCGTTAGAGAGTCCAGCTATTCTTCGATAATCCAACGCGTCGGGAATACGGATCTGCTCATTTGCCGCGAGATCGCGCAGTTCGGCGGCCTGCCGGTCGACATAAGGCGCATAACGACCGTCTTGCTCAGCCTCTGCAACAACATCGGCCGACCATTCGCCTCTTGTTTCACGTGAAACAGATTCGGTGGGAATCAAGTCGAGCAGGTCGGCCAGTTGGACGTCGGGGAAACGCAACCATTCAATCAGCGCCATTTTTCCTGAATCGCGCTTCACCGGAACGCCTGCCCGGATCAACTGCTCCGCGGTTGCTGCATGCTGGATGGCGTCGAGTAACGCAGCCTTTTCGGCTGCCTTGGCTTCGAAATGCTTGCGCCGTTCAGCGCCTACAACATTTGCGGCAATGCCCAAAGGCGTCAGCCGAGTTGCGGCATTGTCCGCCCGCAGGCGGAGACGGTATTCGGCGCGCGCGGTCAGCATGCGATAGGGTTCGGTCACCCCGTGCAAGACAAGGTCATCAACCATCACGGCAATGTAGCTGTTCGATCGATCGAGTGCGGGCATTTCATGGCCGAGAATGGCACTGGCGGCGCCCATTCCTGCTACCAGCCCTTGGGCCGCCGCTTCTTCATAACCCGTGGTGCCATTGATCTGTCCGGCGCAGTATAGCCCCTCCAACTCCCTTACTTTCAATGTGCGATCGAGGGCGCGCGGATCGATATAGTCATACTCGACAGCGTAACCAGGAACCACCATCTCCACAGCTTCGAGCCCCGGCATCGAACGAACCATCGCAAGCTGCACATCGGTTGGCAACGATGTCGAGATACCATTGGGATAAATGAGGTGGCTATCCAGCCCTTCGGGCTCAAGAAAAACCTGGTGACCTTCGCGGTCACCAAAGCGGAAAATCTTGTCTTCGATCGATGGGCAATAGCGCGGCCCCTGCCCCTGAATTGCTCCGCCAAATAGCGGGGAGCGATCAAGGCCACCACGGATGATTTCATGTGTCTGCGCGTTGGTGCGGGTTATCGCGCAAAAGAGCTGCGGCACGTGGCGGGCAGGCGTCATAGCGGACATGGTCCAGCTTCCGCCATCAGATGGCTGCTCTTCCAGCACCGCCCAATTGATCGTCCGACCATCCAACCTGGGAGGTGTCCCCGTCTTCAGGCGCGCCATGGGCAAGGCCGCCCCACGAATCTGCTGCGCGAGCTTCATCGCGCTTTGCTCTCCGATCCGGCCGCCGGTCAGCCGCTCTTCCCCGCGGAACAAGGTTCCGCCCAGAAATGTGCCGGTGCACAGGATCACTGCATTGGCACCCAGTATCGTGCCATCAGCAAGCTCCAGGCCGTTGACCTTGCGTTCAGCGCCCGATGCGAAACGCATTGCGGCGGCCTCGCCTTCAATGATGGTCAGATTTTCGGTCGCTGCCACCTGCCGGTGGATCGATGCCTTGAACAACTTGCGGTCTGCCTGAATACGCGGACCCTGCACGGCCGCGCCTTTTGAGGCATTGAGCATCCGGTAATGGATCGCCGCATCATCAGCCGCGCGGGCGATCAGGCCGTCAAAGGCATCTACTTCCTTGACGAGGTGCCCCTTGCCCAACCCGCCTATGGCTGGGTTGCAAGACATTGCCCCGATTGTGTCGCGCGCGAAACTGACCAGTGCCGTGCGCACACCCATGCGGGCAGCAGCAGTGGCTGCTTCCACGCCTGCATGTCCGCCGCCGACAACGACAACGTCGAAATCTGTGTCTGCACGATTGCTCATTGTTCGCGCGCATAGCGCACCATGGGGAAAGGGTCAAAATGAGTCGGTATGTTCCACGTGGAACAGTGCCTATTTCCCGATGCAGAATCGCCCGAACAGTGCATCGAGCATATCTTCGGTGCTCGCCCTGCCGGTCAAGGCGTCGAGAGCGAGCCGGGCTTGGCGAAGTTCCTCTGCCATGATCAGCGGATCATGCGCCCTGGATGCATGTGAGAGGAAGAGCGCGGTATCGCGCAGCAAATGCCGCTGCCTTTGATTGAGCGCAAAGGCATCAGGGGGCGGAAGCATGTCGCGGGCATGTTTTACGAGAAAGGCAACAAGCTCGGGCATCCCCTGCCCGGTTCGTGCGGAAACGATAATCGCATCGGACTTTCTGGTATGGTCCGCAAGATCCGCCTTGGCTTCGATTTGGACAAGCGCCGTATGCTTTGGCGCGTCGCCTTGGGGCCCCAACCACAATAGCATGTCCGCCTCGGCCATCGCTCGTTCGGCCCGCTCCATACCGATCAGCTCGATTACATCCCCGCTTTCATCGCGCAAACCGGCTGTGTCGGTGAAAAGGAAGGGAATACCTTCCAACGATACCGGCACTTCAATGAGGTCGCGGGTCGTCCCCGCAATATCCGACACTATCGCGGCTTCGCGCGACACAAGGGCATTGAGCAAAGTGGATTTGCCGCTGTTGGGCGGACCGGCAAGCACCACACGCAAGCCGTCGCGCAACTTTTCCGCTGCCGGATAATTCAAATGCCCTGAAATGGCGTCATGAAGTTCGATGCATCCATTTGAAATATTTGAGTAATCTTGTTCTCCAACATCATCTTCATCGGAAAAATCAAGCTCGGCCTCGAGCATCGCAGCCAAGCGCAAAAGTGCCTCTCGCCATTGTTCCACTTGGGCACTGAATGCGCCGCCCGCCATGGCAGCGGCGGAGCGTCGTTGCCATTCGGTTTCGGCTGCCAAAAGGTCAGCGAGCCCTTCAGCCTCGTTGAGATCGATGCGGCCATTGGCAAAGGCCCTGCGGGTAAACTCACCTGCCTCAGCGCGGCGGAGCCCCTGGATATGGGCAAGTGCGTTTTCGATCCCGCGCACAACCGCGCGTCCGCCATGCAGATGCAATTCGGCAAGATCCTCTCCCGTGGCGGTGGCCGGGCCGGGAAAGACCAGCACCAATGCCTCGTCGAGAAGGCTGCCATTTTCCGGATCGTGCAATTTCCGCAGCGATGCCTTGCGCGCCGGGGGCAATGTTCCCGCCAGCGCCTTCACAGCATCGAACGCGCGAGGCCCGCTGATCCGCATCACCCCGATGGCCGAAGGTGGTGCGCCGCTGGACAGCGCGAAGATCGTATCAACGCTGTCCATCGTTAAACTCTATTTCTTGTCCTTGCCGGCGAGGCCGCCACCCGCAAGGCCGCCCATCAGGCCCTTAATGAAATCCATGCTTTGGTCGCCCATCGGAACCCAGTTGCGGATCATGTTCTGCACCATGTCCGGCGTCAGCCCCTTGTCGGCGACAGTCTTGAGCTTTTCGAGATAGACTTCATGAACTTCGGAAAGATCGGGCAGGCCCATCAGGCGCCGTACCTCTTCAGGAGTCGTATCGACTTCAATGTTGAATTTCATGCTACCTCCCTGCCCGCAGGCGATATTCCGGCATTGTCCGCCACACTATAGTGGCATAAGCGACAGGGGCAATTTTTTGATTTCAGGAGAATGATCATGGGCGAGATGACCAAGATTCGTGCTTTCGATGAAGACGCCATGTTCGGTGCCTATGTCGCCAAACCCGCCGGCGAAGCCAAAGCTGCGATGATCGTGATCCCCGAAATTTTCGGCGTGAATCCAGGCATCCGGCAAAAGTGCGACAAATGGGCCGAGGCTGGCTATCTGGCGGTTGCCATCGATATATTCTGGCGTTTTGCACCCGGGGTCGAACTTAATCCCGATATTGAAGAACAGCTTCAGGAAGCTTTTGGCTATTTCGGACAATATGAGCCCAATGACGGGGTGAAGGACATCGAAGCCGCCATCCACGCGATTCGCCGCGGCGAACTGGGTGCGCCCGCGGTGCAGAAAGTCGGTTGCGTCGGTTACTGCCTAGGCGGTCGCCTCGCCTATATGGCTGCGGCGCGCACCGACATCGACGCGTCGGTTGGATATTATGGCGTCATGATTGATACGATGCTCAATGAAAGCCACGCCATTGCCAACCCACTGATGCTCCACATCCCGACTGCAGACCATTTTGTCGGGCCTGAAGCGCAAGCCGCAATCCATGCCGAGCTCGACAAGCACCCCAAAGTCGTCTTGCACGACTATGTTGGTCTTGATCATGGATTTGCAGCGGAAATGGGCAATCGCCGCAATGAAGAAGGCGCGCAGCTCGCCGATTCACGAACGGTTGCGTTTTTCCACGAGCATCTTGGTTAGGCGTCAGCCGCGCGCCAACCTCATCTGCAGGTTACGCTTCACGCCTTCCCATTCGTTGGCGATTATCGAGTAAACGACCAGATCGCGTAAACGACCTTTGAGATATGCATGGTTGCGAAGAATTCCGTCTTTCTTCGCACCCAAGCGCTCAATCGCTCTTTGCGATTGGAAGTTAAAGGCATCGGTCCTGATCTGGACGCATTGGCAATTCAGCACTTCAAACGCGTGCTGAAGCAAAAGCAGCTTGGTCTCGCTGTTGATTGCGGTTCGTTGTGTCCGTTTGGCGTAGAAGGTCGCACCTATTTCCAGCCGCAGGGCATCTTCGTTCATGCGCAGATAACGGGTGGCACCAATGATTTTACCACTGGCTTTCTCGATAACGACAAACGGCATCGCCCGGCCAAAACCCTTTTCGGCCAAGGCGGTGTCGAGATAGGTTTCGATACCGTCCGCGTCAGGAACCGAAGTATAGAATAGCTCCCACAACCTGCCATCGCTCGCCGCATCGACGATTGCCGGTCCGTCGCTGCGGACCATTGGCCGCAGCAGGACATGGCGACCCTCCAGTTCCGGTTGTTCGGTCCAGAGGCTCGCCATAACCTTTAAGCTCAACCGCCGATCAACGGGGCAACAAATTTTCCAAGGCCAAGCTGCGGATCAACCCAACCGTCATAGATCATCTTGATCGCGACATAGACGATGACTGCAAGACCGATCCACGCGATCCATTTGTAACGCTCAATATATTTGGCGATGATATTGGCGGCCACACCCATCAGCGCGACCGCAAAGATCAGGCCGACGATTAGGATACCCGGATGGTCCTTTGCGGCACCGGCAACCGCCAGCACATTGTCGAGGCTCATCGAAACGTCGGCCAAGGCAACGGCCCACGCAGCACCGACAAAGCTTTTCGCCGGCTTGATACCCGAATCCTCATCGCCTTCGATTTCAGGCGAACCGGGGGAATCGGTCGCATGATCGACCGCGATATCGCGGTACATGCGCCAGGCGACCCACAGCAACAGCACCCCGCCGGCAAAGATCAGACCGACAATGCCGAGCAGCCATGTCACCATCAGTGCGAAGACGATGCGCAGTACCAAAGCCGCAATCACACCAATTGCGATCACCTTCTTGCGCTGGTCTGCCGGCAGGCCGGCCGCAAGCGCGCCAACAACGATGGCATTATCCCCCGCCAGCACGATGTCGATCATCAACACCTGCAGGAAGGCGCTGAACGCCGATGGGCTGGTGATATTGGAGAAATCCTTGACGATCGCCGCCCAGATTTCTGCAGGGCCACCCAGCGAGGGTGCAGTCGTCGCAGTAACGTGGCTGGCCAATGTGATCAGGTCTAGCATCTTGTTCCTATTTGTAGCTGTGGCGGCTCAGAAGGCAATGCGGCAACCGCCGCCTGCTTCCCATTCATCTTGCGTGGGCGGTTCCCACATCTGCTCCATAAAATCAAACATCGAACGATCAACCTGCATCGCGTAGGTCTCACCCTGCCGGATGTTGCGATCCTGTACGCGTTGCCAGCGGGTTTCGCGCGGTACATCGACAAAATGGACAATGGCATCCAGACCAGCATCGGCGCAAAGTTGCCGGAACTTTTCACGATGCTCCTTCTGGGTAAAACCCAGATCGAGCACCGCGGAAAGGCCGCGCGTCGCAGCCTGCCGCACCATCGCGAAAATCATCGCTTCGCACCGATTCACCCGCTCGATCATCCAGTCAAAACGGATCGGATCAGGTTGGTCGGGGCCGAAAAGCGGCACCATCCATTCATCGATCGAAAAGCGCAGCGCGCCCAGCTCGTCCGCCAATTTGCGGGCATAGGTTGTTTTGCCCGCACCGGTGCAGCCGACGACAAGGATAACCTTTGGCATCGGCGGAACCCTATTATTGGTTCATCGAATCGAAGAAGTCTTCGTTGGTCTTCGAATCCTTCATCTTGTCGAGCAGGAATTCCATCGCGTCGACGGTGCCCATCTGCATCAGGATACGGCGCAGCACCCACATCTTGGTGAGCTTGTCCTTCTCGACCAGCAGTTCTTCCTTGCGCGTGCCCGATTTACCGACATCGAGCGCCGGGAAGATGCGCTTGTCAGCGACCTTGCGATCAAGGACGATTTCGGAGTTACCCGTGCCTTTGAATTCCTCGAAGATCACTTCGTCCATGCGGCTACCAGTATCGATCAGCGCGGTGGCGATAATCGAGAGCGAACCGCCTTCCTCGATATTACGCGCGGCGCCGAAGAAGCGCTTAGGACGCTGCAATGCGTTAGCATCGACACCACCGGTCAACACCTTGCCCGATGAAGGGACAACGGTGTTGTAGGCGCGACCAAGGCGGGTAATCGAGTCGAGCAGGATGACGACGTCATGCTTGTGCTCCACGAGGCGCTTCGCCTTTTCGATCACCATTTCGGCGACCTGGACGTGGCGGGTTGCAGGCTCGTCAAAGGTCGAGGAGACGACCTCACCCTTCACGCTGCGCTGCATGTCGGTGACTTCCTCGGGGCGTTCGTCGATGAGCAGAACGATCAGGAAGACTTCGGGATGGTTGTCGGTAATCGCCTTGGCTATATTCTGCAGCAACACGGTTTTACCGGTACGCGGCGGCGCGACGATCAGGGCGCGCTGGCCCTTGCCCTGCGGGCTGATGATATCGATGACGCGCGCCGACTTGTCCTTGACGGTGGGATCAAGCGTATCGAGCGTTAGCTTCTGATCCGGATAAAGCGGAGTCAGGTTATCGAAATTGACCCGGTGGCGGACAGCATCGGGATCGTCGAAATTGACCTTGAGCACCTTGGTGAGCGCAAAATAACGCTCGCCATCCTTGGGCGCGCGGATTTCACCTTCAACGGTGTCGCCGGTGCGCAGGCCATATTGGCGCACCATGTTGGGCGAGACATAAATGTCGTCAGGTCCGGCGAGATAGTTTGCCTCAGGCGAACGCAGGAAGCCGAAGCTGTCCGGGAGTACCTCAATCGTGCCTTCGCCGATGATCTGCTCACCATCCTCTGCCATCTCTTTCAGGATCGCGAACATCAGATCCTGCTTGCGCAGCGTTGATGCGCCCTCAATCTCCAGCTCTTCAGCCATCGAGACGAGTTCGGCGGGTTTCTTGTTCTTGAGGTCTTTCAAATGCATGTGCGTGGTTCCGCTGGAAATTGGATTACCGGCGTAAAGAGCTGCCGGAATATATGGAAAGTTCGATGGCGCGTTGTCGTTGGAAAGAGGAATGCGCCTCACGCCCAGGACGGGCTTGGCTTTTCAATTAAGCTTTCAGGCCCGATTAGTCAATGCCGGTCAAAACGGCTTGGCGACGACGAGTATCACAATAACCGCCGCAGCAATGCCGGGAACTTCATTGAGGATGCGCAGTTTCTTGCCCTCCAATGGCCGCTCGCCTGCGGCCAGCTTCTTGGAATAACCGACCATCCAGCCATGATAGGCGGAAAGACCCAACACAGCGAGGAGCTTCAGATGGAACCAGCCTTCGCTGAACGCCCCGATATGCCAGGTGAGTAATAAACCAACGATCCAGACAATGATCATCGCCGGGTTTAGGATGATGCGAACCAACCGCCGCTCACGCTCCACCCAGCGTGACTCTTCTTCAGAACCTTGCGGGCTTTCCTGGTGGTACACAAAGAAGCGCGGAAGCATGAAAAGCCCCGCCATCCAGAAGATGACGAAAATGATGTGCGCCGATTTGAGCCAGAAATAGAGCAATGCGATGGTTTCCGTCATTCGGGAATCCGCCTTGGTTATCCCCCGCGGACCAAATTAAGCAGCTTTTCGACATGCGCAATGGGGGTGTGCTGCAAAATGCCGTGGCCGAGATTGAAAATATGCGGCCGCGATTCAAACGCCTTGAGGATATGCGCAACCGCTGACTCAAGCGCTTCCCCACCCGCCATCAGTGCCAGCGGATCAAGATTGCCCTGCACCGGAAGATTTTCGGGCAGCGAGGCATGTGCCCATAGCGGATCGACAGTTTCATCGAGGCCCAACGCATCAGGGCGTACCTCAAGGGCATAAGCAGGAAGCTTACCCCCCGCACCCTTGGGGAAACCGATGATCGGTGTATCGGGATGGCGCGCACGCAATGCGGAGACGATCGCCGCATTGGGCGCTATCACCCAGCGTTCGAATTGCGCCGGGGAGAGCGAACCGGCCCAACTGTCGAACAATTGCACCGCATCGACTCCCGCTTCGATCTGCTTTGACAGATAAGCAATGGTCGTTGCAGTTATGGCGTCAATCAGTTCGCCAAACTTCACCGGGTCTGCATAGGCAAGGCTGCGCGTCTCTGCATGGTCCTTGCTGCCCTGTCCGGCGACCATATAGGTTGCCACGGTCCAGGGGCTGCCTGCAAAACCCAGAAAGGTGGTCTCGGCGGGCAAGGCGGCTCGTACCTTGCGAACTGTCTCATAAACCGGGTTGAGGCGCTCAGGCGCAGGTACCAGCTTCTGCCAATCATGTTCGGCGAGCTTGGGTGCCAGTCGCGGGCCTTCTCCGGTTTCGAACCACAAATCTTGCCCCATGGCATGCGGGACGACGAGGATATCCGAAAACAGGATCGCGCCATCGAAACCGAAACGGCGGATCGGCTGCAATGTGATCTCGCAAGCGGCATCGCTGTCGTAGGCCAGCTCGAGGAATCCGCCCTTTTGCGCACGAAGGTCACGATATTCGGGAAGATAGCGACCAGCCTGACGCATCAGCCATATTGGCGGCACTGCAGGCTTTTCCCCTCGCAGGGCGGCGAGCAATTTTCGTACGGGCAGTTCGGTCGCCATGCAGGAATCCAATAAACAAATAATAGATATAAGGATGATGAAATATGATGCGCTGTGGGCAAGTGTGGCCCTTAGGCACATATCTATCTTTTGCCAACATATTGACTCTCCGGCCCGCTTGGATTGGCACGATTCGATTACGGCTTTCCCCGTTATTCACAGGCTGTGGAACAGGCTTTCCGGCTGTGGATGAACTGTGCCCGAATCCGAGAGAGAGTCAGGATGCATCCGGCATAAAAGCCATCCCCATTTTCATCCCTTGATTTATCCCCAAGCAGCCCACAAAGCTGTGCTTAAGGGAAAAGTCTTTTGCAAAACCGCATCCATCTCCACCTGTTATCGGACTCCACCGGTGAAACGCTGGAGAATATTGCCAAGGCGGCACTCGCGCAGTTCGACGAGGTTGATGTGGTCAAGCATTTCTGGCCGATGGTTCGGTCCGAAGCGCATCTCGAACGCATCCTTGTCGATGTCGCCGCCAATCCGGGCTTGGTGCTTTTCACCCTCGTCAATCTGGCAATGCGGCAAAAGCTGGAGGAACGGTGCCGTTCCTTGGGACTGCCCACCGTTGCCGCGCTGGATGCGGTAACCGATGCACTTTCCGGCATTTTGGGCCAACAGGCGAAGGCCCGGCCAGGGCGGCAGCACGCGCTCGACGCCGCCTATTTCGCCCGTGTCGAAGCGATCCAATATACCATCGCCCATGATGATGGGCTCAACCATCATGAGTGGGAGGAAGCTGATATCGTCCTCGCCGGTGTATCGCGCACATCGAAGACCCCGACGAGCATCTACCTTGCCAATCGAGGGTACAAGACCGCGAACATTCCGCTGGTTCCTGAATCGCCCCCACCGGCTGCGCTCTATACCTTGAAGCATCCCATGGTTGTTGGCCTTGTCACCAGCGCCGACCGTCTGGTGCAGGTTCGACGCAATCGCTTGCTCTCGCTCAACCAGGCACCCGACACGGACTATGTTGCCGAAGACAAGGTGAAAGCGGAAATCGCCTTCGCTCGCCGAATCTTTGCCGACAATGGCTGGCCGGTCATCGATGTAACACGCCGCTCGATCGAAGAGAGCGCTGCGGCGATCATCAACCTGTTCAATGAACGTAACAGCCAAGGGCAGGCCAAGATGACGGAGGGCGAATCTTGAGCCAGATCATACTTGCTTCGACAAGCAGTGCGCGAAGGCAAATTCTTGAAAATGCGGGCTTAAGCTTTGACGCTATGGCGCCGATGGTCGACGAAGAGGCGCTGAAGCTTGGGCTGGAACAGGAAAATCTTTCCCCACGCGATCTCGCCGATGCGCTGGCAGAAGCAAAGGCGCTTAAAATTTCCGCCAAGCATCCGACCGCCTTGGTTTTGGGCGCAGACCAGGTCCTGGCCATCGACGATGGACAACTGCTCAGCAAAGCGGAAAGCCCGGAGCAGGCGCGCGAGCAGCTGAAGATGTTGTCGGGCAAAAGCCACCGTTTGTTCAGCGCGCTGGTAGCCGCGGCGGCAGGCATTCCTGTTTGGCGCCATGTTGGCGTCGTCAGGCTGCTCGTCAGGCCGCTGTCCGATGAATTTATTGACGAGTATGTCGACCGGAACTGGGATCAGATCCGATATTGTGTCGGTTGTTACCAGATCGAAGGCGAAGGCGCGCAACTTTTCACGAAGATTGAGGGGGATCATTTCGACATCATGGGTATGCCGTTACTGCCGCTGCTGGCATTCTTGCGCGAACGAAAGGAAATCGCGTCATGACGTCTTTCCAACCAGGCATGGGACAGGCTTATGCCGAGGTCATTGGTGATCCGATAAAGCACAGCAAATCACCGCTTATCCACGGGTTTTGGCTCAAAAAACTGGGAATTCTGGGTGATTATCGCACGCAGCACGTCCTTGCCGAAGGTTTGGCCGACTATTTTGAAACCCGGCGGAACGATCCGAACTGGCGCGGATGCAACATCACGATTCCGCACAAAATTGCAGCGCTCGACCATGTTACCGATCCGGGCGGTATCCGTTCCTCCATAGGGGCAATCAACACCGTGTTCCGCGACGAGAAGGGAGCGCTGGTCGGCACGAACACCGATGCTGCCGGATTCTTCGCACCGATATCCGAAGATGAATGGGCGCACCGCGATGCCATTGTCGTCGGTGCCGGCGGAGCGGCGCGGGCGATTCTCTTTGCCCTGGCACAGGCCGATATCGGATCGGTGACGATATTGGCGCGCAGCCCGCTCAAGGCCGCTGCGCTGTTAAGCCATTTTGGCTTGAAAGGGCAGGTGCTCAAGATGGATGCGCCGTTACCGCCAGCCGAGCTGCTGGTGAATTCGAGTCCGCTGGGGATGACTGGCCAACCGCCACTGGAGATAGACCTGTCGCCGCTCCCAGAAAATGCGGTCGTTTATGATATTGTCTACAGTCCCCTCGAAACCCAACTTCTGGCCCAAGCCCGAAATCTTGGACTCGATACCGTTGACGGCCTCGACATGTTGATAGGCCAGGCAGCTTTTGCATTTGAACTCCTCTTTGGACAGGCACCCCCGGCAGATTGCGAAGACGAGTTACGGGCGCTGCTGCTCAAATGACCGACACACAAAAACGCCCGCTCATCATCGGCCTCACCGGATCGATCGCGATGGGAAAATCGACTGTCTCACAGATGTTTGTCGATGAGGACATCCCCCATTTCGATGCCGATGCCGCTGTTCACAAACTGCAAGGTCCTGGTGGCGCGCTGGTGGCGGAAATCGAGGCGGCCTTTCCCGGAACAACTGGTCCACACGGCGTCGACCGATTGAAACTTGGGCCGATTGTTCTTGGCGACAAGGAGAAATTGGTGCGGCTGGAGGGAATCATCCATCCAGCGGTGGGCAAGCTGCGCGCCGAATTTCTCGATGCGCATCGGGATGCGCCAATGGTCTTGTTCGATATTCCGCTACTCTTTGAAAAAGGCGGCCATCAAGGGGTCGACAAGATATTGGTGGTGTCTGCGCCCGCCGAACAGCAACGCCGCCGGGCATTGGCGCGTGAGGGAATGACAATCGAGAAGTTCGAGCACATCCTGTCGCTGCAAATGCCCGATGCGGAAAAACGCAAACGCGCCGATTTCGTCATCGATACCGGCACCAGCATCGCCGACACGCGAGAGCAAGTGCGCACACTCATTAAAAATTTGCGCGCGAGCCTTGCAGACTCAGCGAAATAGGCCGATATGAATCGATAGAATGCGCGAGATTATTTTCGACACCGAAACCACAGGTTTCGACCCGCTCACCGGAGACAGGATGGTCGAGATCGGGTGCATCGAAATGGTCGGAAGGGTGATGACCGGCGCCACCTTCCACTGTTATTTCAATCCTGAACGTGCGATGCCCCCAGCTGCTGAAGCTGTGCACGGACTTTCGGACAAATTCCTCTCCGACAAACCGCTCTTTGCGAGCCAGGCTGACGCGCTGCTCGAATTTTTGGGTGACAGCCCGCTTGTTGCACATAATGCCAGTTTCGATTTCGGCTTCCTCAATATGGAACTCGAACGGTGCGGCCGCCCAGCCATCGATATGGGCCGGATGGTTGATACCATTGCGATCGCGCGCACCCGGCACCCGGGCGCCAAACTCTCGCTCGACGCGCTGTGCACCCGCTATGGAATTGATCGCAGCCACCGCACCAAGCATGGCGCGCTGCTCGATGCCGAATTACTCGCACAGCTTTACATTGAACTGACCGGTGGGCGGCAGATCGGACTTGGCTTTGGGGATTCGCTGGCCGTCAGTGTAGAGATCGAAACGACCCGCATTTCGCTGGTCCGTACCGATCGTCCATTCCGCACGCCGCGTCCGCACCAACCTTTGCCTGAAGAACTCGAACGCCACCGCGCATTTGTTGGTACGATCAAGGATGCGCTGTGGACCGAAGAGGAGCGGCGCGCACTGGCGCCGAGTGATTGACCGCCTTCGATAAACCGAGGGCATAAACAAGGAGAAGAACCATGGATGTAAGGGTCTCGGGGCATCAGTTGGAAACCGGCGAAGCGCTGCGAACCCATGTCGAAACCCGCCTTGGGGCGATCGCCGACAAATATTTTTCCAAGGCACTCTCTGCGCAGGCGACTTTCGGGCGTGCGCCGCACGACAAATTCTCCTGCGATATCATTGTCCATGTGATGCAAGGCCTGATCCTGAAAGGCCGGGGCGAAGCATCCGACGCCCGAACCGCTTTTGATGGCGCATCCGAAAAAATCGAAAAGCAATTGCGCCGTTACATGCGCAGGCTGCAGGACAGGCATTCGCAAACCGCCCATGCCCTGCGCCAGGAAGAGGCGGCCTATACTGTATTCGATGCGGGCGACGTCGAAACGGAATCGCCTCCGCCCGAAGCCCCGGTCATCGTCGCGGAAATGAGCGTCGACATCCCTGAATCAAGCGTTTCCGATGCGGTCATGTTGATGGATTTGCGTAACACACCGGCACTGCTCTTCAAAAATGCTGGAACTGGACGCCATAATATGGTTTACCGCCGCGAAGATGGCACGATCGGGTGGGTTGAACCTAGATCCGCAACCTGAAAAGCGACCACAGTCAGAGCATATTCACTTTAGGGATCAATAATTTGAATATTGCTTCGGTGCATTTCACCGGGGCAATGGGGTAGTGTGATGATTCGTATAACAACTCGGTTGGTCGATGGCGCGATAATCGCTGACATCGAATGCGCCGATAAAAATTGCCTGCTGGATACCGTTTCAAAACTGGCGGCCCAAAATTATGGTGTTGATGCGTCTGCGGTCCACGAAGGGCTGATGGAACGTGAGCGTCTTGGGCCCACAGGATTTGGTGGCGGCACCGCGATTCCCCACTGCAAGGTCGATGGTCTTGATGCACCGGCAGGTGTTTTTGTCCGCCTCGCCAAGCCCGTGGACTATGGTGCGGTCGATGACGAGCCGGTTGATCTCGCATTTGCGCTTTTCTCACCTGTCCATGACGGGGCATCGCATCTCAAGGCTTTGGCAGAGGTGTCGCGGATGTTTCGGGACGAGGCGAGTTGCGCGCAATTGCGCGGCGCCAAGGATGCCGGGGCTTTGTTTGCCCTGTTGAGCCCGATCGAGGAGCGCGATGCTGCCTGACCGCAGCGGTCGCAGCATTCGATGATCGAGCCGCGGCTCGCCTCGCATATCATTGTTTCGGCGTTGATCCGCACAGCGGAGGCGCAGAATGCTTTTGCGGTCGTGCTTCGCAAGGGCGACCGGACTGCGGGTTCGATATTGCTGTTGAGGCGCGAAAAAGGGCAGAATCCCACCCTTTTTGAGCGTTTTCCCAGCATCGACGGTTCGCCTGTCTGGTCCGAAGTAACCATAGAAGATACTGAAAAAGAACAAAAAATTTCCGAATATTTGGAACGAAGAGTGGTTCGCGACCCCGATATCTGGATTTTGGAACTGGACGTCCCGTTTGAGCAACGGTTCACCGACATTGTTACCGCGTTGAATTGACATTGTTGCGCCGCACAATAGATGCGCGGCCAGACAGCGAAGGTTGCCCAGACGTTCTGGGGTAGGACAGGGCAAACACGCGAGTCGGAAGTGGAAGATTTGACGCCGCAATAAGCAAAGTACCAACCTGGCGTCATTGGCGACACGGCCGCACAATGAACAGTTATAATGAAATTCCTCCTCAAGACCGCACCTGCTGCGGTTGTTTCGCTCACGCTACTTGGCGGAGCTGCTTATTCGGACGCTGGTTTTGCATTCGGCGCATCCAATGGCGAAAAATTGTCGGCTCAGACGATCAGTGTTGATCCTGTAATACTTGCCGCCGACCAAGCTGAACTCAATTCGGCATCCACCGACACAGTTTCGGTAACCACCCTCGAAAATGGCGATATCGTTTTCACTCCTGGCACGGGTACGTCCGCGGCTGCCGCAGAAATCAGTTCAACGGACGATGTGGGCAAGGCCGAAAGTCTCGCCGACTTGGTTCGTGCACAAGGTGAAGCCGAAGATCTCGATGCTGAGGCGCGCTGCCTTGCCGGCGCCGTCTATTTTGAGGCCAAGGGTGAATCGCTCGAAGGCCAGTTGGCGGTTGCTCGCGTCGTTATGGCGCGCGCCAAATCCGGCCGCTTTC
The DNA here is from genome assembly GCF_042680825.1 of Sphingorhabdus buctiana. Taxonomy (NCBI): domain Bacteria; kingdom Pseudomonadati; phylum Pseudomonadota; class Alphaproteobacteria; order Sphingomonadales; family Sphingorhabdaceae; genus Sphingorhabdus; species Sphingorhabdus buctiana. The sequence continues at coordinate 378,066 of NZ_JBHUEL010000003.1, forward strand.
CCACCTCGCTTTGCGGTGTTGTTCACCAGAAAAGCCAGTTTTCCTTTATTCGCGGTGGAAAGATGCCTTCGATAAACACGAGCAGCCTGCACTGGCGCAACGCTGTCGCGATCACCCAGATCGCGCTTAACGATAGCTGGAAAAGCCCCGTTGAAGGCGCGCTGTTCTTTCATGCGCGCCATGTATCGCCCGGCTGGCGCCTGAAGCGTCTTGGTTCGATCGACAACCATATCTTCTATCGCTGATCCGATTACCCAACGGATACGCAAAGCCGTCCCGGTTTCGGGGCGGCTTATTCATTGCTCAATGGGCTTGGACAGATCGACTCCGCGATCGCGGGCGGCTTTCAGCGTTGCATCGATCAGTTGCTGCAATCCGCCATCGAGTACCTCCAGCCCTGCCGCGGTTGTCCCACCAGGGCTGGTAACGCGGCGCGCCAATTCTTCGGGGCTAGCGTCGGACGCGATGGCAAGATCAACGGCACCGTCGACCGTGGCTTTGGCAAGTGTCGCGGAAACTGCAGGGTTGAGGCCTAATGACTCGCCTGCTTTGGCCAGCGCATCGATAAACCGATAGACGAATGCAGGGCCCGATCCGGCAAGTGCGGTAACGGCATCCATCAAAACTTCTTCGTTGATCCACACCGGTGTGCCCAGTGGCGCTAGACATTTTTCGATTCCAGCGCGCAGTTGCGCATCGCCATCAGGCTCGAACAGGCCAAGCGGTGACTTGCCGAGGCTGGCCGCAAGGTTGGGCATAAGCCGTACTATCTTCCGCCCTGGAAGCGCGGATCGCAATGTTTCCACCCGCACCCCGGCCATGACCGAAATGACAATGGCGTCGCCTGCAACTATGTCAGTAAGTTCATTCGATATCTGTGGGAAGACTTGCGGTTTCACCGCGACAAGCGCGATTCTGGCTTTGGACCCTGCCATCGACGCATCAGCAAAGTGCCGGACGCCCTCTGGAAGCGCCTGCGCCATCGGGTCGACCACTATAAATGCTGCGGGATCAATTCCAGCTGCAATCCAGCCATCGAGCATCGCCCGGCCCATATTGCCGCAGCCGAAGAAGAGGAGGGGATTGTCGCGCGAGATTTCAGTCATGCACCGATCCGTGACGCAGTCGCAAATGGATGACAAGCCCGGATGGAATTTCCGTTTCGGGGGCGCCCGAATGCCGAACGGCATCGGCACGCGCGCGATTGACCAGATCGTCACCAATCGGGCCATCGACATAGACATGGTCGGCCTGACCCAGCAAACGGGCTGTGCGCAGGGTCAGTTCTTCGGGATCGGGCGATGAAAGTTCGACGAGAAAGACGCCGGAGGCTGGAGTTTGTTCGGTGGCTTCAAGCCATTCACTCACTTTGTCCGCGCTGTCCGGATCGAGCGGATCGAGAAACCCTCCGGGCGCAAGCGCGGTATCCAATTGGCGGCGTCGTGTCGGCCCGTCAGACCATCGCGCGCGCATCTGGTTGCGCGCTGATTGCAGCCTCAGGGCAAGCTCGCCGAGCCGTGCCGGTAGAATTCGTTCAATCGCCTGCCGCACCATTTTTGCGAGTCCTGCCGAGGCGCCGCCCGTCCCCACCGCGATCAGCAAGGGATCGCGGTCCACTATAGCTGGGGTGGTGAAATCACACAGTTCAGGCTGGTCGACGACATTGACCAGTCGCCCGCGTTTCTTCAGGTGGGCCGCCACAATAGCGGCTTCTTCGGTGTCTTCGATCGCGACAAATGCCAAGCGTGCTTCCGGATCGCTTTCATCAACACAAACACCGCCAGCCCGTTCGATCAGGCGTCTCTTGGCGTCGGCTGCATCGCCTTCACCAAGCAGGATGACAGGCTTGCCGCGGATCGTGACGAAAAGCGGCAGTTGGTTCATCGTTGCTCAGGCCAACCAATCGGGGACATGTTCGGCGTCGAGGATTGTTGCCGGAACGATCCTTTCGGCAACGACAGCATAGCGATCCCCGCTGACCAACACTTCGGGCACCAGCCCACGGCTGTTGTAAGTGCTCGCCATGGTTGCGCCATAGGCACCGCAGGTGCGGAACAGCGCCAGATCGCCAGCCTGAACAGTATCGATTTCGCGCGCCATCGCAAAGGTATCACCGGTTTCGCAAACCGGGCCGACGATGTTCGCGGTAAAGCGGTTGCCATCGGGCTCGACCGCTTCGAAATCATGCCAGGCATCGTAGAGCGCAGGGCGGGCAAGATCGTTCATTGCCGCATCGACGATGACGAACGGAACATTGCCCGATCCGGGTTTCACGCGAATTACTTTGGTAACAAGCACGCCGGCATTGCCGCAAATGACCCGGCCGGGTTCGAACATCAGCTGGACATTCCAGCCTTTGGTCGCGCGGGCAACCATCTCGCCATATTCATCGGGATGCGGCGGATTGTCACCTTCCTTGTAGCGCACACCAAGGCCGCCACCCAGATCGACATGGGTTATGCTGTGGCCTGAATTGCGCAGGTCGGCGATAAGCTTGCCGATCTTTCCAAAAGCGGTTTCGAGCGGTTCAAGGTTGAGCAGCTGGCTGCCGATGTGCAGCGCGACCCCGCGCATGTTGAGCCCGGGCAAAGCAGCAAGCCGCGCATAAATGCCTTGCGCCTGGTGCAGGCCCAGGCCGAATTTGTTTTCCGCCTTGCCGGTCGAAATCTTGGCGTTGGTTTGCGCGTCGACATCGGGGTTGATGCGCAGCACCGCATCCACGCGATAGCCTAGCGTTTCTGCAATGGCGGCGAGTTCGCGGCCTTCTTCTTCGGATTCAATATTGAACTGGCCGATGCCCGCCTTCAATGCAGCTAGCATCTCGTCCGCGCTTTTGCCGACGCCTGAAAACACAATGTCCTTTGCAGGCACGCCGGCGGCCAGTGCGCGATTCATCTCGCCAGCCGAAACGACATCGGCGCCATAGCCTTCACCTGCCAGCACCTTCAGCACGGCCAGATTGGGATTCGCCTTGATCGCAAAGGCGATGTGCGGGTTTTCGATTCCAGCCTTGGTCAGCGCTTCGCGAAACACCTGCGCGTGGCGCACCAGCGTTGCTTGCGAATAGACATAGACAGGCGAACCGACCTCATCGGCAATTCGCGTCAGTGGAACGTTTTCGGCGTGCATGACGCCATCAATCAGTTGGAAATGGTCCATGGGATGGATTTCAGCCGGGCTTCTTCGGATCTTGTGCGGTTGATTCCGCGGGCGCGTCGCCATTATCCGCTTCTGCGCCGGGCGCAAGGTCAAAAGGATCATCGCGGCGTCGCTCTGAACGACGCATCAGTTCATCGCTCCGTCCAGGGCGGGTCTGGACATCGGGCGTCATCAGCTCTTCCGAGCCGGGTGCCTCCGCCTGGCCATAAGCCTTGGCGGGCATGGACTGACCAGCTTTCGGCTGCAAATCGCCAACCTTGCCGCATGCCGCGAGCAGGATTGTGAATGCTGCTGTTGCCATCCATTTGCGCGTCGGCATCATGATCCGAGTTCCTTTCGGGCCGCCTCTACGGCTTCCTTTACCCGAACCGGGGACGTCCCGCCAGCGCTGGTGCGGCTGCGCACCGATCCTTCAACCGAAAAATCGGGCAGGCTGGTTCCGGCAAGCCGTGAATCTATAGTCGCAAGATCCTCTGCCGTCAGCAGTTCCAACTCGCCTCCTCGTGCCTCGCACAGCTTTACCGCGCTGCCGGTGATGTGATGTGCTTCGCGGAAGGGAATCCCATGTTCGCGCACCAGCCAGTCCGCGAGATCGGTCGCAGTCGAAAAGCCGCTGGCGGCAACCGCGCGCATCCGCGCAGCATCGAACGTGACGCTGCCTACCATTCCGGTCATCGCCGCAAGGCACAGGTCGAGCAGGTCATGCGCCTCGAACAACGGTGCTTTGTCGTCCTGCATGTCCTTGGAATAAGTAAGCGGCAAGCCCTTCATGGTGACCATCAGGCTGGTGAATGCCCCGATGATGCGACCCGCATGCCCGCGGACCAACTCGGCGGCATCGGGATTGCGCTTTTGCGGCATGATCGAACTTCCGGTCGACCAGGCATCGGGAAGTTTGACGAAACCAAAGGGCTGCGAGGCCCAAAGGATCATCTCTTCAGCAAGGCGTGAAAGGTGGATTGCCGTTTGTGCGGCGCAGGCGAGATATTCGACCGCAAAGTCGCGGTCGGATACTCCGTCCATGCTGTTGGCGGTGGGTGCGTCGAAATCGAGCGCGCGTGCAGTCGCATGCCGGTCAATCGGAAAGGATGTTCCTGCCAGAGCAGCCGAACCCAAAGGCGATTGGTTCATCCGCCGCGCGCAATCGGCGAAACGGCTGCGATCGCGCTTGGCCATTTCGTAATAGGCCATCAGATGATGTCCGAGCGTTACCGGCTGGGCGACCTGCAAATGGGTGAAGCCGGGCATGATGCTTTCCGCATGCTCGCCGGCACGCTCCACCAGAGCAGCTTGCAATCCTGCCAGCGCCTTATCGACCTCTGCACATGCGCCGCGCACCCAAAGACGGAAATCGGTGGCCACCTGGTCATTGCGTGAACGTGCGGTGTGCAGCCGCCCCGCCGCATCGCCGATCAGTTCGCGAAGGCGGCTTTCGACCTGCATATGGATGTCTTCGAGCTCGATGTGCTCGGGCACACCCTGCTCTTCATATTCGCGCTCAATGGCTTCCAGCCCGCCAAGGATGGCCTCGACATCGGCGGCATCAAGGATGCCCTGTGCGCCCAGCATTTGCGCATGTGCCTTGCTGCCAGCGATATCCTGCCGCCAAAGCCGCTTGTCGACGGGGATGGAGGCGTTTATCTCGCGCATGACATCTGCTGGGCCAGCGCCAAACCGGCCGCCCCACATGCTGCTGGAGTTTGATGTGCCGCGGGTAATGATCCTGTTCCTTCTCTTGGCCGGGCCGCTGTTTCTGGCGGCCTGCGATAGGGAAACTGCGCCATCGGGGCAAGCGGAACCCGCCACTGGCGCAGAGTCAGCCAAGCAGGGTTTTGGTCTTGAAAGCAAGAGCGGGCTGAAGGCCGAACTCAGTTACCGTTTCGCCGGGCGCCCTGCACCCGATGCCAGCTTCACGGGTGCCGATGGCCGCGAGGTATCGCTCAGCGACTTTGCCGGACGCCCGCTGCTCGTCAATTTGTGGGCAACATGGTGCGCCCCGTGCAAAGCGGAAATGCCGACTTTGGACAATCTCGCTGTGCTCGAAGAGGGTGAAGTATCGGTGATTGCGGTGTCGCAGGACTTGCAGGGGGCAAAACCGGTGCGCGCCTTTTTCGATTCGGCCCGAATCGCCAATCTGGAGCCTTATACCGATCCCGATAATGCCCTATCCTCTGCCGTGGGGGGAACGGTCGCGCTGCCGACAACGATCCTGTACAATAGTCAGGGCAAGGAAGTGTGGCGGATCATCGGCGGGGTCGAGTGGGACGATGCCGAAATAGCAAAGCTGCTCGACGAAGCAGCCTAGCGTCAGCTCACATCAGGATGGGGCGCGGCTTGGGGCAGTTGCAATTGCGGCTTGGTTGGCCTTCGGTCATCGAGCGGACCGATGGTTTGCAATTTTGCTGACGCGAGTCCGCCGATTCGCGCTGACCTTTGGATTTCAGCAAAATGGCTGCCGGTGCTTTTTTGGCATTGAATGGCGAAACGCTCAACGTGGCGTGCGCGGGGCTGCCCAAGAACGCCGCCAGCAAAGCTGCGCCAATCGCTGATTTGAAGCTGATCCCTACCATCGCCACAGAATGCGTTTCCAATGCTTGCTGCAAGATGAACGACTAAGCGAAGTCCGTCCTGGTGGGCGCTAACGGGCTCGAACCGCTGACCCTCTCGGTGTAAACGAGATGCTCTACCAACTGAGCTAAGCGCCCGCACGCAGGACAAGCGCCGCCTTTGCCAAAGCTCTGCCGGTAAGGCAAGTCATATCGGCATGATGGCCCTGTCGGCTATCGTTTCAAAATAGTCGCGCAGCTTTGCCGACATCAGGTCTGACAATTCGATATAGACGCGTCGCGCGTCGTTCGGATCCTGTCGCCGCACCAGATAGCCCGCCTCGGTCATGTTGGTGATCCAGCGCAGCGCGGTGGTTGGCGGAACGGCGGCGGCAATGCACAGGCTGGAAACCGAAACTTGCTGTCCCTCTTCCTGCGCGGCGAAAAGGTCGAGCAGGATATCCCAGCCCGGATCGGCGAATAGGTCTGCTCCCAGCAATCGGTCGCGCATGCGACGCAGCTTGATCAGCTCGCGCACATGGCGGGCTTCGAATGTTGTATTGCGACCGGTTGGCTGGATTATAGGCCGGAAACTATCCGGGCTGGCGTGCCGAAAGCCTATCGGCTTGTCCTGGACATTGTTGTTTGTATCGCGATCCTGTTCGGCAATGCGGGCCAGTGTTCGCGCGAAATCTGCCAGTTCGTTGCTGATGCGGTTGAGTGCGCCCATTTCGCCATCGCGGGCCCTCTCATGGACCAGCCTGGCCGTCACTTGGCGAAACGCCCCTGACAGGATTGGTACTGCCGGCCAATCGCCGGCCTCCACGATGAAATGGCATTCATGCTGCCATAGCATTGCATATGCTGTATCGACATAGTCCAATGGCGCCCAAACCAGGATTTCGGTTACATCGCGCTCAATATAGCTTTCAAATTCAACAGATTCTCCAAAGGCTTCCTCTGATTTGGAGCAAAAATCGACAAGCAGGAAATCGGCCCGTTCTTCGGGATTGCGAATTTGGCATCCGCATTCCGCGGCAAGGGCCGTTAAAGCGGCTCGCCGTGCGGCCGAAGGTGTAAGAATGGCTGCCGAAAATATAGACTGGTTGTTTTCAGGATATTGCATGTCGATGGTCCACATAGACAGGCCGGACATAGAGCCGACCCGTTGTTTGCCACCACCCTGACCACATTTCTCCATAATGGATTCAATTGTCCATCCCGAATCCGGCTTTGCCTTGGTGCAGGCTATCGCTAAGCAAGGCCTCATTGCGATTTCGGACCTTGATGACCGGGATGCGCCACCCATTTCAGGAGTGCGAATGTGATCAAAGGATATAAATCATGGCCCTTATCGATTTTGTTGATGGCGGGAACTGCAATGCCTGCCCTGGCTGAAGCAACAAAGCCGGCTGCCGCGCCTGTTGCGGCCAACCCGATTCTCGATCCATGGACCGGGCCCTATGATGGCGTGCCGCCATGGGACAAGGTGAAGCCTGCCGATTTCCCTGCTGCATTCGATGCGGCAATGAAACAGACCAAGGCTGAGTTTGAGGCAATCCTCACCAATCCGGCACCGGTCACGTTCGACAACACGATCAAGGCGAGCGAACTTTCGGGCGAGTCGGTAAACCGCCTTTTCGCGATTTGGGGCGTTCACAGTTCGAATCTTTCGAACCCAGAGATCCGCAAGATCCAGGCCGAATGGGAACCGAAGATCAGCGCCTTCTTCAACGAATTGCAGCTCGATGCCCGCTGGTTCCAGCGCGTGCAATATCTGCACCAGAAACGCGAAAATCTGGGGCTCGACAAGGCGCAGATGCGCCTGCTTGAGCGGACTTATGACGGCCTCGTCCGCAATGGCGCGCTGCTCAATGCCGACCAGAAGGCCAAGTTGATCGGTATCGAAACCGAAATCTCGAAGAAATTCTCCGAATTCCAGAACAAGGTGCTCGCGGATGAAGAAACTTACATCCTGCTCACCGATCCCGCCGATGTAGCGGGCCTGCCTGAAAGCTTTGTCGCTTCGTTGAAGGCGGCGGCCGAATCAAAGGGCAAGCAAGGCTGGGCCGTTGCCAACACCCGTTCGGCGATCCAGCCTTTCCTTGAAAATTCGCCGCGCCGCGATTTGCGCGAAAAGGTGTGGCGCGCGTTTGTGATGCGCGGGGACAATGGCGATGCCAATGACACCAACGCGACAATCGCCGAAATCCTGAAACTGCGCCAGCAGCGTGCCGAACTGCTCGGCTTTAAGACGCATGCGCATTATCGCATGGCCGATACGATGGCTAAAGACCCGGAAAAGGCAATGGACCTGATGATGAAGGTCTGGCCCGCTGCGGTTGCCCGGGTGAAGGAAGAGGTCGCCGACATGCAGGCGATTGCCGATAAGGAAAAAGCCGGCATCACCATCGAACCTTGGGATTACCGTTACTATGCGGAGAAGGTTCGCAAGGCGAAGTATGACCTCGACCAGAATGAGCTGAAACCTTACTTCCAGCTCGATAACATGGTCTCGGCAATGTTCGATGCCGCCGGCCGGTTGTACGGTATGAGCTTCACCGAAAATACCGGAACGGTTCCGGTTTTCGAACCCGAAGTCCGCACCTTTGAGGTGAAGCGCGATGGCAAAGTAATCGGGCTGTTCTACCTCGATAACTTCGCCCGCCCCGGCAAGCGCTCGGGCGCGTGGATGACGACCTATCGTAGCCAGAACCGCTTGACTGGCGACAACGACATCGTGCTCGCATCGAACAACAACAATTTCGTGAAAGGCGCGGGCGGCAAGCCGACGCTGATCAGCATCGACGATGCCTCGACGCTGTTCCACGAATTTGGCCACGCCATCCATTATCTCAACTACGACATCACCTGGCCGGGCCTCGGCAATACGCCGCGTGATTTTGTGGAGTTCCCCAGCCAGGTGAACGAGAACTGGTTGCTGACGCCCTATATCCTCAACACCTATGCCAAGCATGCCGAAACGGGTGAACCGATCCCGGCGGCGCTGGTTGAAAAGATCAAGGCGAGCGACACCTTCAACCAGGGCTTTGCCACGGTTGAATATCTGTCGAGCGCGATCCTCGACATGATGCTGCACAACCGCAGCGAGCCGGTCACCGATCCGCGCGCCTTTGAGAAAGAGGCGCTCGCCAAGATCGGCATGCCCAAGGAAATGGTGATGCGGCACCGCCTGCCGCAGTTCAACCACCTGTTCGCCGATGACGGCTATTCGGCAGGCTATTACAGCTACCTCTGGTCCGAAACCATGGATGCCGACACCTGGGCTGCCTTCACCGAAAAGGGTGATGTCTGGGACAAGGAAACCGCAGAGCGTTTCCGCTCGATGCTGCTTTCCACCGGCAACGAATCCGACCGTATCGAAGCCTATCGCGCCTTCCGTGGTCGCGATCCGGACGTCAAATATATCATGAAGAAGCGCGGTTTCCCGGTTCCCGGCGAAACGCAAAAGTGAATAACGAAAGGGCGGGGAAACACCCCGCCCTTTTCGATTATCGGCCTGCGATGGCAAGCCTGCCCGAAAGCGCATCCGATTTTACTTGCGCCCGCTCACAGTTGATATAAATATGATATCATATTTAAGTGGAGGGCAACATGACCGATTCGAAATCCTTGAATGCCAGCCAGGAAACGGCAGCGCGCAGTTTCAATGGCTATCTGATGCTTTTGCTGATGCTTTTGAGCGTCGGCTGGTTTGCCTGGGCGATGATGGGCATCGTCGCGGATCGGGCCGATGCCGATTTTGTCGGCATGGTTCTCAGCATCACCGTCTTTCTTTTCGTTTCGTGCGGCTTTTACATGATCCAGCCAAACCAGGGCGTCGCGCTGACATTGTTCGGGGCGTATAAAGGCACCGATCGCAACGAAGGGCTGCGCTGGATTTGGCCGTGGATCGGCAAGTCCAAGGTTTCGCTGCGTGCGAACAATCTGATCTCGGAAAAGATCAAGGTGAATGACCTACGCGGCAACCCGATCGAGATTGCGGCGCAGGTTGTCTGGCGCGTTACCGATACCGCGCAGGCGCTGTTCGACGTCGATGATTACAAAGCGTTCGTTCTCGCGCAGATCGAGGCAGCGGTACGCACCATCGGCTCGCGTTACCCCTATGACGATATCGAGCACAAAGAAGTCACGCTGCGCGGAAACCATGACGAGGTGTCGGCTGAACTGCGCACTGCGCTGATGGAACGGCTGGCGGTTGCAGGCATCACCGTGGACGAATGCGGCCTCACCCATCTTGCCTATGCGCAGGAAATTGCCGGTGCCATGCTGCGCCGCCAGCAGGCCGAAGCGGTTATTGCGGCGCGCAAGAAGCTGGTCGAGGGTGCCGTCACGATGGTGGAAATGGCGCTGCAGCAGCTCTCTGAAAAGGATGTTGTCCATCTGGATGACGAGCGCAAGGCGGCGATGGTATCCAACCTGATGGTGGTGCTGTGCGGAGAGCGCGACACCCAGCCTGTCGTGAATACCGGCACGCTGTATCAATGAGCTGAACCATGGCCGCGCCGCCCAAGAAAGCCTTCCCGCTCCGCCTCGATCCCGCCTTGTACGCGGCGATCGAGCGGGCGGCTGCGGCCGACTTTCGAAGCGTGAATGCCGAGATTGAAGTGCTCCTACGCGAAGCACTCGACCGGCGCGGGGTAAAGGTTGGCGTGACCGAAGCACCGCGTCGCGGTCGACCGCCTGTGAAAGAAGGCTCTGGCTACGAATAGCAATCGGCCCTCAAAAGGAGTTTTGAAATGCTACACTTGTTTTTCGACAAACAACCCTGGTTCCGTGCCAAACGCTATGGTTATGGCGCAGGGTTGCCTATGAAATGGCAGGGTTGGGTGCTGATGCTCGCGCATATCGCACTCATAATGGGGCTCGGCATCAGCATCGGTGATCGACCCGAAGTGGCGTTACCGCTGCTGCTGCTTGCAGGCTTTGCGCCGCTTCCCATCTATGCCGCAAAGACCGAGGGCGGCTGGCGTTGGCGCTGGGGTGACTAGGCCGCCCCCAATTTCGCCCAAGCCAGATTGGCATATTCGCACAGCAACGGCCGGGTATCACGCGGGTCGATAATATCTTCGACATTGAACTTTTCGGCCGTGCGGAAGGGGGAGGTTACGGCATTGAGCCGCGCCTTGATCTCTTCCAGTTTTGCCGCCGGATCATCCGCTGCCGCAATCTCCGATTTGTACGCCGCTTCCAGCCCGCCCGCGATCGGCAGGCTGCCCCAATCGCCTGATGGCCAAGCGAAACGATATTGGAAGCGTTCGCCATTCGACATCGCGCTGCCGGCAATGCCATAGGCGCGGCGGACAATGACCGAGGCCCAGGGTACTGTCGCCTTGTACACCGCGTTCATCGCTTCAACGCCATAGCGAATTGTGCCGGTACGCTCTGCCTCCAGCCCGACCATGAAGCCGGGATTGTCGACCAGATGGACGACGGGCAATTTGAACTGCTCTGCCGTTTCGACAAAGCGCTTCACCTTCTGGCTCGTCAGCGCCTCCCACGATCCGCCCAGATAAGTCGGATCGCTGGCGAGCACTGCAACAGGCCAGCCATCGAGCCGCGCAAAGGCCGTGATTGCTGCCCGCCCCCAACGGCGACCCATTTCGAACACGCTGCCTTTGTCAAACACCGACGCCATAACGGCGCGCATCGAATAGACTTGCTTGTCTTCACGCGGAACGATTGAGAGTAGCTTTTCATCGCGGCGATCAACCGGATCGTGCGGCGCCGTGCGCGCAGCGAACTTGCCTACGGATGATGGCAGATAGGATAGGAAGGCGCGGGCATAGGCAAAGGCCTCGTCCTCGCTAGCCACTTCCTCATCGACCACGCCGTTGCGGGCATGAATTTCGCTGCCGCCCAATTCTTCCTTCGACAGTTCATCGCCAATCTGCGCCGCAACCACTGGCCCGGCGGCGAAGAGCTGGCTTAGGCCTTTCACCATGATCGAATAATGGCTGGCGACCGTGCGCGCCGCGCCCATCCCCGCCGTCGGGCCGAGGGCAAGAGCGACCACGGGGACCGTTTCCAGATTCTTGATGATGTCTTCCCAGCTCGGCGTCACCGGCACATAGGTGTAGCCGGTATCCTCAAGCGTCTTGACCGAGCCACCACCACCCGTGCCATCAATCATGCGGATCAGCGGCAGGCCCATAGTGTGCGCCATCTTTTCGCACTGCACGAATTTGCGGTGCAGCGCTGCATCGGCTGCCCCGCCGCGGACGGTGAAGTCATCCGCGCTGGCGACAACGGGGCGGCCATCAATCCGGCCGCGACCAAAAATGAAATTGGATGGGCTGAATTCGGCGAGGTCGCCATGTTCATCATAGCTGCCTTTGCCGGCAATCTTTCCGATCTCGCGAAAGCTATCCGGATCAAGCAGTCGCTTCAACCGTTCGCGCGCGTCGAGCTTGCCCTGCCCGTGCTGCCTTGCGAGCTTCTCCTCGCCCCCCATTTTCTCCGCCAGCGCTTCACGCTCGCGCAGATGCTCGATCTCTCTCTCCCAGCTCATGCGATTCGCATAGCGGGTAAAAGGCGGGCGCTGCAAGCGCGCCCGCCAGTTGTTTTCATTTGAAGTTGAGTTGGCGCAGCAGGAATGAACCCATCACCGTGCGATATTTGGCGCGGTCGCCCGATGCGGCCTCCATTTGCGCGTCGGTCTGCTTCATGAATTCGCGATAGGCCGTGGCGCGTTTTTCCTCTTCAGCGGCATCTGGCAAGGTCGAGAAGGATGTCACCAGATAGATGTCCGGCTCTCCCGGGCGCGCATGGACATTGGCCAGCACCTGATAGCCAGTGATCCAACCCTTGGATTTGGCAAATTCCTGGTTCTTCCGCCATGTATTGGCGAGGAATGTTGCATATTCGAATCCACCGCCATCGCTGACGTCGATCATGCCGACATCTTCATAATCACCTGGCGTGAAAGGCGAATTTTGCGCTGCAGCTGGCGAAGCAGCAGACAGCACAAAGGGAGCGGCGACGAGCGCCGCAAACATCAATTTACGCATGACTTTCCTCCTCTTATGTGCCCCGAAATACGGAGCCCCCACCTTGTCGCCATTCGGGCGACCCAAATATCCGGTTGAGGACAAGGAGCGCGGACGCTGCGCCTATTGTAAACCAGAGTCAAATGTAAAATACACCTATTAACAAAGGCATAGGCTTAAAGTTTGGGCGCTGGGCCGGGCGCTTTGAGAGGTGAAGCTCCGCATTGCCCCGCGCGGCAAGCCGCCCTATATCGCATCGCATGTCTTCCGTACGCCCTTGGCGCGACATCGCGCGACGCAAATCCCGCCAGATCATGGTCGGTAAAGTGCCCGTTGGGGGTGATGCCCCGATTTCGGTGCAGACCATGACGAACACGCTGACCTCGGATGCCAAGGCGACGATCGACCAGATTCGCCGCTGTGAAGATGCGGGCGTAGACATCATCCGCGTATCCTGCCCCGATGTCGAAAGCACCGCCGCACTCAAGCAGATTGTTCGCGCGGCGCGTGTGCCGGTCGTTGCCGACATTCATTTCCATTATAAGCGGGCACTTGAGGCCGCGGATGCGGGTGCGGCGTGCCTGCGCATCAACCCCGGCAACATCGGCAGCGCCGAACGGGTGAACGAAGTCGTCAACGCGGCCAAGGCCAATGGCTGTGCGATCCGCATCGGCGTGAATGCCGGCAGTTTGGAGAAAGACCTTCTCGAAAAATATGGCGAACCCTGCCCCGAGGCGCTCATTGAATCTGCTCTCGACCATATCAAGCTGCTGCAGGATCGCGATTTTCACGAATACAAGGTCGCAGTGAAGGCGTCCGACGTGTTCCTCGCGGTATCGGCCTATATGGGCCTCGCCGAAGCGGTCGATTGCCCACTCCATCTGGGTATCACCGAAGCAGGCGGGCTAATCGGCGGAACGGTGAAGTCGGCGCTCGGCATCGGCAACCTTCTCTGGGCCGGGATTGGTGACACCATCCGCGTCAGCCTCTCGGCAGAGCCCGAAGAGGAAGTGCGCGTCGGCTATGAAATCCTGAAGACGCTCGGCCTGCGTACCCGCGGCGTCCGCGTTGTCTCCTGCCCATCCTGCGCGCGGCAGGGCTTTGATGTTATCCGCACGGTGCAGAAACTCGAAGACGCGCTCCAGCATATCAAGACGCCGATGTCGCTTTCGGTGCTTGGCTGCGTGGTCAACGGCCCGGGCGAAGCGCGCGAGACCGATATCGGCATTACCGGCGGCGGTAATGGCAAGCATATGGTCTATCTCTCGGGCGTTACCGATCACCATGTCGAGGATGCCGACATGATCGGCCACATCGTCAAACTGGTCGAAGCCAAGGCTGCCGAGATCGAAGCCGGCACCGCAGTCAGCATGGATACGCTGCACGGCAAGGCTGCCTGAGCGCGGCCGGGGGCAGGGCAATGCCGACACGCCAAGGGCTGCCGCCCATGCACTTGCTGCTGGCGGTGGCCATCATGGCGGTGTGGGGCACGAACTTTGTCGTCATCAAATTTGCGCTGGAGCATCTGCCGCCGCTGACCTTGGCACTGCTGCGGTTCACGCTCGCTTTTTTCCCTCTCGCCTTCATCCTGCCCAGGCCAAAGGTCGGCTGGGCCAACCTTGCCGCTTATGGCGTGCTGATCGGGGCAGGGCAGTTCGGCATTTTGTTCACCGCGATGCGGGCGGACATCACCCCCGGCCTTGCTTCGCTGGTGGTGCAGACGCAGGTCTTTTTCACAATCTTTCTCTCGATGCGGCTGACGGGCGAAAAGGTCGGGCTGTATCAGCTCGTCGCGCTTTTGCTGGCGAGTAGCGGGCTTGCGGTAATCGCCTTCCATACCGATGGCAGCGCAACGCCGCTGGGCCTTGGACTGGTGCTGCTGGCGGCGTTCAGCTGGTCGAGCGGGAATATGGTCGCACGGCAGGCGGCGCCACAGAATATGCTCGCCTATGTCGTATGGTCGAGCATCTTTGCCGTGCCTCCTCTGTTGCTGTTCGCGCTGCTGCTTGAAGGGCCGCAGGCAATGCTTGCCGGAATGGAGGCTGCCGATGCCGCAACTTGGGCTGCGGTGCTCTGGCAATCGGTTGGCAACACCATGTTCGGCTATGCGGCCTGGGGCTGGCTGCTCAACCGCCACCCCGCCGGGGTTGTGGCGCCGATGGCGCTGATGGTGCCGGTTTTCGGAATGGGTGCATCGGCGCTGCTGCTGGGTGAGCCGTTGCAATCGTGGAAGTTGATCGCTTTCGCTTTGGTAATGGCGGGGCTTTCGGTGGGCATGCTATGGCCGCGGATCAGACAGGGAATGGGAAAATGACGCTTTCGATACGATCTGCCCGCGCAGAGGACATACCCCTCATCGCGCAATTCATCCGCGACCTCGCGGAATATGAACGGTTGGCGCACGAGGTGCGTTTTGACGAGGCGGTGCTGCAGGCAAAATTGTTTGGCCCGCGCCCTTATGCCGAGGTGCTGATTGGTGAGATTGATAGCGAACCGCAGGGCTTTGCACTCTTCTTCCACAATTTCTCGACCTTTGAGGGGAAGCCGGGAATCTATCTTGAAGATCTGTTCGTGCGCCCCGAAGCGCGCGGTTCGGGACTCGGCAAGGCATTGCTCAAGCGGCTCGCCGCGCTGGCGGTCGAGCGCGATTGTGCACGGCTCGAATGGTCGGTGCTCGATTGGAACGAACCTTCGATCCAATTCTATTTGGGCCTGGGCGCCAAGGCGATGGACGAATGGACAATCTATCGCGTCGATGGCGGTGCATTGGGCGAATTGGCGAAAGGCGGATGATGCACGCGATCCTGTTTGCGCTGGCGGCGGCCGCACCCTCAACCACGCCAACGCCCGTCCCCGCGCCTCCGCCCTATCGCGAGGCGCAGCCCGAAGACCGCTTTTCGACGGTCGCTTTTGATCCCACCGCGGATGCCGCGTCCGAACTGGAATTCGTGCAGAAAGGTGTGGCGATTTCGGGCAAGAAACTGCTCATTATCATGGGCGGAAACTGGTGCCATGACAGTGCCGCACTCGCGAACCTGATCGATTCCCCGCGCTTTGTTGGCATGATCACCCAGAATTACGAGGTGCTGTTCGTCGATGTCGGTGTTCCGCAAACCGGCAATGGCCGCAACCTCGAAATCGCCAAGCGCTTTGGCATCAAGAAGTTGAAAGGCACGCCCACGGTGCTGGTGGTGTCACCGCTAGGCAAGCTGCTCAACAGCAAGAAAGACGCCGCAAGTTGGCGCGACGCCGCCAGCCGCGATGAGGATGCGGTTTATAGCTATTTTGCGGAGTTTACCGCCGGTTAAACCAACGCAGCTAAAGCGGGGCAATGTATTGGAAACTGCTCGCGCCCATCTTTGCGCTGGCCCTCGCGATTGGCTGGTTCTTCCCGCGCGACCTTGCTCCGCATGAAGCGACGGGCGAGACCAATCATTTTGTCATTACCAAGACCGACAAGGCCGATAATGTCGGTTCGGGCGTTTATGATGCGGTTGAGCTGGAGCGGCAGCCCGACGGCCATTTCTATGCCGAGGCAGAGGTGGATGGCACAGGCATCCGCTTCCTTGTCGATACCGGTGCGAGCATGATTGCGCTCAACGGCGAAGATGCCGAAGCGCTGGGCCTCAGTTGGAGCGAGGATGAGCTCCAGCATGTCGGCCGCGGGGTGAATGGCGATGTGTTCGGAAAGCCGGTGAAGCTCGCCAGCGTGACGGTCGGCGATTTGCAGGCCGACGATGTCGAGGCGGTGATCATCCCCAAGGGGCTTGATGTGTCGCTGCTCGGCCAGTCCTTCCTTGCCCGCGTCGATAATGTCGCGATCGAAGGCGACCGGATGACGCTGAACTAGACCTACCGTTTCAGCAGGAATACCGCATGTTCGGCGAGCAGGTTGGCAAGCCCAGCGCCGCGCCGTTTCTCACCAGACAGATACCATTCGCCTTCGATGCTATAGCCGCGATCCTCAACAAAACTTTTGAAGTCGTCGATCGTCACATGGTGGATGTTGGGCGTATCATACCAGCGGTGCGGCAATTGCTTGGTCACCGGCATCCGCCCGCCAAACATATGCGCGAAGCGGATCTTCCACTGCGCGAAATTGGGGAATGAGACAAAGGCCTGTTTACCGATGCGCAGCAACTGGTCGAGCACAAGATCGGGTCGCCTCGTGGTCTGCAATGTCTGGCTGAGCACGGCATAGTCGAACGAGTCATCGGGATAGTCGGCAAGGTCGGTATCGGCATCGCCCTGCACCACTGCCAATCCGCGCGTCACAGCATTGGCAACATTCACCGGATCGATTTCCATGCCGCGTGCGTCGATGCCTTTGGAATCGCGTAGCGCCGCCATCAACGCGCCATCGCCGCAGCCGACATCAAGAACGCGCGCGCCCGTGGGGATGGTTTCGGCAATAACGGCAAGGTCGGGGCGCAGTGCTGTCATAGCCCGCCTGCTTTCAGGAAACCGTCGATGATGCGGTTCATTTCGGGCGCGTCTAGCAGGAAAGCATCATGGCCGAAGGGGCTCGATAGCTCGACAAAACTCGCAGCAGCTCCGGCCGCGTTAAGCGCCTGCACGATGCGTTTCGATTCGATGGTCGGGTAAAGCCAGTCGCTGTCAAAACTGACCAGGCAGAAACGGGTACGCGTGCCCTGGAAGGCCTTGGCGAGTACGCCGCTATGCTCCTCAGCAAGGTCGTAATAATCCATTGCGCGGGTGATATAGAGATAGGAGTTGGCATCGAAACGCTCGACAAAGCTCAATCCCTGATAACGCAAATAGCTTTCGACCTGGAAATCGGCGTCGAAACCGAAAGTCTTGGTTTCGCGATCCTGTAATTGGCGGCCGAACTTCTCGGTCAGCCCGGCTTCGGACAGATAGGTGATGTGTGCCGCCATGCGCGCGACCGCAAGGCCGGCATCGGGCTGGTCGACCGAGCCGTAATAATTGCCGCTTTGCCAGTTGGGATCTGCCATGATCGCCTGCCGCCCCACTTCGTGGAACGCGATGTTCTGCGCGCTGTGCCGCGCGGTAGAGGCGATCACGATCGCCGACTGCACCCGATCCGGAAATAGCGAGGCCCAGGTGAGCGCCTGCATCCCGCCCATCGATCCGCCGATGACGCATGCGAGGCGTTCAATGCCCAGATGGTCGAGCAATATCGCCTGTGCGCGTACCATGTCGGCAATGGTGATAACGGGAAAGTCCATCGCATAGGGCTGCCCGGTGCCAGGGTCGAAGCTGGCCGGGCCGGAACTGCCCATGCAGCTGCCGAGCACATTGATGCAGATGATGCAGTGGCGCGATGGATCGACCGGTTTGCCTTCCCCCACCAAGCGCGTCCACCAGCCGGGCTTGCCCGTCACCGGATGGGTTGAGGCGACATATTGGTCTCCGGTCAGCGCATGGCAGACCAGGATCGCATTCGATTTGTCGGCGTTGAGTTCGCCATAGGTTTCATAGGCGAATTCCACGGGCGCAAATTGCACGCCGCTGTCGAGCCGTACCGGCCCCAGCAGTTTCGTCCGCCTGTCGAGGCCAAAGCGACCGTCTTCACCCATGGTTTGCGCCATATCAGGCAAGGCGGTTAAAACAATAGCTTGGTTGCACGGGCGGCGGGGCAAGGCTATGGCGCGCGCCATGACACAGCCTGAAGCCAAACCCTGGATCAACGCCATTCACGCCTACACGCCTGGCAAGGCGAAGAGCGATGACGGCCGCGTGCTGATCAAACTGTCGGCCAACGAAAACCCTCTTGGCTGCAGTGAGCAGGCGACGGCGGCGTTGGTGGAAGCGCGTTCGACGCTCGCTCGCTATCCCGACCCGGCTTCGAACGCGCTGCGTGAGGCGCTGGGTCAGGCTTATGGATTGGAAGCCGACCAGATCGTTTGCGGCACCGGATCGGACGAACTGCTCAACCTGATCGCGATGGGCTATGCCGGCGCAGGCGATGAGATCATCTATGTTCGCTATGGCTTTTCGGTATACGATATCGCTGCGCGTAAATGCGCCGCAACGGTGGTTGTCGCCCCCGACAAGGATTATGGCACCGACGTCGATGCGCTGCTCGCGCTGGTTAATGAAAAGACCCGCGTGGTCTTCCTCGCCAATCCCAACAATCCCACGGGCACCTATAGCGACGATGCCGAAATCGCGCGACTCCATGCCGGATTGCCGTCGGATTGCGTGCTCGTTCTCGATCAGGCCTATGGCGAATATCTGGAAGATGATGGTCCCGCATCGTTCGATCTGGCGCGCAAGCATGCCAATGTCCTCATCACCCGCACTTTCTCGAAAATCTATGGCTTGGCTGCCGAGCGCATCGGCTGGGCCTATGGCCAACCGGGCCTGATCGCTACGCTGAACCGTATCCGCGCGCCGTTCAACGTCACCAGCGCTGGGCAGGCAGCGGCCATTGCCGCGCTCGCCGATACCGATTTTGTCGCGCACAGCCGCAAGCATAACCTGCACTGGCGCGATTGGATGGAGGGGGAGATTTCCGCGTTGTCAAACCATGGGCTTCGCGCGATCCCGAGCTGGGCAAACTTCCTGATGGTGATCTTTGAAGGCAAGGTCAGCGCCGAGACGGTCTACAAGGATCTGATGGACGAAGGCTATATCGTCCGCTGGCTGCCGGGGCAGGGGCTTGCCAACGGCCTGCGCATCACCATCGGCAGCGAAGAGGAAAATCTCGGTGTGATGGCAGCGATGCGCAAGATATTGGAACGGCACGGCTGATGCTGCCCTTTGCGCGCGTCTCGATCATCGGGCTGGGCCTTATCGGCTCCTCGATGGCGCGTGCGATCAAGGCGAACATGCCCGATGTTCGGGTGAACGGTTTTGACGCTGATCCAGACGTGCGCGAACGCGCTCGCGCATTGGGCTTTTGCGACGATATTGCCGACATCGCCGGTACCGCAGTCATCGATGCGGGGCTGGTGGTCTTGTGCGTCCCTGTTGGCGCGATGGGACCCGTCGCCGAACTGATAGCCGACGATCTTCCGGCCGATGCCATTGTCAGCGACGTGGGTAGTTGCAAGCAAAGCGTGGCAGAGGCCCTGGCTGCAGCGCTGCCGCAGGCGACCATCATTCCGGCGCATCCAGTTGCCGGCACCGAGAAAAGCGGCCCCGATGCCGGCTTTGCTACATTGTTCAAGGGCCGCTGGTGTATCCTCACCCCGCCTGCCGATGCACCCGAGGCTGCGGTTGAGGCGCTCTCCAGCTTCTGGCAACGCCTTGGTGCCGATGTCGAAATCATGGATGCGCGGCACCACGATTTGGTGCTCGCCGTTACCAGCCACCTGCCGCACCTGATTGCCTACACCATCGTTGGCACTGCCGATGATCTTGGTGAAGTGACACAGAGCGAAGTGATCAAATATTCCGCCGGCGGTTTCCGTGATTTCACCCGCATTGCCGCGTCCGATCCGGTGATGTGGCGCGACGTCTTCCTCAACAACAAGGAAGCCGTGCTCGAAATGCTGCAGCGTTTCAGTGAAGACCTGACAGCGCTGCAACGCGCGATCCGCTATGGCAAGGGTGACGAACTTGAGGCGCTCTTTGCCCGCACCCGCGATATCCGCCGTTCGATCGTCGAACAGGGGCAGGATGACGATGCCCCTGATTTCGGGCGCAAGCACTGAGGTCGGGCTAAGCGGCTAATCGTTCAGCGCATTGATCGCTGCATGCACGCGCGCTTCCACCTCTTCGCGCGGCAGGCCAGCCGGGATGGTTTCCCCGACCTTGTACGTCATTGTCCCGCTATGCCACCAAGGCTTATTCTTCGGCGTCAGCTTTCCGCTGTCGACGGCGATCGGAACAACCGGCATCCCGAGAAGCTTGTAGAGTCCGGCGAAACCCGATTGCAATGGCGGCCTCTCGCCATGCGGAACGCGCGTTCCTTCCGGAAATATCACGATGGGCCGCCCCTCTGCCTGCATCTGCCGCGCCAGCGCCAGCATAGCGCGCAGGCCGCTTGCCCCGGCCTGCCGGTCAACGGGTATCATGCCATAGGCCTTTGCGGCCGGGCCCCAACCGGGAATGTCAAACAGTTCCCGCTTGGTGATCACCGCCGGCAGGCGAAACATGCGCGGCATGTCGATCGTTTCGAACATCGCCTCATGCTTGATCGCAAACAGCACCGGCTCTTGCGGCAAGGTGCCATCGACCACGGTCTTGATGCCTAGCAGCCACCGGGCACAGCCATGGTGGAATCGGCTCCAGCCATGCACCGATTTGCGCAGCAGGGGCGTCGAAATGCGTGAGCCGAGCAGTGCACTCAAAACATAGGGCACCGATCCCACATAGAAAATGATGCCAAAGAGCAGTGAGCGCAGCATGAACATGGGTTTCAAACGCCGGCAATTGCCGCCGCGCCGCGCAGCCAGAATTTGTTATATTCCCGGAACAATATGTAGAAGCTCGGGCGCGTCGGAACGGCGTCTGCAACGATTTCGACATCGTCAGGCAAGGCAATCTCCAGTTCCAAAAGCCCCCGGCGCATGTGCCAGTCATGCGTTACAACGCGCAATGTGGTGATTTTGTTGCGTGCCACCCAACGGGCAGTTTCAAGGGCATTGGAACGCGTATCCACTGCGCGGAAACCAAGGTCGATGCAGCAATTGAACAGCTTCATCGGGCGCTTATACTCGGCGGCAAGTTCCCCCGGCTTCACGTCCAGATCGACCCCGGAAATCAGCATCCGACGCGCCTTACGTTTTTCCATCACCTCAAGCCCGCGGTCGATCCGCTTCGGACCGCCGGTCAGCACCACCACGCCGTCGGTCTGCTCGAGCTCGGCCGGTTGCGGCAAAAAGATCGCAAACCACATGAAGCCCAGCATCCATATGAGCAGGATCGAAGAGAGGAAGCGTCGGATCATAGCATCTTCTTGAGCGCCGATAGCACCGTCCAACGGGCCATCGCCATTGAAAGACCCGTAACCGCGACTGGAATGAACAGCAAGAGAAGCCATCCATAAAGCGGAACCGAAGCGCCAGCCAGCAATCCGGGTTCAAGCGCCGCCACACGCTCACCTAGCGACAGGATCACGACAACCGCCAAAGCAAGCCCCAGCACGCCACCGAAAAGCGAATCGAGCGCGACCCGGCGTTGAAACAAGCGCGCCACCTGCAGGTCGGTGCCCCCCATCATATGCATGATTTCGATCGTGCCCTTGTGCGTGTTGAGCGCGCCGCGCACGGCGAGGGCGACGGTTGCACCAGTTGCAAAGAGCAACAGCAACACAATGGCAAGCGCCAGCCAGAGCATCGAAGCAATCAGATCGAACCATGGCTTCAGCCATTGGGCATTGCCATCAATGCGTACCGACGGCGCGATGCGCGAAAGGTCTCGCTTGATCGATTGAAGCCGCGCTGCATCGGGCGCGTTGCTGAATTCGACCTCGACCAGTGCGGGGACGGGAATGCCGCTGTCCGATGCGATATCGCCGAGCCAGGGTTCAAGCAGGGCGCGCGCTTCGCTTTCCGGGACAAGAGTCGCCGCCGTTATGCCCGGCTGTTTGCGCAACAGCGAAGCGACTTCGCGTTGCTGCGCGACCCGCGCATCGGCGTCGGTCTCCAATATCTGCACCGTTGCCTGCCGCGACAGGGATTCGCTCCCCTGCCTTGCCGACTGTGCCAGTGCCAGCGCGGCTGCCGCGGCAATCAACGAAAGGAACAGCATGATCGCCATCACCCAGGGCATCGGGCCGGTGAAGCGCCCGTCGGGTATCAATTGTCGCTCGTGCGGATTGGCGGTGAAGGGCAATCTCATCCGCGCACCTAATTTCGCAAAACCAGAGGGCGCGGAGGATGGCGCAATGATCCGGTGGGATCCGAAAGGCGGCCCTTGTCGAGCCGCATCATCTGCGCACCTTCGATTTCCTGCAGCAGGTGGATATCGTGTGTTGCGACCACCACTGTTGTCCCGAGCCGGTTCAACGCGGCAAACAGCTTGAGCAGGCGCAGTGCCATATCAGGATCGACGTTGCCGGTAGGCTCGTCTGCAACCAGCATTTCGGGCCTGCCGATGACCGCACGGGCAATCGCCACCCGTTGCTGCTCACCCCCCGAAAGCGTTGCAGGCCGGGCCGACGAGCGTTCGGTCAATCCGATCCAGTCGAGCATTTCGTTCACCGGGCCCACAAGGTCGCGCTCAGATATTCCGGCGATGCGCAAGGGCAGGGCGATATTGTCAAACGCACTTAAATGCTGGACCAGCCGGAAATCCTGAAACACCACGCCGATCCTGCGGCGGAATCCGGGCAAGCGGCTACGCGGCATCGCGACCAGATCTTCACCGAACATGCGGATGGCCCCGCGGCTGGGGCGATGTGCCAGATAGAGCAGCTTGAGCAGCGACGTCTTGCCCGCACCGGATGCCCCGGTGAGGAAGTAGAAACTGCCCGGAAACAGCTTGAAGCTGACATCGGTCAGTGTCTCCGCTCCGGTGCCGTACCGCAGGCCCACATTATCGAATTCGGCAACGCTTTGCATCGCGCAACCGCATCGCATATTCGTTGCGGCTTCGCAAAGGCTTGTTGCACGGCAGGATGCCCGTCGATGGCGATAAAACGCGCTCCGTCCACAGCATAATCGCCAGATATGCTTGCATCGGCGAATCGCTGGTGTCTATGACTAGACCATGCTGCTGATCTGCCCGGAATGTCGGACCCGATATGTCGTTCCCGACAGCGCCATTGGCGCAAATGGCAGGCAGGTGCGCTGCGCGAATTGTCGGCACAGCTGGTTCCAGAGCGGCATCGAAAGCCCGCCAGCGCCCCCGGCACCTTCGATCGTGGCCCCACCCACAGCAGCGGAGCCGGCGCAAGATGACGCCGTTTCCAACGAAACCGACGAAAGCCCATCGGTGGCCCCCTCAGTCGCAGCTGCGGCCGAGCCGATGCAGGAAGATGTACCGGCAGAGGCAGACGCTGCCCCCGGATTCGCATCCTTCGCAGACGAACCGGCTGTGACAGCCAAAGAGGCGCCAGAGCTTCCCCAGCGTTTCACCACGCCTGCACCAGCGCCGGCTCCTGAACCCGTGGTCTACGCCGATCCTGAACCGGTAGAGACGCGCAGCCAGTTTGCGCGCGAACCGC
The DNA here is from genome assembly GCF_042680825.1 of Sphingorhabdus buctiana. Classification (NCBI taxonomy): domain Bacteria; kingdom Pseudomonadati; phylum Pseudomonadota; class Alphaproteobacteria; order Sphingomonadales; family Sphingorhabdaceae; genus Sphingorhabdus; species Sphingorhabdus buctiana. Next base: position 401,882 of record NZ_JBHUEL010000003.1, read on the forward strand.
TGTTCCGGCCGCGCCGCAATCCTGCAAAGCTGTGGACCTATGCCGCGATCGCCTTTGCGATACTGGTGACGGGCCTTGGCGCTGCGACATGGTATTATGGCTGGCTCGACAACAGTTTTGGTTCATCGATTGGTGAGCCTGACCTCAAAATCGTGCTGCACGACAATCTGGAACTGGGTCGCGATGCTGACGGTTCGCCCTATTTCATTGCCAGCGGCTCGATCGTCAATCCAACCGCACAAACACAGCGCGTTCCCGAACTTCTGGTGACGCTGAAAGATGCCAGCGGACGTCCTGTCTATAGCTGGACGATGAAGGCACCGGTCCGCACATTGGCACCTGGCGCCAAAGCCGATTTCAGCCAGCTTCGCCGCGACGTCCCGCTGGCCGCTTCGCGCATCAGCGTCGGTTGGGCGTTGGGCGGCTAACCCGTTTTCAGAAAAAGTCGATTTGCGGGGCGCCGTCGCGTGGCCCTGTTTGCCGCGCCGTCCCGCGCTCGACACGCTGGTCGCTCTTTGCCGGATCGACAGCCTCCATCCGCACGATCGTGACCGTAGCTGTGCCCACCGCCTGAACGCGTACAGGGACGGCAGGGGTTGCAGCAATCGCCGCAGCGGTCAGGGCTGATATCCATCCAGTCACAGACCGCGTTTAACGATTTGTTAACCCTCGTCGGCAATCCCGAAAGAGGGTTAATCTGCAGACAAATCCTCTCCTGCCCGCAAAAAGCTCGAGCGATGTCGACACTTGCCCCAAATCGCGACAGTTTCGGTTGCAGACATTATCGTGCAATTGCGGTTGCACGACCCATAGCCATTTGCTAGGGGCGCGCTCCTACCTGTCAGGGCGAGTGCGGTCATGGCGGAATTGGTAGACGCGCAACGTTGAGGTCGTTGTGGCCGAAAGGCCGTGGAAGTTCGAGTCTTCTTGACCGCACCAAGCAGTCCTAAGTTATTGTAAAACAATGATTTTGTGGACGCGCTTTTAGAGCAATCTGTCACCATCGATATTAGTGCTTGGACTGTGCGTGAAGTGGCATGGGGCACATTGTTAGCGCGTATTGTGCTTTGCTGATTGGGCGGTGTCATGGAATGACAAGATCTGGGTGGGAATTGTCATAAAATTCGAATCTTCTCGAAAGCACCAGACAGTCCAACAAGGTAACTTGTTCACCTCGTCATGTTATCGAATGCCTGAAAACTGCGCAGTTCTGCGCGGTTTGATAGGTCGATTTCAGTTATGTGAAGCGAGAGATTGGCCTTAACGCTGACAGAGGCCAAAAAAATGGCCGGTTTCTCTGTCCAGAAAAACCCGGCTTCACCTAGGATACGCTTGGCGTTCAGGCTGCAAAGCCTAGCAGCTTCTCTTGAGCAGCCCATTCGATCGGCAACTCTTGAGTGAGCAATGTTCGGCGGCTCAGTCCCTTGGGCTGAGAGCCATTAGCTATGGCTTCGATTATCTTTGGGCTGATCCACGACAAGCGGAGCAGTCGTGCCAATTGGGTTCGGCACCGCCCTTCACGTTTTGCCAACTGGTTTAGACTGAGCGCTGGTGACTCAAAAACAAGCCGCTGCGCGGCCATCGCGTCAGCGAAGAGTTCGATCAGGTCAGCCGAGGTGGGTGTCGATCCCTCGGAATCAATCCGCAACTTGGCTTCACGAAATGGCTTTTGTGTTGGACGCGCAATGAACCACCTCCAAAGGCCTTCTATCGCGATACCCATCGCATCCGGCTTTAGACAGATCTCCATCTGGTCTGTCTTGAAAGTGATTGAAGACACCAGCGAACGCAGAACTGGTTCAACTTTGCCTAACTCACGCAACTGAGATGCCAGCGACTGGGCAGAAGTGAACATCGTGCGAAGTTGCCCGGCTTCTTCGACACCGGACAGACGACGTAGCGAATGCTCGTCGGTTAGAAGTTGTTCAAGATGGGTTATGATGTGTTGCTCGAGATGACCTCGTTGGAAACGGGTGCTAGGTGGGTCACCCGGTCGTGCCAAATCCTTGCGCGTTTCATAATAGGTGTAGCGCCGTGTTTTGTTCGAACCATAAGTCGGAACCATAGGTCGGCCTTCGGTATCGCTCAGCAGACCTCTTAAGGGTGCCGCTTGGCGGTCATTGGTCGACCGTTTTCTTGGCGGTGCCTTTTCTTTGAGTTGAGCCTGTACCGCATCCCAAAGCTCTGCATCGACGATAGGCTCATGCTCGCCGTCATACACCTTGCCCTTATGGACGATCTTGCCGCGATAGACGGGGTTCTTGAGGAGGTAAAACAAGCTACCCCTTCGGAAAGGGATGCCGCCCCGATGAGGGCCGCCAGTCCGGTTTTGGACCTTGGTTAGGACACCCTCGCTTTGAAGCTGTTGGAGCAAAGCGGGTGCTGTCTTGATCTCCAAATATCTCTGCATGATGGTCCTGACTTGCTCGGCTTCGTTGGGCACAGGAACCAACTTCCGTTCAACGACCTGATAGCCAAGTGGTACCGGGCCACCCATCCACAGCCCTTTCTTCTTGGATGCGGCTATCTTGTCCCTGATGCGCTCACCGGTAACCTCGCGCTCGAACTGCGCGAAAGACAAGAGAACATTGAGCGTCAAGCGTCCCATGCTGGTGGTAGTGTTGAAAGCTTGCGTAACCGAGACGAAGCTTGCCTCCCTGGCATCCAGCCGCTCCACGATTTTTGCGAAGTCTGCGAGGCTTCGGGTCAGGCGGTCGACTTTGTAAACAACGATAACATCCACCAACCCCGCCTCGATGTCAGCCAACAATGCCTTGAGGCCCGGACGCTCCATGTTACCACCTGAGTAGCCGCCATCGTCGTAGCTATTGGGAAACAATGTCCACCCTTCGTGGCGCTGACTGAGAATATACGCCTCACATGCCTCGCGCTGGGCATCCAGGCTGTTAAACTCCTGTTCGAGTCCGTCCTCGGTAGACTTGCGGGTGTAAACGGCGCAGCGGAGTGTCCTCACTTCTTGGACTCCACCAATCCGAAGAAGAGTGGGCCACTTCGGTGCCCGCCGGTAATTGCACTCGCAATGCTAGTCAGCGTTTTCCAATGCTTTCCGTCATACTCAAAGCCATCCTTTAAAACTGTCACGCTATGTCCAACACCGTGCCAGTCGCGGACCAATCTGGTTCCCGGGGTTAGTTTGCGGGGTGCCAGCTGCTGCTTCTCCTCGCCAGTTCTTGTTGTAAATTGGCGTAGTAAAAGACGTGTCGAGCGGTCCAACCCACCTAGTCTTTGTTCCTGCAATTTATAGGCAATCCCCAATCGCAGAAGTTCAGGCGAGATGTTTGGTGCAGGCACGTCAAAACGACGTGCCCATTCGGCTTTGATCGCCTCAGGGTTTAGACCCGCCAGTTTCTCGAGCGTCATGTAGGAGCGGCGGCTCATTAGGACGCTCCAACCTGCAGCAATCTGTAAACGCTCGTCCCATCGTTCCGCTTGAACCTTCGCAGCGTCCGGCCTTGTTTGCGCAGCCCGGATAGAAAAGCTCGGTAGCTATGGGGCTGCCACCCAGTTGCCGTTTCCATGTCTGCAATAGAAGCGCCGGTTTTCCGACTTAGTAAGGATGCAACAATTGTGGCTTTGGATGGTCGCGTAGCGAGCAGCTTGGATGTTTGTCGTGGGCGTGTGGATTGAGTAAAATTGTTTGTGGTCATGGGTGGTTCTCCTTGCGGAGCGACGCTATTCGCCGCTTCCACCACCCAAAGCCCTGCCGTTCTTGCGGTCAGGGCTGCGGCTTGGAGGGCCGCGATTCAGTAATTCGACATTTGCTCGAACTCACTCCGAAGTCGAATGGAATAAGACAAATGCGCTCAAACTTTACCGAGGGTTCGAATCTCGCTCGCTCCGCCATTTAACCCATTGGAATCATTATATTCCATGGGCTAGGTGCAAAAAATCCCGAGCATTTCAAGGGTTATAGGTAACAGCCTCTCCACTGCACATCTGCGGTGCCGGGGCAAATTTGCTCTCTTAAGCCCGATATTCTCCGAAGCTCTCGACCGGACCTAATTTAGTGGATGGTCTTATCGCATTGAAAATGATGAACTTATTTTACACTCTGGTTGAAATTTTGAGATAAGCACTCATTCGTCGAGCACGCCCCATCATCAACTCCGCTCTATGCCTCTGCCCCAGATTGCAGCAACTATGCACTGATCCAAATGTGATTTCTGTGCCATTCGAGCCGACTTTTGTGCTCATCGGAAAGCACGAGTGTCGGCGACGTTGCTATCCCTAGGGCTTCTTGAGCACTTCCCCCCAGGCGCGGCGAAGGTACTGCACGCCCGCGATCATCAAATGTTACAAGGCCGCTATCAAAGGCCGCGTCCCACAGGGCTGAGAGCAATAGGCCATTGTGGACGTTCAAGCGCTCTTGGTCCGTATGGCATTCTGCCCATGGGATAATATGGGAGGCCTTCAAGAGTGCAGGATCCCTGATTCCGGTCAATGGGCAGGCCGCATTCCAGTAGTCCATTAAGGCAGATCGGAAGCGATCCTGACCTATGCGAGCTTTCTGAAGTCGTTCTGCCTCTGTGTCTCCCAGGCCAGCGATATCCCTGAGGTACTCTTCATACGGCAATGTCGGAAGGCTCAGTGACAGGCGGTACACGATACTGACTGCTTCGAAGAGCGCGCCCCGATCTGGAAAGGCAAAGGCGCCTGAATGACCTTTTGCACATGGTTGCGCCGGTTCAGCTTTCAGCTCCCGCGCAGCCCCAGGGTGAGCGACGGACAGGAAGAAGGGGCCAGACATGCCGTTTTTTGTCGCTGCGACGGCTATTTCACCCGGAGCCGAGGCAGACGAAAAGAACAGCCACCCAGCTGCCTGCCCCTGAGCTATACGATAGCCATGCTCGTTAGCAGCATCCTGGAGTTCTGATTGCAAGGCAAAAGGGTAATCGGTCAGGCGCGTCTTTGTATCGATCATGACACTGGTTCACCCTCAACCTCATGAACCACATACTGACGGAAAGCATCTGCTGTAGTAAAGCATCTGAACCCAGCTGAATTGGCCAAAGACATTAACTCGGCGCTTTCGTCAATCAGGACCGCGACTGCCTCGGTCAGCTCCTGTCGGACGCCCTGAGGCCACGCAATGTCGAGAACGGCTCGCTGTTCGCCAGTGGTATCATCCACCAGCTCATAGCCCAATAAGCCCTCCGCCAATCCGCGATTTTGCACCCATGCATTGAGCTCGACCAATTCGTTCTCTTCTGCCTCAGAGGCAAAGCCGCCGATTACTGCTGGCGCAGCAAGAACAGGCGCAGCATTCGATAGCCAGCGGTCCGCTTCAGGGCCAAGTAAGCCTGCCAACTGTTTGTTCGCTTCGGCAGCGAGCAGTTCACGCCGCGCCGCAAGGAAGTCCTGATATTTTTCAATCCGCCAAAGATTGCGATCTATCGGTATCCACTGAGATGCTAGCGCACCTGGATGGTTGGCTTCGATTTCCTCGAAATATACCTCGGGACGCTCATCGGAGATATTGAGATTTGTCCCCTTGGTCAGGAAGCAGAAATTGGCAATTGCATTGACATCCGCCCGGCTGAAATTCGCCTTATAGAGTTGGGCTTTGGGGAAGATGTGGTGGACTTCCAGTTTGCTGAGCTTGCCGAGCATCTCGGCCTTGAGAGGCAGACCTGTCCCCCAGTCGCGAGCTTCGGCCATGCGAGTAAGCATGTAGAGCACCGGATAGAAGCGCGATCCCATGTTCCAGCCAGTAAAATGGCCTGGCTCCACGCGGAGGCCCCCGTGCCAGAGGCGCAGCACGTCCAGCATGCGGTCGAGCCCGCCGGCTGATAGAGCTTCAAGATCCGCGTCGATGAAACTCTCTGTCGAACCCGAAAAACGCCCCCACATGGCAGCCTGAGCATACCAGAAAAGCAGCTTGTCTCGCTCTTGCTGACTCATCGGCCCGCTGTGCAGGTCGAGGTAGCGGGCCATCACAGGAACTGCACCCCGGCCGAAGAAAACTCGGTCGTGATCAAGTCCAAGGCGCCCAGCGATCAAGTTAAGAGCCGCATCAACATGCTTGCCAGCCCGCGAAAGAGCACCCTGCACTTCTTCAGCCGATCGCTCATGTAAGTGCAGGTGGACTTGTAACGGTTTTGCGCCGGTCACCTGAGCGTTTAGAGCTCGCAATAGGAGACCGAAGAGATGA